>DALYHW010000038.1:0-16605 GCA_031970695.1 Hylemonella sp.
TGCTCGTGCAGACTGCGCCGTGTGGTCTCCAGGCTCCCCAGGAATTTTTTCATCAAGCGGACGTAGGTGGCTACATCACCTCCGAGGCGGTCGATGGCCGACATCAAATCGAAGCCGGGGGGATTGTCCAGGGTGTCGACGGCATGATCCTCGATGGCGGGTGATGCAGGAGGCACTTTCTGGCGCTTGCAATGGAGCTGGATGATCCGGCACAGGGCAGTCATGCTGATGGGTTTTGCAAGGAAATCTGTCATTCCCACCGCAAGGCATTTCTGGCGGTCTTTCGTCTCGACTCCGGCCGTGATGGCAATGATCGGCAAGTCGAGCAGTTGGTGTTCCTGGCGCAGAATTCTCGTGGCCTCCAGTCCATCCATAACGGGCATTTGCACATCCATCAGCACTGCATCGATGCGGCGCTTGTCGGCAGGCATTCCCGTGATGGCACCACTTGACCGGAAGTGAGATATTTGAAGGGTGAGAAGTGAGATATTTGGGGATTCTCAGGTACTCAATGGGATAAAAACGAGGTGAATTTCTAAAGAAGCTTTACCACAACAAAAACTAGATGGGGAGACTCATTTGGCATAGGAGGTGGTTCGGTTAATACATAAAGTACGGAAGGTCTGGCAGAGGCTGCACAGTACCCGCGAGCGCATGTGTGCAGTCGGGCAGGAAGATCACTTCACCTGGTTGCGCTCCATTGCAGCCAACGAAAGTGTGGCAGCGACGATCAGTTGGGCCGGGCAGCCGTCCGGATCGGTTGTATTGGTCGATTTGCTCGTCCGTGGGGTGCTCCACACCGGTCACAAGAACGCTTGGAGAAAACACCGGCCTATCAACATCCCCGTTCCACGACCAGCATGGGCCACCGTTTGGGGCTGCAATACGTACGCTGTGGTGCATGCAGCACCCTTGGCAAAAATAGACCAACCCCTTCTGGCCTTCGTGCTCCCACATCCGCAATTTTGATGACAGCGCGCTCATACTAGCGTTTGGGACGGTGACCGATATGGAATCCGCCACAAAACGCGCAGCGGTAGGCGTTCATGGGTCCTTGGTAACCCTTCTTGCGGTTCAACGACGCGATGGCTCCAGAAGCCTTCAACGCGTCTGGATGTCGGACCTTACCGGTGCACGACTTTCTACGGACATGGCGTTTGCTGCTCATCCTATGAACAACTTGCACCAAATCGCAACTTGCACCAAATCGCAAACTAGCCCGTAGGACCTAAGCCACACGGGGATGGTGGGCTTGACCGCCCCGTTATTCCTATAATGCGAGTCGAGCGGTGGGTTTCCTAGAGGAAAGGTTGTGGGCCTGCTAAGGTCGACATGATCCGGTTCGAATCCGGCGATACCGCTCACCTTATTTCAGCTCCTTGTACCTGGCGGACTGCAGATCACCAGGAGCCACTATACCACCCGTCTGCATAAAGTTTGACACGAGCCTTGCTCTGACGCCTTCAAAGCGTCCCTTGGCGTTGTAGTTCACCCGCACTACCACCTTGCCAACTGTCTCGCCAAGGTCCATGGTGTAGATAAGTGCATGGTCCACAGTGTCCAGGTAGGGTGTGGCGTCCTGCAGCAACGTGGGCAGGTTGCGCCACACATCCTCTGGCAATGCGGCACCGCGCTCCACTTTGGTTTCGCGCAGTGCGTGCAGCAGCTCGGTGTCTCGCATCCACACCGCAGCGTTTTCCAGCACCACATCGTTCGCTGCCAGATCGGCCACGGTGGCCGGTGCCACCGTGTGTACCTGCAAGGTATTGGCGCCAGCCTGCATGGTCTGGCGAGTGACATCGAATAGGGCTTGCCACGCTGCCAGGCGTTCCTGCGCCAGCACCGGCTTCAACTCCTCCCACATGGCGGCGCCAATCGGGGCGTCCAGGCGGATGAGCTTGTCGTCGATCAGACTCTGGAAATTCCTGGCAACGCTCGCCCCTGGCGCGTAGTCGAATCCCTTGTCGATGCCGACCTGGACGCCCGTCTTGGGGTCGATCTGGTCCCAGCCACTTGGAGGAACGTTCTTGCCGGCCTTGGCCGCGCGTTCGCCTTCGGCGCGCGTTACGGGCACGATGCGGCATTGGCAACCCCAGCCGTTGGGCGCGAAGTGCGTTTGCCAGAATGGGTGGTCGTGCGGCAGCGTCAGGCCGTCCCATGCCAAATGCAGCGGGCGCGGGTGCGCCACGGCGTCGCTGTGCACGTAGCGCCAGAATGGGTGCCAGCGCAGGTACTGCGGGTCAGTCATCTCCTGATACCTGGCAGCCCAGTAGCTGGTGGTCAGGTTGGTCTGGTAGATCACGCGCGTGCGCCAGGCCTCGCCCGCAGCTGTGCCTTCGCCGGTCCATCCGCTCCAGCCCCGGCGTGCCACGATGGCCTTGAAGTCTTTGCGAAACTGCTCCAGCCCGCCACCCTGCGCGGCGCGCACCACCGCGTCCTGCAGATCGGCCAGCAAATCAGCCTTGGCCGCACCGGCCACGATAAAGGCGCGGTCGTGGGCGCTCTTTTGGATGTCGTCCCAGCGCTGCGTGGGCAGGCGCAGCTTGTTGCGCAGAAAGTCGATCTGCTCCTGATACGGCGTACCAAAGCCGACTGCAATGCCTGGCACGTCAGGCCACCTTTAGCAGCAGCACGTCTTCATCGCGCTGGCGTCTGCGTTGTGCGTGACGCTGTTGTGGCACCACGCCATGCGCCGGTGCAGTTCTGCGCACCCTGAAGGCGGCCCAGCTGGCCTGCGGTTGTGGTGCGGGCGGTGCATCCTGGGTCACAACGCCCCATGCCGCCATCACGTCGGCAACGGCATCCTCGTTGGCAGCCAGGTAGCCCGTAATGGGCGACAAGTTGGTGGCAATGCCGGTAATGACGCAACCATCGGCGCCAGACTCCACCACGGCGCACACGCCGACAATGTCCAGTGCCCCGGCAACAGCAGCCACATCCAGCGCCGCTTCAACGCACGCCAGCGCACCGAAGCAATCCACCACGGCCGCAATGGCGCAGGTGTCCATGCCGCTTT
This sequence comes from Hylemonella sp., assembly GCA_031970695.1. GTDB lineage: Bacteria > Pseudomonadota > Gammaproteobacteria > Burkholderiales > Burkholderiaceae_C > Hylemonella. The sequence goes on from DALYHW010000038.1 coordinate 3,017, forward strand.
CGGTGGCAGCCATGGCACCAGCCACGTCAACGCTGCCTGCAATGCTGCACGCGTCCTGCGCGGTCTCCACGCACGCCAGCGCACCGGCAATGCCGTTGCTTGCCACCACGCCCAGCACCGACCCGGAGTCAGCTGCCGATTCAGTTACCGCCAGAACGCCCGTCACGTCCGCCGTGCCAGATACGGCACCAACATCCACCGCCAGTTCGGTACAGGCCAGCGCACCGGCCACGCCCGTCACGCCACTGATGGAGGCGAAATCGGCAGCAGGTTCAATGGAAGCTGTGGCACCCGCTATGGCCACGGTACCGAGCACCGATGCCGCATCAGCGCCAGTCTCGCCAGCGGCCAGTGCACCTTGTACGTCCACGGCACCAGATATCGCCGCTACGTCGGTTCCTACCTCAGTGCTGGCCAGTGATCCGGTTGATGCACCCGTGGCAGTGCCCTGCCAGGTGGACAGGCCCAGCACGGCATCCACCGGTTGTGCAGTGGCTGCAGCTGGGGCAGCAAACCCCTGTCCTGGCAGGCCGTCGTTGAGCGCAAATGAACCTGCAGCTGCCGGCGCCGCAAAGGCGTCGCACAGCAGCACACCATCAATCAGCGCCCAGCTCATGCGTGTTGCCCCAGCGTCAGCTCAGCTCAGGTCCATTCCTTCCAGGCACCGTTGATGGCCAGCTTGCGGTTGGCCGTGGTCACAGCCAGCTGGCTCCACAGCACCAGCCCTTCGCCGGGTGCCAGCACGGGCTCATCGTCCTCGCCTTGCGGGTTGTATTCGTCGGTCTGCACCGACCAGTGGCCACCGCCACCGGTGACCAGGTCCATGGTCTGTCCGATGAACTCGTACAACGTGGCCACGTTCGTCACGGTAAGGCCGGTCGACGCCGTCGCCAGCAGCGCTTGCGGTGCCGCATCGCTGGTGCGCCGTTTGGCGGGGGTGATGGACGCGGCCGACAAAGTGCCTGTGAACGAAATACGGTTGAGCCGGATGATGGGCGCGATCAAATCGACGGCCAAGGTCGTGGAAAAATTCTGCTTCAGCGTCAGCCTGTCCAAAGACACCATCACGGTGCTGGTGGCCGGGTTGATCAGAAACATGAAGCCTGTGGTGGTACCTGTATGTACGGCCGTGGGGATAGCCTGGGCCGGCACGGAGAATTTGTAGTTCCCCACCTGGTCGCGCTCCGAAGATGGGATGAAGTAATACTCCACCACCTGGTTGGCGCCCACCGTTGATACCTTGACCTTGATCTTCTTGCCCGTGTTGCCACTATCCAGCGGCAACATCAACACGTCATTCGATTTGGTCATGAGAACTCCTAGGCGTGCGTGAAGGTTGCGCTGTTGATGGTCACAGCCTGCCCCACCGCGATGTTGTTGTTGTCCAGCACGACGTCGGTCCCGGCGGTTCCCACCGTCAGGCCCGTAATCACGTCGGCATCGGCCGCGGTGGTGACCCGTGCATAGGTTGCCACGCCGGCGGCCGAGCCCGTGGTGTTGAGAATGCCCGCTGCGGCGCCATTGGCATCGGACAGCGTGAGCACATTACCGGTCACGGTTCCTGCCGTGGCAGCGAGCGCAAAGGTGGCCAGCAATGTGCCGCCCGATGCGGTGTAGAGCTTCAAGAACCCTGAAGCACCTATGGCCGTCAGCACCGCGCTCATGCGTGCTGATTTCACCGACGCTGCGTAAACGATGGCCATGTCAGACTCTCCGTTAAATGGTGTAGGTGGTGCGCGTGCGCACGATGTCGGCGCTTTCGGGGTCGCGTTCAACTTCTTGCACAGCTACGCTGGGGTGCGTGTTGTTGACCACCACGTCGGCGGGCTGCACCGTGATCTGGGGCGCAGCCATATGGACCACCGGGGCTGCCTGCTCTGGCACCTGCACTGTGTTGGTCACGGACACCGGCACCTCGCTGGGGTGGATGATGTTGTTCACCACCACCGGTTCGCGTGCCCCCAGTGCAGCCACGTCACCCTGCAACTGTTGCAGCCCTGTGCTCAACTGCTCCAACGTGCGGGACTGCCCTTGCAGGCTTTCAGCAAACTTCAACGCATCGTTCTGGTCGAGCGCGGGCGGTGCCTGGTCCATGCCGGCCAGGCCACGCAGTTGCGCCAGCGCGAAGGCTGCGGTCATGAGCTTTTCCAGCTCGGCAGTGTCCAGCGCCGCGTACTGCAGCACGAGGCTGCGCTGCAGCTCTGGCAGGCTGGCGGATCGGTCCACTTCGGCCTGAATTTGTGCCACCACCTGGGTCCATGGCCTTTGGGTGACCTGCACCAGGGTGTCTTCGATGTCCTGCACCGGGCTGGGCAGTTGCGCACTGGCTAGCGGGTCAGCAAAAGCCGGCGTGCCACCGGGCAAGTTCGGCACAGCCGTGGCCGAAACCTGCACATTACCTGCCACCTGTAAATCGCCTTCTTGGTAGCCATACGCGCGCATCCAATAGTCGTTGGTGAACCGGGCACCGGCTTCGTAGTTGGAGTGGTCTCTGGATGCCTGCAGCTCGTCCTGGCTTTGCTGGTCCCAGATGTTGAAGACTGGTGCCTGGTCGGCCGACGAAAAGTTCAGCTCGCAGAACCAGCGCAACAGCGTGTTGAAAGCCGATGCCACCATGCGCGCGTCACTGTCACGCAGGTCGCGCGTCACCTCCAGGCCGGCCTGGGCGCTGGCACGGTTGGCGCTGGACTCGGTGCTTTGGTTCTGCCCCAGCAGAGCGATGGATATCTCGCTGCGGCAATGCAGTACCAGGCGCTCATACAGATCGGCGCTGGCCGCCTTGCCTGCCATCTCGATAAGCTCGACGGACCCATCGTCCGGAATCGTGGCCACACCGTCCTGAATCAACGCCTCCAGGGCGTTCAACAACGAGGCACGCTCTTCGGAGCTGGAATTGCGAGGCAGCTTACCCACGCTGAAAGCGCTACCAAATTTCTCGGTGAACGCCAGCCAGAATTTCAGTCCACCCTTCTTGAAGACCAGCGGCCAGAAGCACATGCTCAGATCCGGGAATCCGTAGGGGTTCTGGTACGTTGCGTCTTGCCGCACGAGCAGAAACTTGCGCTCGGGTAGCAGCTCACCCTCCAGTGGCTGCGCACGTGTGCGAAACCGAAACTGGTTTTCCGGGTCGAAAACAAACCACTCGGGCGGCTTGCCCACCACGCTTTGGGGCATCAGCAGGCCGCCACGGTCCTGCCACATCACCTCCAGCGGTGCGTAGCCGTATAGAGCGGCGTCCATCATCTGCCCCATGATGGCTGGCACATCAAGGGCATCCAACATCTGTTGTGCTGCCTTGGTGATGCGCGCTGACCCCGCGCCACGCTCCAGCCCACAGTCCATGCCACGCACGGCGGCCTTGCGCCGGCGCACACAGCCGCCCACCAGCGCATCACTCAGCATGGAGCGGTAGACCGACACATCCTTGCCTTGGGATTTCAGGATAGGGTCTGGGTTGGGAAGCAGCAGCCCCAGTGCTGCAAAGTCGATCGACCTGGCACGGGTTGCCACGTGGTCGATCAACATAGACCGGTTCACCATCATGAGTAGCCTCGCATGTTGATGTCACCCACCGAAGTCAGGGACTTGCGCGGGCGCGAAGTGACGTTCACCGGGCCGAGATTGATTTCGCGGCTGGCAAAGTAAGCCAGTGCGACGGCCACCGCTGCATCACCGTGGCGTTTTCCTTTGTCTTCTCCCGTCGTGCGAGTTTCTGGAATGCGGGGCACGCCGTGCACCATCTGCACGGCGCGCAGGTCGGCCAGAACATCGGCATCCTTCGGCAGATCGGTGAGCGTGCCGTCTTCCAGCGCCGCTTTGACGGGCGGCATGTGCTCGCGGTACCAGCTCTCGGACAGCATGACCTGCTGGATGCGGCTGGCACCGTAGCGCTGCATGGCCACCTCGGCCAGAAACTGACCGTTTCCCCGTGCATCAAAAGCCCCGCCCATGAAGCGGGGCAGACGGTCCAGCAGGAAGAACGCAATCTGCTCTTGCTGGCGGAATGGCACGTTGCGCAGCTCCACAATGAAGGGAACCTTGCGCACCAGGTTCTGCAGCTGCAGCAGCGGCACGTGAACGGTCAGGTCGCCCGTGCGGCCGAAGTCTTCACCGTTGAAGCTAATGGCATTCTTAGGCAACGCCTCCAGCAGGGGCAGCAGGTGCTCCACCAGCCAGTCATTGCACTCGGCCCTGCGCACCGCGTCGGACAGCAGCTCGAACCCCGCCTTGCACTCCCAGCGCAGCACCGGTGTGGCGGAGTTCATGCGCGACTCAATCAACGCACGGCTCAGCCAGGCTCCGCCAGAATTTGCGGGGATGCAGTCCAGCTCTTCGGTGGCGCCGTCGCCATAGAAGGCATAGACGTCGGCCATCCACGCCGCCTCATCGGCGGCAGACCATTCCTTGCCAAGACGCATGCACACCCGCCGGTACAGGCCGTCCTGCACCGCTTCTTTGAACGTGACGCGGTGCACCACGCCCTTGCGCTTGCCGGCGCGGATGTCGTTGACCAGCTCGTTGAACGGGTTGTCCACGCCGTTGTGGGTGCTGATGACGCGCACCTTGCCACCCCAGATCAGCATGGCCAATGCGGCCTTCAACAGCTCGGCCAACTTCTCGTGGAAGGCGGCCTCATCAATGACGATGGTGCCCTGGCGGCCGCGCAGGTTCGATGGCCGGCTGGACAACGCGACGATGCGAAAGCCCGAGCCGGGGAACTTGATGGTGTAGGTCTTGATGTGCTTGTCAGCATCATCCTGACCGTCCCAAAAGCCCTCTTCAATCTCGCTGGCCGCGTAGTTGAACACCCGTGCCCACATGCCGCAGGCCTGGATGTACTCAATGGTCATGTCCTGGTTGTAGGCGATGTAATACACGTTCTGGCCACCGGCACTGCGGTGCGATGCGGCCGACAGCACGTTGTCTGACGCCTCGGCCCAGGTCAGGCCGGTGCGGCGGCTTTTTTCTTCGACCTTGAGCGGTGATGGGTCTGCCACCCAGCGCTTCTGGTAATCCATCAACACCGCCGGTGCATCCACCAGGGCGGTATTGGGCAGCCTGACCGGAACCTGTGTCATGCGGCGATGCCCAAAATCTCGCGGCGCAGGGTCTGTACGGATTCGGCTGATAGTCCGCCCTTGGAAGCGATCTTCTCCATGTTGGCGGCCACGGCCTCGGCACGCTCGCATACCTTGGCCTGGAAGGTTTTGAGCGCCACGCTTGAGCGCGTCAACGTGGCAATGTTCTTGGCGGCGGCACTCAGCATGCCCACGCGCTCGCCCACGTCCAGGTTGGGGTCGTCGGCTTCCTGCAGCGACAGAATGGCTTCGAACAACTCGGTCTGCACCAAGGCTGTCAGTGCTTCGGACCTGGCGTCCTCGCTGTCACCGGCCTGGTCGCGGATCAGCCGCGCGGCTTCGGTGCTGGCCTTGATGGCGTTGAGCCTGCGCTCCAGCCTTGCGCCGTAGCGCGCCAGGCCAGATCGGCTGGGCAGTGTCCCGGCACCTTGTTCGCCAGGAAAGCGCGCGCGCAAGTCGTCAATCAGCTCGTCGAGCGTCATGCGCCCTTCGGCCAGGCGCGTCTCTATGTAGCCTTTGACCTCGGGCGCCAGGCGCGCCAGTTTGCTTTTGCGCCCCATGGTCGCATCAACCTGCAGGCGGCCGTGCGATGCCCGGGTCGCAGTCCACCGTGCGCTCGACAATGTCTATGCCCGAGCGCTCCAGCTTGACGCGTATCTGCCCCAGCGGGTCGGTGCGGATGGACAGCAGGTGCCGTTCCTCCAGGTAGTCCAGCTCGCGGCGTACCTCAAGGTCGGTGGCGTCGGGGTATTCCGCTTGCACCACCCCCAGCAGCATGCGCAAGGTTGATTCGGCGGGTCGGTTCAAATTGGCCGTCAGCAGCAGCACCCAGCGCATGAACTCGCGGCGCGCGCGCTGTGCCAGCAAGGCCATTTCTTCAGGTTTCACGGCGTGGTCCTTTTAAGCAGAATGTTTTCGATGCGCAAGGTGATGGAGTCCAGCCTGGTCATGATCTGCGCCATGGTCTGCACGTGGTCCTCGCGCCGCACGTAGTGCAGCGGCAGCTCGGCCTTGAGCGACATCAGCTCGCGCTCCACCCGGTTCCACTGGCCCGCTTCGGCCTTGCCGGCCTCCTGGATGGCTTCAAGGCGCGCGTTAAGGTCGGCGTGCTGCAGGCGGTCAGCGCGCTCCAGCGCCTCCAGCCCCGTTTGAAAGTCCTTGCGAAACTGCACCGCCAGCATCTTGAGCAATGCCCATACGCCACTGATCATGACGGTGGCGATCAGGATCAGGTTGGTCAGAGTCACTTCAATCATCATGGCGTTGCTGCCTGGTGCAAGGGTTCTTTAAGGTGCCAGTCGATCAGCGCATCGAGCTGCTGCACGCATGCCTTATGCGCGGCCCCGGCCGCCACAATCCACCCGCCTACCTGCGTGTCGGTGGCAAAGCGCTGGTCTGCGGTGCCTGCGGTGTCTGCGGTGCCGAGGCCGGTGCCGTCGGCGCCTGCCGCATCGTTACCGGCAGCGGCGGCAGCGGCGGCTGGCGCTGCAGCAGCAGCGCTGGCGGGCTCGGGCACCAGGCGGATGCCGGGGGTGTCGTGTTCGAGCACGCGCAAAGCAGCATCGCGCAGGCAAGGCTGACCAGTAGTGGCACGGGCAATTTCATGTTGGCGCTCCTTGCGCAAAGAATCAATTTGCAGCTGCTGCTGCACGGTCCTGGTCACCAACGCATCGGCGCGGGCGCGCTCGTCCTGCATGGCGGTCACTGTTGCCTTGTCCTGCTCGTCCTGGCGTGCACGCCATGCTGCATCCTGGTGGCGTTGCCCCAGCACAAAGCCCAGCAGCACCGCCAGCACCAGCAGCAAAACGTCGGTCAGCACCAGGCGCCAGCTCATCATGGCTGCGGCTCCTGCCCAAGGCATTGCTGGTAGGTGCGCATGCGGCGCTTCCAAAGGCCACTGCAAACCTCATTGGGATGCGAACAGTCCACCCCGGCAGCGCGGCGCCACATCAAAATGGCCTCGCAGGCACCGCGGTAGTCGCCCACGTTGAGACGACGCACCAGCGTGGAATTGCAAAACGCCGGTGCACCTATGTTGTAGGCCAGGTTGATGTAGGCGTCGTACTCGTACTGGTGCAGCGGTACCCGCACGCACGTCTTGAGCGCGCCTTCAAACTGCTGCACCTCGCGCAGCTGGCGCTGCAAAGCCGCCACCGGCGTGGTGGAGTCACCAGGGCGCACGCCTTGCGTGCTGCCAAAACCTACGGTGGGGACGGCCATGCCACGCACGGCGTCGGGCACGGCACGGGCGGTAAAGCCTTCGTCCACCGATATGCCCACCAGCGCAGCCGCTGACAGCGTCAGAGCAGCCACCAACGTGCGTTGCGCGACATCTTCCATGGCCGGCACTGTGCCGCGCGCGCGCGTACAACACTAACGAAAACGTTTTATTGTTTGTTCGGGGTGCTGAACCCCTACGATGCTCAACAGCCCGTTGGCTTGGCAGGGTGGCAAAAGCCGCCTTGCCGATCGCATCGTGCAAAGTCTGCCTGCGCACCATGCGTACTGCGAAGTGTTTGCCGGGGCAGCCTGGGTGCTGTTTCGCAAGCCCGAAAGCAAGGTCGAGATCATCAACGACATCAACCGCGACCTGGTGACGCTGTACCGCTGTGTCCAGTACCACCTGGTCGCGCTGGTCGAGCAGTTCAAATGGATGCTCGTGGCGCGTGACGAATTCGACCGCTTCATGCAGACGCCGGCAGAGACGTTGACCGATATTCAGCGTTCGGCGCGGTTCTATTACCTCAACAAGTGTGGTTTCGGGGCGCGCGTGCGTGCTCCGACCTTTGGCATTGCCGCCACGCAGGGGCCACGCCTGAACCTGCTACGCCTGGAGGAAGATTTGAGCGAGGCGCATCTGCGCCTGAGCCGGGTATTCATCGAGAACCGGCCCTACCAGGATGTGATTACGCGCTTTGACAAGCCCGGCACGCTGTTCTACCTTGATCCGCCGTACTGGGGCTGCGAGGTCGACTATGGCAAGGGTCTGTTCAGCCGTGACGACTTCAGCGCGCTGGCCGATCTGCTGGCCACGATCAAAGGCAAATTCATCCTCAGCCTGAATGACCGGCCGGAAGTCCGCGACACGTTTGGCAATTTCGCCATTGAAGGCGTGACCACGCGCTATTCGATACGTGCCACGTCCAAGAAGGCCGCTGGAGAGGTGTTGATCAGGAATTTCTAGACGGCGAGATGGGTGCGTTATCTGATCGTGTGGATAGAATTCGCACGGGGCGCTATGCTCCCCCGCTTTTCCTCCCTGAGCGGGCATCGCAAGATGTTTTCAGCCCGGCTTCGGCCGGGCTTTGTTTTTACCCGCATCCTCCGGATCAATGATCATTCCTGGTTCGTAAAGCCGGTAACTGTTGCCCTTCTTCACCCGGCGCAACAACCCCAGCTGCTCGCCAAAATAAAGGGCGTAGCGGGCCTGCTCTGGGTCCACACCAGGTAGATGCTTGTAGATGCCGCTTTGCAATGTGCCAGGCTGCTGGCGCACGATAGGCATCACGGTGCCAAGCACCTGTGAAAGAAGTGGGTCACGTGCCGCAAACTCCTTCATCACCGCCGTGAACCTGTCTTTCTCGGCCTGGCTGGCGTGGAGCATGGTGTAGGCAATTCGTTGCAACTGGCTCCGTGCCTCGTCCCACTGATTCAGGGTCATATGGCGTGCCAGTGCGTCGTATTGCGCATCCCCCGTTGGTGGAGGCATTGACTGCGTGGCCGGGACATCGAATATAAGTTTGTTGTCGCCAATGACGACCGTAGGACCGTGGTTCATTTGCATCGCCATATCTGCGCCCGCATGGGTGCGCTTGCGCTGGAAAAGACTCATCAACCACGTAAGCAGCTGCACGCCCAGCTGGAGCGCCGTACCAACCACCAGGATGGCCACGCCGAACAAAAACACCACCAGATTTTTGGCACCTGCACCTGACCTGCGTGACATATCGTCCTCCCTTCACGTACTTTATTTGCCACCGTTCCGAACCGCTGCCATCCTGGAATACCACACCGTCCGGCACCAACAATCGATTCGGTCACACGGAAGTTCAGGAAATTGCACCTTGGCTTCAGTAGCCAGGAGCATCTTGCCGTTGAGCTTCTTGCACTTCCTGGGTGCGTTGTCACTACCGCAGACGAAACCTACATAGGGGTGCCAACGCAGCCACTCTGGAGAAAAATGTTCTTCACGCTTTTCGCGCTCAAGGGCGATGGCATCGATCCTGCTGAACAACGACTTGGCCATCCATTGACGTTTTTTACGCAACGCGGCCAAATGCACCGGCCTGCGGTATGGAGCAACCAACGCTTCAAGCGCAGCTGGTTCGATGGCAAGCAAGGCTGACGCGATGACAGGCTTGGTACTTGACTTCCTGGCTACAGCACCTGCCGTCGCAGCCATCTGCAGCAGCTCGTCCTTCTTGAACGACATCAATATTTCAAGATCAGTGGGTGGCGGCGTGTACTCCGGCACGGGCTCGCCACCTCCATAAAGGTCATCACATTGTTCATTCCAGCGCGGCCAATACCACTGGACGTCACCAAATGCCTTGTAGAGTTCAGCTACTGGGTCTGAGCAGCCATCAGGGTGCAGTACCGCGGACTCCAGTTGTTCCAGCATCTCGCGGCGCAGGCCCTCGCCACGCAATTCGTTCATGACGATCCAGTACGCATCATGCATGCGCTCACGTCCAACCATCTTGATCAACGGTGTGCCAAACGAAAACCCAACAGAAGGCGATGTGCCATCGCTGTCCGTTGTAGAAATGGATGTCGAAACTGGAGCCCCCGAATTTGGTCGCGGCGTGTATGAAGCGTCAGTGACACGCGGTGGTGCACCCGATTTGAACGTCCTGCGCACGAGCAGCATGCCGATGCCCAGCACGAGCGCCATAACAATCAGGCTTGTTCCGTTCACTGTTTGCCGCCTCCCAGGTCAGCTGGCTCGCTCATTAAGCGAAATTTTTCAGCACACGTTTACCAATATGCGAAACCCACTGTCGGTGTTGCCGTCAGATTCGCCGCCCCTGCCAGACGCCGCGTCCAAGAACCTGCAGCTGTTCTAGCTGATCACCGCCAATGGTCTCTGTGCCGTAGCGGTCATTGTCACTCACCACGTCCACCTCGCCCGACATCCGCAGTCGCAACCGCTTTACCAGCAGCGCGCCGCCAAGGTTGATGACGTAAACACCGTCGCTGCGCACGCCAGCCGGGCGCGTATCGATCAACAGCAAATCACCATCACCGATGGTGGGCACCATGCTGTCACCCACCACGTCGATCAGCGCCAGGTGTCGTGGGTCCAGCCCCATGGCGCCCACCACCCATTCGCGCTTGAACGCCAGGTGATCCACGATCGCCTCGTCATGCACCACGCTGCCGTTGCCGGCGCTGGCCTGCACGTCGTACCGAGGCACATAGACGTAGGCGTCGCGGGCTGCGGCGTTTATGGCCGTCGCTTTTGTCGGCAGCTCAGCAGCCTGTCCCTGCCATGGCGGCGATCGATCTGGATCCAGGGGCGGTCTGACGTCCTCGCGAACCCCATGCGGGTAGCCCGTCACGATGTAGTGGGTGTCGCCTCCGAATGTCGCTAGTTTAGAAAGTTGGCCCGTATCAGGTGTTCCAAGGCCCTTTTCCCAGTTGATGATGGTAGTTTTTCCAACCCCAAGAATCTCGCCCATCTTCGTCTGAGAAAGACCAAGCCTATTCCGTTCCGTCTTGAATCGGTCAGCGATTGAGGTGGTAATACTTGCACGGTTCATAAAATTGGACCATAATGGATAAAACGGTTGAACCTCTCCGCCATTAAACCATGATCAGTCAGAAATTGAAAACGCCTTCGCAAGCACACGCGGAACTACGTCGAGGCGGGATCACGGTTGCCCACTGGGCGCGAACTCATGGCGTCAAGCAAGGGCTGGTCTACCAGGTGCTCTCTGGCAAGAAGAAGGGCAACTATGGCCAGGCGCATCGCGTCGCCGTGCTTCTGGGCATCAAGGACGGAACGTTGACGTCATGAATACAGCAATAACGCGGCTCCGTACCGCCCAGGGTGCGCGCCTGCGCGAAGAACGCCAACGGCTTGGCTTGACGCTGGAAACCATGGGCGCCCTTGGCAACGTCACCAAGCACACCCAGTGCAACTACGAGGCGGGTAGGCAGAGCCCAGGTGCGGTCTATCTAGCGGTCCTCCGTAACGCAGGCGCTGATCCGTACTACGTCCTCACTGGCGATCGCATCGTGCAGACCGGCTTCTTCCATAGCGTCAAATTTTCTGGAAAGACCCCATGACCCGCAAGACCAACTACACCAACGCCGCCCAGCAGCGCATGCTGCGGCTGGTACTGACCATGTTTGGCGACGTGGTGCATGGCTTTGCACCATCGGGCCTGGCAGCCACGCTGCACGTATCGCAGTCGCTGATCACCCGCGACCTGGACAACCTGCGCACCGCCGGCATGGCCCAGCGCGATGAAGGCACTGGCCACTGGCGCCTGACGCCCACCCTGCCGCAACAAGCCATCAAGGTATTCACCACCATCGACGCCGCCCAGCGCCGGGTCGATGAAGCCCGCAACCGCTTTACCCGCAACCCCGACTAACCACACCATCATCATGGCACGCCCCAAAAAAACCCTTCCAGCAGACTTTTCCGACGCCTCCATCGACCAGCCCAAGGTGGCTTCGGCCATGGCGCTGATGCGCGCAGATGCCGTCAGCACCGAACTGGCCGCCGAACAGCACGCCAGCGCCGTGCGCGCCGTGGCGCAGAGGCTGGGCTACCAACTCCCCGCCGACGCCACCGACCCCGACCTGATCCAGCGCGACATTGCATCCAACATGCGCCGCAGCGTGGAAGCCTGTTTGGAGGTAGGCCGTGGTTTGCGTGTGCTTAAAGAGGCTTGCGCCCACGGAAACTTTCTGGCGCGGCTTGAGGTGCTGGGGATTGAGACTCGGGTGGCACAGAGGTTCATGAACTCGGCTGTGAAATTCTCAAATGCGGCGTCAACGCCGCTTTTGAAAGCCATAGGCAACCAGACCAAGCTCTTCGAGATGCTGGTTCTGGACGACGAGCAGATCGAAGAACTGGAGCTGACGGGCCAGACCGGGGAGCTCAGTCTGGACGACGTGGCCACCATGTCGGTCAAAGAGCTGCGCACCGCCCTGCGCGAGCTGCGCGCCGAACACGGTGCAGCCGAAGAGGTGCGTGCCGGTTTGCACAAGCGCATCGACAAACTGCAGCGCGACCTCAAGCGCATTGAAAAGCTGCCCCCTGACGAGCAGCTGGTAGGCATCAAGCAAGAAGCCACCGCCATTGCCACCGAGATCGAGGGCATGGTCTGCGGCGCGTTGCGCCATGCGCTGATGACCATCAACAACCATGGCGACGAGCGCGGCCTGCACGACGTCTTTCTGGCTGGCCTGGTGGGCAACATCATGAAGGACCTGGTCATGCTGCGCGACGAGTTCAACCTGCCCGAGCTGGGCAGCAAGCCCGAGTGGCAAACCTGGAACGAGCAAAACCCGCTGCCCGCCACCACCGGCAGCACCAAAAAGACTGCTTAAGCCACGCTCATGCCCGGTGCCCTGAGCCCCTCGTTGATCGAGGCCCTGCTGGATGTGCAGCGCCGTGCCGCCGATGGTGGCCACGGCGGCAAGCAAGCCATCTATGCCGACGCCTGTCAGCACTTGGGGCTGAGCCGCGCCACCCTCATGCGCCGCCTGAAAGACGTGACCGTGAAACCCCAACGCAAGCGCCGGCAAGATGCCGGCACCACCAACCTGAGCCTCGATGATGCACGGCGCCTGTCGGCCCACATGATGGAAGGCTACCGCGCCAACGACAAGTCCATCCAGGCGCTGCGCTTGTCGCTGCAGCAACTGCGCGCCCAAGCCCCGCTGTTTGCCAGTGTGGTGGACGCTGATACGGGCGAGACGCGCCAACTGTGCGAAAGCGCCGTGGCGCGCGGCCTGCGCGGCTACTGCCTGCACCCCGATCAGTTGCGCCAGCCCGAGCCGGTGCAGGCGCTGGCCAGCGACCATCCCAACGACGTTTGGCAGATCGACGCCTCCATCAGCACGCTGTTTTACGTGCCCGGCCAGGGCCAGAGCGGCATGCAGGACATGGCGCCGGCCGAGTTCTACAGCGGCAAGCCTGGCAACTTTGAGCGCATCAAGCGCCAGCGCCTTACGCGGTACGTGCTGACGGACCACTGCTCGGGCTCCATCTTCGTGCACTACGTGGCCGGTGGCGAGAGCGTGGTCAACATGACCGAGGCCTTTTTGGCCGCCATCGATCAGCGCCCGCAGGCGCAGATGTATGGCGTGCCCTTTCACCTGATGATGGACCCCGGCAGCGCCGGCATGGGCGGCGCCTTCAAGAACCTGCTGCGGCGCCTGCAGGTGCAGCCGGTGGTCAACCAGGCGGGCAACCCGCGCGCCAAGGGCCAGGTGGAAAACGCCCACAACCTGGTCGAAACCAATTTCGAGAGTGGCTTCCAATTCACGTAC
>DALYHW010000039.1:0-15876 GCA_031970695.1 Hylemonella sp.
GCTGCCCTGGGGCCAGATGTCCTACTGGGGCGCCCAGGTGATCGTGAACCTGTTCTCCGCCATTCCCTTCATCGGCCCGGATCTGGCCCTGCTGATCCGCGGTGATTACGTGGTCGGCGACGCCACGCTGAACCGCTTCTTCAGCTTCCACGTGATCGCCGTGCCGCTGGTTCTGCTGGGCCTGGTCGTCGCTCACCTGCTGGCTCTGCACGATGTGGGCTCCAACAACCCCGATGGCGTGGAAATCAAGGCCGGCCCCAAAGGCAATCGCTGGTCTGCCACGGCCCCGGCCGACGGTATCCCGTTCCACCCCTATTACACGGTGCATGACATCATGGGCGTGGGCGTGTTCCTGATGGTCTTCTCGGCGATCGTGTTCTTCGCGCCCGAGTTCGGCGGCTACTTCCTGGAGTACAACAACTTCATCCCGGCCGACCCGCTCAAGACCCCGGCGCACATCGCCCCGGTCTGGTACTTCACGCCGTTCTATTCCATGCTGCGTGCCATCACCAGCGAGATGATGTACGCGCTGATTGCCTGCGTGATTCTGGGCGCCGTGCTGGGTGTCACCAAGTTCAAGCTGCCGACCCTGTTCAAGGGTGCGGTGGTGGGTGGTGCAGTCGTGCTTTGCGCGCTCATGCTGGCCATCGACGCCAAGTTCTGGGGCGTGGTCGTCATGGGTGGTGCCGTGATCATCCTGTTCTTCCTGCCCTGGCTGGACAACAGCCCGGTCAAGTCGATCCGTTACCGTCCGGACTGGCACAAGTACCTCTACGGTATCTTCGTGATCAACTTCGTGATCCTGGCCTATCTGGGCGTGCAGCCGCCGTCGCCGGTGGGCGAGCGCGTCTCGCAGGTCGGCACCCTGTTCTATTTCGGCTTCTTCCTGCTGATGCCCTGGTGGAGCCGCCTGGGTCAACCCAAGCCGGTACCCAGCCGTGTCAACTTCGTCGCCCACTGAGCTGGAGACAACAAAAATGAAGAAACTCGTACTCGGTCTGATTTCGGCGCTCAGCCTGTTTGTGGGCGCTGCCCAGGCCTCCGGCGGTGACAGCATCGCCTGGGACAAGGCACCGGTCAACACCAGCGACAACGCTTCGCTGCAGAACGGCGCCAAGCTCTTCGTCAACTACTGCCTGAACTGCCACTCGGCGGCCTTCATGCGCTACAACCGCCTGCAGGACATTGGTTTCACCAATGAGCAGATCAAGGACAACCTGCTGTTCACGACCGACAAGGTTGGCGACACCATGAAGTCGGCCATCGATCCGAAGCAAGCCAAGGAGTGGTTCGGCGCCAACCCGCCCGACCTTACCGTGATCGCGCGTTCGCGGTCCGGCCATGGCGGCACGGGTGCGGATTACCTGTACACCTTCCTGCGCACTTTCTACGTGGACGACAGCAAGGCCACGGGCTGGAACAACCTCGCTTTCCCGAGCGTGGGCATGCCGCACGTCCTCTGGGAACTGCAGGGCAAGCGCCGCCCCGTTTATGAAACCCGCGAAGAGCACGGCCATGAAGTGCATGTCTTCAAGGGATGGGAGCAGGTGACCCCGGGTGCCATGACGCCGCTGCAGTACGACCAGGCGGTGGGTGACCTGGTGAACTTCCTGCAATGGATGGGCGAGCCCGCCCAGAACACCCGCGTGCGGGTGGGCGTGGGTGTTCTGCTGTTCCTCCTGATCTTCACCCTGGTGGCCTGGCGCCTCAACGCCGCCTACTGGAAAGACGTGAAGTAAGCGAGATAAAACCTCGTTTTTGCACCAAAATGGTGCAAAACTTGCTATTTGTGGAGTGGGTTTGCGACAATGCAGCCCACTCTTTTTATTTTGATCCGGTTTGCATGCAGGCCGGATCACCCCGGTTCTGTTTCTTTAGGAGCTCCCCGCCATGATGGTGCTGTACTCGGGCACGACCTGCCCCTTCTCCCACCGATGCCGTTTTGTCCTGTTCGAGAAGGGCATGGATTTCGAGATCCGTGATGTCGACCTCTACAACAAGCCCGAGGACATCAGTGTCATGAATCCTTATGGCCAGGTACCGATCCTGGTCGAACGTGACCTGATCCTGTACGAGTCCAACATCATCAACGAGTACATCGACGAGCGGTTCCCGCATCCGCAGCTGATGCCGGGCGATCCGGTCGACCGTGCCCGCGTACGCCTGTTCCTGCTCAATTTCGAGAAGGAACTCTTTGTCCACGTGTCCACGCTGGAATCGCGCGCAGCCAAGAGCAATGAAAAGGCCCTCGAGAAGGCCCGCTCCCACATTCGCGACCGCCTGACCCAGCTTGCGCCTGTGTTCCTGAAGAACAAGTACATGCTGGGCGAGAACTTCTCCATGCTCGACGTCGCCATTGCGCCGCTGTTGTGGCGGCTGGATTACTACGGCATCGAGCTCAGCAAGAATGCAGCGCCGCTGCTGAAGTACGCCGAGCGCATCTTCTCGCGCCCGGCCTATATCGAGGCACTGACCCCGTCCGAAAAGGTGATGCGCAAGTAAGCGCTGGTTCCGATGATGAATGCCAGCGGGACCCTGTCGACCCGTCCCTATCTGATCCGGGCACTCTACGAGTGGTGCACAGACAGCGGCCTAACACCCTATGTGGCCGTGCGGGTGGACGATACGGTGCGCGTGCCTCGCGAGTACGTCAAGGATGGCGAGATCGTGCTGAATATCAGCATGGACGCCACCAGCGCGTTGAAGCTGGGTAACG
The DNA here is from genome assembly GCA_031970695.1 of Hylemonella sp. Classification (GTDB taxonomy): domain Bacteria; phylum Pseudomonadota; class Gammaproteobacteria; order Burkholderiales; family Burkholderiaceae_C; genus Hylemonella. The sequence goes on from DALYHW010000039.1 coordinate 2,717, forward strand.
ACTACATCGAGTTCAAGGCCCGTTTCGCCGGCGTGGCACGGGACATCATGATCCCGGTGGGACGTGTGATGGCCGTCTACGCCCGCGAGAACGGTCAGGGCATGGCCTTTCCCATGGAAGATGGCGTGCCGCCTCCCGGTCTCGAGGCCGACCCGGCGGGGACCGAGGGCGGGCCAGCCCCGGCCATACTTGCCAGCGTTGAATCGACCACGCGTGCCGAGGGTGAGGAGCCGGAACCGCCGCGCCCTGGCGGTGCCGGACGTCCAGCTCTCAAGCGCGTCAAGTAGAATCGATGCCGCGCCGATTTAGCTCAGTTGGTAGAGCACCCGCCTTGTAAGCGGTAGGTCGTCAGTTCGAATCCGACAATCGGCACCACCTGACTTGGCATTTTTAGCATTTCAGGATCTTTGCGCGGTTCAGCGGGCCCCGGGGATTTGTACTTTCACCCGGATTGCGCTAACCTCCCAGCCCTTGGTGCGCAAATGAGCCTCTAGCGCCGGCAATAGCTGGCGAATCTTGGCGGCAGCGGCATTGCCGTTAACAATCAGACACCAAATCGGCCCGTCAATCGGGCCGGCCGTGACCGCGGGGCGCAGGACGGCCGGTATCATCGGTTCAATGGCCTTGAGACGGGCGACAGAGTCCTTGCTCAGCTCTGTCAGGCGAGCCAGCGTGGGCGAATCCTGCGTGGCCTGCAGCAGCGTCACTGGATGGTTGCGGCGGGTCATCGGCCGAGGGATGGGTTGAGAGGAACAACGATGCATTTGATTATCACGGATGCCTGGCTGGCCAGAAGCCGCGCGATACATCTGAGTGGTACCAAGCTTCTGCTGGCAGGCCTGAGCGTGTCCTTTGCGCTGATGCTGGTCGCGGCCGGCCTTTACCACTGGGTGTTCCTCAAGGGCGCCCGTGAAGGGTGGCCCGTTATTGGCTCCCTCGTCAAGCTCGTGGTGAAGGACGAGTTCGCCTTGCGCGACCGTTTCATGCGCGAAAACCTGGACGTAATGGCAAGGCGCCTGGGCGAAATGCAGGCCAAGCTGCTGCAGCTGGAGGCCCTGGGAGAGCGTGTGTCTGGGCTGGCCGGCATCAATCCGGCCGAAATCAAGGCCAAGCCCGGTCAAGGTGGCGCGCTGGTGTCCGGCCGGCCGCTCACCATGGACGAGCTGCAAAAAACCCTGGCCGATCTGGACCGGCTGACCGAACAACGTACCGATCTGATGTCGGTCGTCGAGTCCCGCCTCTTCGAGCAGAAGGTGCGCAGCATGATGATCCCGACCCAGCATCCGGTCGCCTTTGGCGGTGCAGGATCCGGGTTCGGCTGGCGCATCGATCCGTTTACGGGTCGCTCCGCGCTGCATACGGGCATCGATTACCAGTCCCCCCCGGGCACGGCCATCCTTGCAGCCGCCGGTGGCGTGGTGGTGACGCAGGAGTTCCGTCCTGATTACGGCAACATGGTCGAGATTGACCACGGGAAAGACCTGATCACCCGTTATGCGCATGCCTCAAAAGTGCTGGTCAAGAAGGGCGACCTGGTCAAACGCGGGCAGAAGGTCGCCGAAGTGGGGAGCACCGGCCGCTCGACGGGTCCGCACCTGCATTTCGAGGTGCTGGTCCGCGGCGTCCCCCAGGATCCGCACAAGTTCATGACAGCCAGCCGCAGCCTCCCGGCCCAGCAGTTGGCGATGGCGCCTGCGCCGGTGCAGGCGGCTCCGGCGGCGGTTCCTGCTGCGCCGGCCAAGGCCGTGGCGCCGCTGCCGTCGTCCGCTGCTCCGCAACCCCCCAAGGTCGTCGTCCAGGCTACGCCGGCCCCCGCGCCTGTGACGGTTCGTCCCGCCGCACCGGCCCCCGCCGCCGGCGGTGCAGGCGGTGCAGCCGCGCCCCCGGCAGCGGCTGTCCCGACCCCTCTTGCGCCTACGGCGCAACGGTAGAATCAGGGGCTTCGCTCCCCCGGTACTTCAGGGTATCGGGAAAGTCGGCCGCCAACTCGGGTGGCCGTCATCTTCTTGACTGAATAAGGATTGCGCGGAGTTGCCGGTTCCGGAAACCGGCAATGCCGTCGGGCGTTCATGGGCATCAACATCCTCACCAAAATCTTCGGCAGCCGCAATGACCGGTTGCTCAAGCAATACCGCGGCGTCGTGGCCCGCATCAACGCGCTGGAGCCGGCGTTCGAGAAGCTGAGCGACGAGCAATTGCAGGCGAAGACCGCAGAGTTCCGCAAACGTCTGGAAGCAGGCGAGGCTCTGGAGGCACTGCTCCCGGAAGCATTCGCGACGGTTCGTGAAGGGTCCAAGCGCGTCATGAAGATGCGCCACTTCGACGTTCAGTTGATGGGCGGCATGGCCTTGCACAACGGCAAGATTTCGGAGATGCGCACCGGCGAGGGCAAGACGCTGACAGCGACGCTGCCCGTGTACCTGAACGCGTTGGCCGGCAAGGGCGTGCACGTCGTGACGGTGAACGACTACCTGGCGAACCGCGACGCACAGTGGATGGGTCGCCTGTACAACTTCCTGGGCCTGACGGTGGGGGTCAACCTCCCGCAGATGTCGCGTCAGGAAAAACAGGCGGCTTACGCAGCCGACATCACCTACGGCACCAACAACGAGTACGGTTTCGATTACCTGCGTGACAACATGGTCTACGAGGTGGCGGACCGAGTGCAACGCGGCCTGAACTACGCGATCGTCGACGAAGTTGATTCCATTCTGATCGACGAGGCGCGTACGCCGCTGATCATCAGCGGACAGGCCGAAGACCAGACCGCGCTTTACGTCGCCATCAACAAGCTGGTGCCAGCCCTGACCCGCCAGGAGGGCGAGGCCGATCCCCGCACTGGCGAGGGCGTCACCAAGCCGGGCGATTTCACGGTGGACGAGAAGAGCCACCAGGTGTTCCTGACGGAGATGGGGCACGAAAAGGCCGAGGCACTGCTGGCCCAGGCCGGGCTGCTGCCCGAGGGCGCCAGCCTCTACGATCCTGCCAACATCACGCTGATGCACCATCTGTACGCCGGCTTGCGTGCGCGGCATCTGTACCACCGGGACCAGCATTACGTCGTGCAGAACGGCGAGGTGGTTATCGTCGATGAATTCACCGGCCGTCTCATGACCGGTCGCCGCTGGAGCGACGGCCTGCACCAGGCGGTCGAAGCCAAGGAAGGCGTGGCTATCCAGGCAGAGAACCAGACGCTGGCCTCCATCACCTTCCAGAATTACTTCCGTCTGTACGGCAAGCTGGCCGGCATGACCGGTACCGCGGATACCGAGGCTTACGAATTCCAGGAAATCTACGGCCTGGAGACGGTGGTGATTCCGCCCAATCGCCAGAGCCGCCGCGACGACCAGCTCGACCGCGTTTACAAGAGCACGCGTGAGAAATACGAGGCCGCGATTGCCGACATCCGCGAATGCTACGAGCGTGGCCAGCCGGTCCTGGTGGGGACGACCTCCATCGAGAACTCGGAAATCATCGCGCAACTGCTCGAGAAGGCGAAGCTGCCCCACCAGGTGCTCAACGCCAAGCAGCACGCGCGGGAAGCCGACATCATTGCCCAGGCCGGCCGGCCCAAGATGATCACCATCGCCACCAACATGGCGGGGCGGGGTACCGACATCGTCCTGGGTGGCAACATCGAAAAATCCATCGAGGCGCTCGAGACCGACGCTACGCTGGACGAAGCGGCCAAACGCCAGAAGATTGATGCGTTGCGTGTGCAGTGGAACCAGGACCACGAGAAAGTCGTTGCGCTGGGCGGGCTGCGCATCATCGCTACGGAACGCCACGAATCGCGTCGCATCGACAACCAGTTGCGCGGGCGTTCCGGGCGCCAGGGCGATCCCGGGTCCTCGCGTTTCTACCTGAGCCTGGACGATGCACTGATGCGCATCTTCGCCGGAGATCGGGTCCGCGCCATCATGGACCGGCTGAAGATGCCCGAGGGCGAAGCCATCGAAGCCGGTATCGTGACGCGCAGCATCGAAAGTGCCCAGCGCAAGGTCGAGGCGCGTAACTTCGACATCCGCAAGCAGCTGCTGGAGTACGACGACGTCGCCAACGATCAGCGCAAGGTCATCTACCAGCAACGCAACGCGATTCTCGATGCGGCAGACCTGTCCGGTCAGATCGCGTCACTGCGCGAAGGCTGCTTCACCGACCTGGTACGCCAGTACGTACCGCACGAATCCGTCGAGGAGCAGTGGGATATCCCGTCGTTGCAACGCGTGCTGCACGACGAGTGGCAGATTGACCTGCCGCTGCAGCAGCTGGTGCAGGAAGCCAGTGCCATCAGCGACGAGGATGTGCTGGAAAAGGTGATCGCCGCCGCCCACGCCGCGTTCGACGCCAAGGTGGCGCAGGTCGGCGCGGCGAACTTCACGCAGTTCGAGCGCATGGTGCTGTTGCAGAGCCTCGACACCCATTGGCGCGAGCACCTCAGCGCACTGGACTACCTGCGCCAGGGTATTCACCTTCGAGGCTACGCCCAGAAACAGCCCAAGCAGGAATACAAGCGCGAGGCGTTCGAGCTCTTCGGCCAGTTGCTGGATTCCGTCAAGAACGAGGTGACGAAGATCCTCATGACGGTCCGGATCCAGTCCAGCGAGCAGATCGAGCAGGCCACCGAGGCCATGGAAAGCAAGGCGGAACATATTGCCAACGTGACCTACACCGCGCCGACGGAAACCGGCGAGGTCGAGACCACGGTGGACGCCAGCACGCAGGTCTCGGCGGTGCCTCGCGTTGGTCGCAATGAACCCTGCCCCTGCGGCAGTGGCAAGAAGTACAAGCACTGTCACGGCAAGCTGAGCTGACGCCGTCAGGCATTTCCTTCCAGAACGAGGTCCGAAACATGCCCGTCAATCTCCCCGCCCCCAATCCGGCAGAGCTTTTTCCTATCGCCGGTGTGCGTATCGGCGTGGCCGAAGCGGGTGTCCGCAAGGCCAACCGCAAGGACCTGACCGTCGTGCTGCTCGATGAAGGGGCCAGCGTGGCGGGCGTCTTCACCCAGAACCGCTTCTGTGCCGCACCGGTCCAGGTCTGCCGTGAGCATCTGGCCGCAGGCCGTGGCATCCGCGCCCTGGTGATCAATACCGGCAATGCCAACGCCGGAACCGGGCAGGAAGGGCTCCAGCGCGCACGAAGCACTTGCGCCGCCCTCGCCGCACAGCTGAAGATTGCGCCGGAGCAGGTGCTGCCGTTTTCGACCGGGGTGATCATGGAACAGTTGCCGGCCGACCGCATCGAGGCGGGGCTGCCGGCCGCGCTGGCCGACGCGCGTGCAGACAACTGGCCCCGCGCCGCCGAGGGCATCATGACCACCGACACCGTTCCCAAGGCCTTTGGTGCCCAGGTCACGATCGGTGGCGTTCGCGTCAGCATCACCGGAATCAGCAAGGGCGCAGGCATGATCCGTCCCAACATGGCCACCATGCTGGGGTACATGGCAACCGATGCGCGTGTCAGTCCGGCCGTCATGCAGCAACTGGCGCGTGAGCTGGCCGAGGGATCATTCAACCGCGTGACGGTGGATGGCGACACCTCGACCAACGATTCCTTCGTGGTGATTGCCAGCAACAAGGCGGCGCACCCGGTGATCGAGTCGCTGGACAGTGCGGAGGGCCGGCAGCTCAAGGCCGCCATGCTGGAAGTGGCGCGCAAGCTCGCCCAGGCCATCGTGCGCGATGGCGAAGGGGCTACCAAATTCATCACGATCCGCGTGCAGGGTGGCAAGACCGCCGAAGAGTGCCGCCAGGTCGCGTACGCGATTGCCCATTCCCCCCTGGTCAAGACCGCGTTTTATGCCAGCGATCCGAACCTCGGACGTATCCTGGCGGCCGTGGGTTATGCGGGAATTGCCGATCTGGACCAGAGCCGGATCGATCTTTTCCTGGACGATGTCCACGTCGCCGTGCAGGGCGGGCGCAATCCGTCGTACCGCGAAGAAGACGGCCAGCGCGTGATGAAGCAGAGCGAGATCACGGTGCGCGTCGTGCTGGGCCGCGGTGCTGCCGAGGACACGGTGTGGACCTGCGACTTCAGCCACGACTACGTCACGATCAACGCCGATTACCGTTCCTGACCTGACATTATGCAAGCCCAACTGGAGAGACTGCTGCTACGCGCCGAGCACCTGATGGCGCGCATTGAATCCATCCTGCCACAGCCGCTGGGGCAACCGGACTGGGGTGCTTCCATCGCCTTCCGGTATCGCAAGCGCAGTTCCGGCCACGGGGTCATCGAGCCGGTGCGGCACGTCGGCGTGATGAAGCTGGAGCAGCTCAAGGAGATCGACCAGCAGAAGGAAAAGATCCAGCGCAATACCGAGCAATTCGTGCGGGGGCTGCCGGCCAACAACGTGCTGCTCACGGGTGCGCGCGGCACGGGCAAGTCCTCGCTGATTCGCGCCTGCCTGCATACCTATGCGGACCAGGGGCTGCGCCTGATCGAGGTGGACAAGTCCGACATGGTGGACCTGCCCGACATCGTCGAGGCCGTGTCCCAGCGCCCGGAGAAATTCATCATCTTCTGCGATGACCTGAGCTTCGAGGACGGCGAGCCGGGGTACAAGGCGCTGAAGTCGATTCTCGACGGCACGGTGGCGGCGACCACGCCGAACATGCTGATTTACGTCACCAGCAACCGCCGGCACCTCTTGCCGGAGTACATGAAGGACAACCTGAGTTACGCGCCGAGCGACGATGGGGAGATCCATCCGGGCGAGGTGGTGGAGGAAAAGATCTCGTTGTCCGAACGTTTCGGCCTTTGGGTCAGCTTTTACCCCTTTACCCAGGACGAGTACCTGACCATCGTGGCGCAGTGGCTATCGTCTTATGGTGTTTCCGTGGCTGCCATCGAGGCTGCGCAGGCCGAGGCGCTGGTCTGGGCGCTGGAGCGCGGCTCGCGCAGCGGCCGGGTCGCTTACCAGTTCGCCAAGGACTACGCAGGCAGGCACACAGCCGCATGAACCAGCAGCCACTCGTTGCCGATGGAGACCGGCCGCGTGAAGGCGGCGCCGACCGTCCGGTGACCGAGGTGGCCGTGGGCGTGCTCGTGCAGGCCGATGGCCGTTTCCTGCTGACATCCCGTCCCGCCGGCAAGGTTTATGCCGGGTACTGGGAGTTCCCGGGCGGCAAACTCGAGCGTGGCGAGCGTGTGGAGGAGGCGCTGCGGCGGGAGCTGCAGGAGGAACTCGGTATCGAGGCGCTCGACATTCATCGCTGGAAGACCGAGCTGGTGGACTACCCCCATGCCTTGGTGCATTTGAACTTCTGCAAGGTGACCCGCTGGCAGGGGGATCTGCAGATGCGCGAAGGGCAGTCGTACGCCTGGGAGCGGTTGCCGGTGCTGGTACAGCCGGTATTGCCGGGCACGGTTCCCGTGCTGCGCTGGCTGGCGCAGGAGCAGGGTTTTACCGGCGCCACCCACCACCTCGTCGATCCTGCTGCCTGAGGGCGAGTGCCTATTGGAGCTTCGGGTCGCCGAATTCCTGGTCGTCCGGCGGGGCTTCGGCCGGCACGCGAAAGCTCTCGCTGGCCCAAGCGCCAAGGTCATTCTTTTTGCAGCGCTCGCTGCAGAAGGGGCGGTAGGGATTGCCGGGTCCATAGACGCTCTCGCCACTGCAGCCCGGGCAGATGACCCGCCGGGACTTGCCCGTGCCGGTCACACCGTCTGATTGCCGCGTATCGCTCACGAGAAGATGCCCTTCAAGAGCACAGCGTCAAGTCGAACGATGCGTCCTGGGTGCAGGCATGCAGCCGCTCGTCGCCTTCGAGGCGCATCAGCCGGATCGAGACGATCAGACGGTTGCCGCTGATTTCCGGGATGAGGCCGAGCGAAGGATCGATGCTCAGGCGCAGCAACTGGAAAGTCCGGCCCTGTGGCAAGGCCTGCTGGTATTGGCCACCCGGCGCCATGACCTTCTGGGGCACACCCGAATCGCGCAACAACGTGAGCAGCAGACTGATGGCATCGGCCAGGGGCGTCAGTGTGGCGGCCCAGCGCTGCAGGTCGGTGCGACGTTTGGAGCTGCTTTCGTGCTGCCACGCGTAATAAGCCGGCAGATCGAAAGCGCAGGTGCCGCCGGGGATGCCGATCCGGCTGCGGATGCTCATGAGCCAGTCGTTTTCGGTCAGCTGGTGGCCGGCCTTGCCTGCGAGGCTATTGAGTTGCCCATAGCTCTGCTCGATCTGCTGGAGTACTTCGTCCAGTACCGACTGGGCGATGCTGGGGTTGCCGCGATAACCATTGAGGATCTGCTTCTGCTTTTCCAGGTCGCGCAGCACGTCGGACTTGAGGTCGGCGCGGGCGCCGACGTCCATGACTTCGAACAGGCTGGCGAGTGCGTAGTGGTGATCCAGCGCGTCGTCCCGGGCGATCAGGTCCAGCAGGCGGCGGAACAGGCTTTCCAGCCTCAGATAGGTCCGGATGCGTTCGTTGAAGGGGTATTCGTAGGTGATCACGCTCGTACTTCCGCTGCGCGAATCATAGCCCGAAGCGGCCGGCCAGCTGCCCGACGAGCTGCGCAAGCTGCGGGACGGTGATCCCGTCGTTGCAGAGCACGTGGTCGGCGGCCCGCAGGCGCTGCAGGCGGGAGGCCTGGCTGGCGAGGATGCCCTCGACCTCATCGCGGCGCAGGCCGTTGCGCTGCATCACGCGCTGGATCTGCGTGTCGGGGCTGCAATCGACGACCAGGACACACCCGAGCGACGCCCGCCAGTGCGCCGACTCGACCAGCAAGGGGATGTCAAACACGACGCAGCGTCGTCCCGCAGCGATGGCTTGTTCCGACTGGCGGCGGGTTTCAAGGCCCACCAGGGGATGAACGATCTGCTCCAGGCGTCGGCGTGCCGCAGGGTCGCTGAAGGCCAGAGCCCGCATGCGTTCGCGGTCGAGCGCACCCTCAGGCGTGATGAACTCCGGGCCAAATGCCTCGCGCAGCGCACCGATGGCCGCGCCACCTGCCGCCGTGGTTTGCCGCGAGATGGCGTCGGCATCGATGATGGCTGCGCCACGGTCCCCCAGCATGGCGGCGACGGTGCTCTTGCCGCTGCCGATGCCCCCTGTCAGGCCTAGACGTGCGACGCCCCGCATGGTTCAGAGACCGACGAAGCGAAGGATGCTCTGGGGACCGAAGATCATCGCGGTCAGCCCAGCGGTGGCGAGGAACGGGCCAAAGGGCACGTAGCCGCCCTCGCGCAGGCCCGCGCTGAACTTCAGGATGATGCCGGTCACGGCACCGATGATTGAGGCCATCAGGATGATGGGTACCAGCGCGGTCCAGCCGAACCAGGCGCCGAGCGCGGCAAACAGCTTGAAGTCACCAAAACCCATGCCCTCCTTGCCCGTCACGAGCTTGAAGGCCCAGTACACCAGCCAAAGCGACAGGTAGCCGCCGACCGCGCCCCACAGTGCATCCGGCAGCGTGACGGAATTCCATCGCAATGCAGCCGTGATCAGGCCGGCCCAGAGCAGCGGCTGCGTGATGCTGTCGGGCAAGAGGGTGGTATCCCAGTCGATCAGCGCCAGCGCGACAATGGCAGCCGAGAACCCGCACCAGGCCAGCCCGATCGGAGTGACGCCCCAGCGCCAGACGCACCAGGCAAAAAGCAGGGCAGTGGCCATTTCTACGAGGGGGTAGCGCAGGCCGATGGGGGCGCTGCAGCCCGAGCACCGGCCGCGCAGGAAGAGGTAGCTGACCACGGGAATGTTCTCGTAGGAGCGGATCTGGTGGCCGCATTGCTGACAGCGCGAACGCGGCACCAGCAGATTGAAGGGCTCGGACGCGGGCAGGGGCTGGCCGGAGAGTTCGGCGCATTCAGCGGCCCACTGCCGTTCCATGATTTTGGGCAGGCGGTAGATCACCACATTGAGGAAGCTACCGATCAGCAATCCCAGCACGCCGGCCAGGCCGGCGTCGAAACTCTGGGACACCAGCATCAGACCACCGACCCCAGCTTGAAGATCGGCAGGTACATGGACACCACGATACCGCCGATCAGGCTGCCGAGCACAACGATGATGATGGGCTCCATCAGGCTGGACAGGCCGGCCACCATGTCATCGACTTCGGCTTCGTAGAAATCGGCGGCCTTACCCAGCATGTGGTCGATCGAGCCCGACTCCTCACCGATGGCGCACATCTGCAGCACCATGGTCGGGAACAGGTTCGCGTTGGTCATGGCCGCAGTCAGGCTGGTGCCCGTCGACACTTCCTGCTGGATCTTGATGGTCGCTTCTTCGTAGACCGAGTTGCCCGAGGCGCCGCCCACGGAGTCCAAGGCTTCCACGAGCGGGACTCCCGCCGCGAACATGGTCGAGAGCGTGCGTGTCCAGCGTGCGATACAGGATTTGTCGATGAGTGCGCCAAAGACCGGAATTTTCAGCAACAGGCGATCCATGACCTGCTGCATCCTTCGGTTGCGCTTCCATGCCTGGAAGAAGAAATACAGGCCACCACCAATTCCACCGAAGATCAGCCACCACCAGGCGACAAAGAACTCACTCATGGCGATGACCAGCAGCGTGGGGGCGGGCAGGTCCGCGCCAAAGGACGAGAAGACACTCTTGAATGCTGGAATCACGAAGATCATGATCACGGCCACCACCACGAAGGCCACGACTGTCACCGAAATCGGATACATGAGCGCCGACTTGATCTTCTGCTTGATGGCCTGCGTCTTCTCCATGTAGACCGCCAGGCGGTCCAGCAATTGGTCCAAGATACCGGCCTGCTCGCCGGCCTCGATCAGGTTGCAGTAGAGGTTGTCAAAATAGATCGGATACTTGCGGAACGCCGTGCTCAGCGAGGTGCCGGTCTCGACGTCGTTGCGGATGTCGGTCAGCAGCCGCGTGACGCTGGGATTGGCGTTGCCGCGGGCCACGATGTCAAAGGCCTGCAGCAGCGGTACGCCAGCTTTCATCATGGTGGCAAGCTGGCGGGTGAAGAGCGTCAGGTCCTTGGGGGTGACCTTTTTGCCCGAGCGCATCTTGCGCTTCTTGACCTTGCTGGGCAGGACGCCCTGGCGGCGCAGCGAGGCCAGCACCTGGTTCTCGCCAGCGGCGCGCATTTCGCCACGAACCATCTTGCCGTTGCGGTCCTTGCCTTCCCACTCGAAGACGTGCTCCTTGGCGGCTTGGGGTTTTGCAGTTGCCATGGTGTCCTCTGGCTCTCCTGATCGTTATTCGTTGGTGACGGCCAGTACTTCTTCAAGCGAAGTTAGACCCATCTTGACCTTGTGCAGGCCGGACTGGCGCAGGGAGCGCACGCCTTCCGCCTCGGCCTGCTTGGCGATGTCCAGTGCCGACCCGTCGCGCAGGATGATGCGCTGGATTTCCTCGCTGATGGGCATCACCTGGTAGATGCCCACCCGCCCCTTGTAGCCGTTGTTGCACGACGAGCATCCCACCGGGCGATAACTGACCCAGGAGCCGTCCAGTTCGTCCGGACGGAAGCCGGCGTCGAGCAGGGCCTTCTTGGGCATCTCGGCGGGTGCCTTGCAGTTGGGGCACAGACGACGCGCCAGTCGCTGCGCGGTGATCAGGATCACGCTGGAGGCAATGTTGAAGGGCGCGATGCCCATGTTGCGCATGCGCGTGAGCGTGGTCGGCGCGTCATTGGTGTGCAGTGTCGACATCACCAGATGGCCGGTCTGGGCGGCCTTGATGGCGATGTCGGCGGTTTCCAGATCGCGGATTTCGCCGACCATGATGATGTCCGGATCCTGGCGCAGGAAGGACTTGAGGGCGGCAGCGAAGGTCAGCCCCGCCTTTTCGTTCACGTTGACCTGGTTGACGCCCGGCAGGTTGATTTCAGACGGGTCTTCCGCGGTGGCGATGTTCACCCCCGGCTTGTTCAGCAGGTTCAGGCAGGTGTAGAGCGACACGGTCTTGCCCGAACCTGTCGGACCGGTCACCAGGATCATGCCGTAAGGCCGGGCAATCGCCTTGAGCAGGCGTTCCTTTTCCTCGGGCTCGTAGCCCAGTGCATCAATGCCGAGCTTGGCGCTGCTGGGATCCAGGATACGGATCACGATCTTTTCGCCAAACAGCGTGGGCAGTGTGCTGACTCGGAAGTCGATGACCCGGTCCGGTCCGACCTTTAGCTTCATGCGGCCGTCCTGCGGCACCCGCTTTTCCGAGATGTCCATGCGGGAGATCACCTTGATGCGCGAGGCCAGCTTGTCCTTGATGGCCACGGGGGGTGACGCGATTTCACGCAACTCGCCGTCGATGCGGAAGCGCACGCGGTAGTTGTGCTCATAGGGCTCGAAGTGCAAGTCCGACGCACGCATGCCTATGGCGTCGATCAGCATCTTGTGCAGGAACTTGACGACCGGTGCGTCCTCCACCTCCGAGGTGGCTGCTTCGGAGCTTTCCTGCGCGGCTTCGGTAGTGAACTCGTCGAATTCGATGTCGCCGTTGCCAACGATATTGTCGATGGCCTCTGCGGCAGAAGCGGAGTGGGTCTCAACCAGCCGCAACAGCTTGTCGTATTCGGCAATGACCCAGTCCACGCCCATCTGGCTGGCGAACTTGATTTTTTCGGCGGCGGCCTGATCGGACGGGTCGGCCGTGGCCACCACCAACCGGTTGCTTCGCTTGCCCAGCACCACCACCCGGTAGTCCTGGCAGATCTTTCCGTCCAGCAGGTCCTTGGGCAGACGGTTGACGTCGACCGCATCGATGTCAATCAGCGGCGCGGCGAAGGCGGCGGACATTGTGTGCGCCAGATCGGCCGCCGAAACCGCCCCCGAGCCGGTCAGTTCGGCGATGAAACTGGTGCGGTTGGCCGCTGCCTTGCGAAAAATGTCCTCTGCGGACTTCTGCTCGAGCTTGCCTGCGAGGATCAGGGCGCGGCCCAGTCCGGGTAGTGCGACAGGCGCGCTTTCGCGCGAGATGGCAGTGTCAACGGCAGCCATGGGCAGAGGTTAAACAGATTCCGGGTGAAACTTACAAATCATCGCTGATTGCTCTGTCAATGTAAACGGATGTTCGGTGACATTTTGCAAGCAGACGTCACTGCGCAACAGAGGAGCTAGCGAACGGAGATGGGGCCAGCGCTGGATGCGGCGTAACCGCGGCTGGAAAAAAAGATTGATGGTCGGAATGAGAGGATTCGAACCTCCGACCCCTTCGTCCCGAACGAAGTGCGCTACCAG
>DALYHW010000040.1:0-15739 GCA_031970695.1 Hylemonella sp.
GGCTGGCACGGTGCTGGAACAGCTGGCAGCACCCGGCCAGCGCCTGGAACCCGGCACAGCCGTGGCGCGTATCGCGCGTGGCGGCAGCCTGGTCATCGAACTCCAGGCCTCGAGCCAGCAAGCCCAGCTGCTGCGCGTGGGCGACCCGCTGGTGGTGGAGGGCTGCAAGACGCCGGCCCGCATCACGGCGCTGTCGCCGCAACTCAGCAGCAGCACCCAAGGTGTGCAGTTGCGCGCCGAACTCGCGAAACGCGAAGACTGCCTGCGCATCAACCAGTTCGTCAGCGTGCGCTGGCAGGGTGACCGCCAGCGCGGCGGGAGCGCCAGTTTCAGCGTGCCGGCCGCGGCCGTGGTGCAACAGGGTGGTCAGCAGTACGTCTTCGTGCGCCAGCCCCAGGGCTTCCGGGCAACGCCCGTGGCCGTCGCGCCCGGCGGCGGGCAGGAACTGCTCGTCACCAGTGGTCTGAAGGCCGGCGACGAGGTGGCCGTGCAAGGGGTGGCCGCCATCAAGGGTGTCTGGCTGGGACTGGGCACGGAAGGCAAGTGATGCTCGATCGCCTGATCGCGTTCGCGCTGTCGCAACGCCTGCTGGTCATGGTGCTGACCCTGGGGCTGACCGCCGCGGGCATCGTCGCCTTCCGCGAGCTGCCCATCGATGCCTTTCCGGACGTCTCCTCGACACAAGTCAAGATCATCCTGAAGGCCCCGGGCATGACACCGGCCGAGGTCGAGTCGCGTGTGGTGATCCCGATCGAACAGGAGCTGCTGGGCCTGCCGCACCAGACCGTGCTGCGCTCGCAGAGCAAGTACGCGATTGCCGACATCACGCTGGACTTTGCCGACGGCACCGACATCTACTGGGCGCGCCAGCAGGTCAGCGAACGCCTGGGCGGCGTCATGGGTGACCTGCCAGCGGGCATCTCGGGCGGGTTGGCCCCGATCACCACACCGCTGGGCGAGATGTACATGTTCACCATCGAGGGCAATGCGTCGCTGACCGACAAGCGCACCTTGCTGGACACGGTGATTCGCCCGCAGCTGCGCGCCATTCCCGGTGTGGCCGACATCAACTCGCTGGGTGGCCACGCACGTGCATTTGAAGTGGTGCCGGACGTCGCAGCACTGGCGGCGCGACGCGTCTCGCTGGAACAGCTGCAACAGGCCCTGGCTGCCAACAACCGCAACGACGGTGCCGGCCGGCTTTCCAGTGGCGAGGAGTCCCTGCTGGTCCGCAGCGACGGCAGCATCCGCACGCTGGATGACGTGCGGGCCATCGCTGTGCTCAGCCGCGACGGTCGTGCCGTGCGGGTGGGCGATGTGGCCGAAGTACGCATGGGTGGGCTGACACGTTATGGTGCCGTCACCAAGGACGGCCAGCAGGAAGCCGTCCAGGGCCTGGTGCTGGGTCTGCGTGGTGCCAACGCGCAGAAAGTGGTGCGCGAGGTCAAGGCCAGGCTGGAGCAGATCGCCCCTACGCTGCCGCCTGGCATCACGATCCAGCCCTTCTATGACCGCAGCGAACTGGTGGGACGGGCGGTGAACACCGTGTCCAAGGCACTGATGGAAGCCATCGTGCTGGTGCTCGTGTTGCTGCTGCTCTTCCTTGGCAACCTGCGCGCGGCACTGGTCGTGGCCATCATCCTGCCCCTGTCGGCCCTGGGCACCTTCATCCTGATGGACCGTTTTGGCCTGTCGGCCAACCTGATGTCACTCGGTGGACTGGCGATCGCGATCGGCATGCTGGTCGATGCGGCGGTGGTGGTGGTGGAGAACCTGGAAGCACGCCCCAGCCCTGCCGGTCCGCTGCGGTTGCACGATGTCTACCGCGCGGTGCAGGAGGTGGCCCTGCCGGTGGCCTCAGGCATGCTGATCATCATGATGGTCTTCGTGCCCCTGCTCACGCTGCAGGGTCTGGAAGGCAAGATGTTCGCGCCGGTCGCCATCACCATCGTGTTTGCGCTGCTGACGTCGCTGCTGCTCTCGCTCACCGTCATTCCGGTGCTCGCATCCTTCTTCCTGCATGGCGGCCAGCACAGCACCCCGCCGCTGGTGCGCTGGCTGGAAGGCGCTTATGCACGGGTACTGGATCTGGCGCTGGACCGGGCGCGGCCCGTGGTGATCGCGGCGGGCGTGCTGCTGGTACTGGCCGGTGGTGTCTACACCCTGGTCGGCAAGTCCTTCATGCCCACGCTGGACGAGGGTGACGTGCTGATGCAGGTGGAGAAACTGCCGTCGATCACGCTGGAAACGTCGGTCGCCACCGACCTCGCCCTGCAGAAACGGGTCCTCGCGGATGTGCCGGAAGTCAAGGGCATCGTGGCGCGTGTGGGGGCCGATGAAATCGGCCTGGACCCGATGGGCTTCAACGACACGGACACCTTCCTCATCCTCAAGCCGAGGGATGAATGGCGCAACAGCAGCAAGGAAGCGCTGGTGGATGAGTTGCGCAAGGTGGCCGCGGATTTCGCGGGCATGAACGTGAGCTTCACCCAGCCTATCGAGATGCGCACTTCCGAGATGCTCTCGGGCGTGCGCGGTGACCTCGCCGTCAAGATCTTCGGCAGCGATCCGCAGCAACTCAACCATTTGGCCGAGGAGGTGGTGAAGGTGCTCTCCGGGATCCAGGGCAGCGAGGACGTGATCACGGTGAAGAACGAGGGGGTGCAGTACTTCCGCGTTGCCATCGACCGCGTGGCGGCTGGACGTCTGGGGTTGTCGGTCGAGCAGGTGCAGAATGATTTGCGTGCACTGGTCGAAGGACAGATTGTCGGCACGGTGCTGGTCGACGGCCGTCGTGTGCCCCTGCTGCTGCGCGGACCTGCATCGACCCAGATCACGCCGGCAGCCTTCGCGCAACTGCGCCTGCCACTGGCCGACGGCCAGTCCATTCCGCTCAGCCACCTGGCCACGCTGGAAACGGTGGACGGCCCGGTGAAGGTCGAACGCGAGAACAGCTCCCGCATGGCCGTGGTGCGTGCCAATGTGCGCGACCGCGACCTCGTGGGCTTTGTCGACGAGGCCAAGGCAGCCGTCGCGCAGCAGGTCAGCCTGCCCCAGGGGGTCTACCTCAAGTGGGGCGGCCAGTTCGAAAACCAGCAGCGGGCGGCGGCACGGTTGACGCTGGTGATTCCCGTGGTGCTCGGCCTGATCGTGCTGCTGCTGTTTGCCACACTGGGTTCCCTGCGGCAGGCGCTGCTGGTGTTCGCCAACATCCCCTTTGCGCTGATTGGCGGCATCCTGGCCCTGGCGGTTTCGGGTGAATATCTGTCGGTACCAGCATCGGTAGGGTTCATTGCCCTCATGGGCATTGCCGTGCTCAATGGGCTGGTGATGGTGACGCATTTCAACCAGCTGCTGGCACGCGGCATGGCCATGGCGGACGTGGTGCGCCAGGGTGCGCTGCGCCGCCTGCGCCCGGTGCTCATGACCGCCAGCATCACGGCCCTGGGCCTGATTCCGCTGTTGCTGGCCACCGGGCCGGGTTCCGAGATCCAGCGGCCGCTGGCCATCGTGGTGATCGGCGGGCTGTTCAGTGCCACCTTGCTGACCCTGGTGCTGCTGCCCATCCTGTTCCGCCGGTTTGGCGTGGAGGATCGCGCATGACTATCGAGGCACCGGTTTCTCCGATGAATTCCACTTCCGACGCGCCTTGCCTGCTGACGCTGGTGCTGCCCCAGGCGCTGGAGGACACCGTGCTGGACCTGTTGCAGTCCTGCCCTGAACTGGAAAATGGCTACACCGTGTTGCCAGCCCAGGGATTGGGCGCGGGCACCACATTGAGCACGGTCATGGAACAGGTACAGGGCCGGGCACGGCGTGTGGTCGTGCAGGCCGTGCTGAGCACGCGTGCGGTGCCCGCTGTGCTGAGCCGCCTGCAGTCGCAGGTCCGGTCGGCCCAGGTCAGCTACTGGATCCAGCCCCTGCTGGGCGGAGGAACCCTGGCATGAGACTGCGTACGCTGTGCGTGGCGGCAAGCCTGTGTGCCGTGATACTGCCCACACTGGCGGGCGGAAATGCGGATGAATCCCTGTGGGTCCAGCGCCTGGGCCTGCCACCGCTGGCACCCACACGCGACGTGATCACCGCCCTGCCGCAGGTACAGGCCGCGCGGGCCGGCATGGACCTGGCCCAGGCGCGTGAACAGGGCTTGCAGGCCGGGGTGCATGAATGGACCCTGCGCGCCGGCGCCCAGGAACGCTCGGAAACCGCGGGGCCGAAGTTCATCGAAAACGATGTGGCGCTGGAACGCAACTTCCGCTGGGGCGGCAAAGCCCAGACCGACCGGAGTCTGGGCGAAGCAGGTGTATCGGCGGCCCGCTCGGGCTACGCCGACACCTGGCACGAGTCGGTTCGTGGCCTGCTGCAAGCCTGGTACGACTGGCAGCGCGCGCGCAGCGCCGCCCGGGTACAGACGCGACAGACTGAGCTGGCCCAGGAACAGCTGGTCATCGCCGCACGCCGGGTCAAGGCCGGTGATGTGCCCCGCCTGGACGAACTGATGGCGCAAGCCGAACGCGACCGGCAGCAGGCCCAGCAGCAACAGGCCGAGGGACAGGAGGCGATGCTGCGCACCGAGCTGCAGAAACGACATCCGGGCCTGGCCCTGGAAGCCGCAGGACCGGGCGCCAGTGATCCGGCGATGCTGCAATTGCCCGAGACCGGAACGCAGTGGGTCCAGCGCATCCTTGATGACAACCATGAAATCGAACTTGCCGAAGCCCAGGTCCGCCTTGCACGCCTGCGCAGCGAACGGGCCGGGCAGGACCGGATGGCCGATCCCCTGCTGGGCGTCCGCGCTGCGCGGGAACGTGGCGGTGCCGAGAACATCGTGGGGGTCTACATCGGCATACCACTGACCGGTAGCTACCGTGCTTCGGAGCAGCGTGCCGCGCTGGCTGAACTCGATGCCGCCGAACAGCGGCTGTTGCAAACCCGCCAGCGCGTGGAAGCCGCCGCCCAGCGCGTGGTATTGCGCGCCACCCATGCCGTAGCCGCCTGGCAGCGGCTGATGGCCGTGGAACAGGCCATGGCCCGTGTCAGTGACCTGGGCATGAAGGCCTATAGCCTGGGTGAGATGACCCTTACCGAAGCCCTGCAGTCCCGCCGCGCTGCCCTGGATGCCGCCCTGGCTGCTGAAGCGGCCCGCTGGGACGCCCTGGAGGCCGTCAGCCGCGTTCTGGTCGATGCACACCAGCTCTGGGCAGCCGACGAAGGCCAGCACTGACAGGCGGGCTTGCAGCCCGTTCGGCCGCACCACATATTCCGATGTGCACAAAGCTGTTCATAACTGCTGAACAAGCATGGAACAAGTACGTGGACAGGCCATAAGCGGTTTGTCGTGCATCGGCAGTCTTGCCGTTCACCGTCAAACAGCATAGCGCTGGGCACCCAAGAAATTTTTTCGACGGGCGATGTCCGCAAAACCGTGGCGTGCGGCTTGTTCTGTCTTCTCTATATATGGTTCTATATATCAATAGTAGTAGTAGATAAGGGTCGAACGTTTGTGTGGACAAGCCGATATTCGTGTTTGAAATCAAGCACTTGAAGTGCATGAAACCATGTCGATACCCGCGCTTTCGAACTGTTCCGGTTTTCTTGATAAGTTGGTGCGCAGGCCCATCTCTGTGGATAAAGGCTGCCTTGTTCAAAAACTATCTACAGGTTTATCCCATCCGGCCATGAAGATTTTCTCAAGCCTCGATCGTCCGCGGAGCACAATTCCACGATGCGTCGCACTGTGAAGTGGGGGAGTTGGGCTGGCCTGCTGCTGTTGTTGGTCGGTGGCACCTTGCTGGCCGTCCATCTCTGGGTCCGTGGCGAAGCATTCCGGCAGCGGGTTCAGACGCAAGCCGAGGTAGCCCTGGGTGTGCCTGTGCATCTGGACCGGGTGGGTGTGACGGTGTTTCCTCTGCCGGGCATCGCGGTAGAGGGTATCGAGTTGCGCACGCGCCAGCCCTTGCAGGTGGAGCGTCTGGAGGTGCGTCCGTCGTGGCTGGCCTTGCTCACGGGGCGGATCATGGTTTCCATGCTGGTGGTGCGGCGCGCGGTCTTGCCGCAGCAGGGCATAGACGCCTTGTTGTTGTCCATCCAGAAAATGCGCCAGCGTGCCGAGCGCCAGGATTCATCCACACCCTGGCATCTGCTGCCCCGTCGCACGGTGCTGGATGAGGTCAGCTGGGTTGACAGTCGAGGCAAACGCATCACGGTCCAGGCGGAGTTCCTGCTTGATCGCGACGTCTGGCCCGCTTCCATGGACTTGCAGGTGGTGCAAGGCCGGTTGCAGGGCACTCATTTGCGCTTGGAGCGCCAGGCGGAGCGCAGCTGGGAAGTGGACGTCCGGGTGGCGGATGGCACGGTCAGGGGCCAGGTGGATTTGCAGGTCCCGGGCGTTGGCACAGAGTTCATGCTCAAGGGCCGCTTGCAGACCCGGGACGTGGAACTGTCACGCCTGACGGCTGTCCAGCCCACTGAAGCAGCGCGGCTTGCGCAACCGTTGAGTGGCCGGCTCGAGGCAGAGACCACGCTGGAGGCACGGGCGCGGCAGCCATCGGCCCTGCTGGAGGTGATGCAGACGCAATCGAAGTTCACCGTGCGTTCCGCCGTGCTGCACGGCCTGGACCTGGTCAAGGCTGTACAGACGGCCGGGGTCAGCCGGGGCGGGCAGACCCCGCTGGACGTGCTCACGGGTCAGGTCAGCACGCGGGGCAAGGCGATCGAACTGCAGAACCTGGTGGCCAAGTCCGGCGCGCTGGGTGCCACGGGTCAGGTCAGCGTGTCACCCGCGCAGCAACTCAGTGGCCGCATCAATGCGGATGTGGGCGGGGCCGTGGGTGTGCCGCTGGTCGTGGGCGGTACGGTGGAGTCGCCCGAGGTCAGCCTGAGTACAGGCGCCAAGATCGGTGCGGCGCTGGGCACCGTGCTCATGCCCGGCGTCGGCACGGGTGCGGGTGCCTCCCTGGGGGGCAAGCTCGGCGAGATGTTCCGGAAGTAGGCGTCTTCAGGTTTTGTAGGAAGGATCCAGGCGGTCGAGGCGGCGCAACAGTGCCGGCCAGGTCAGGTTGGCTCCCTGGCCGACGGTGACAGTCTTGACCGCTGCGGCTACGCCCTTGAGGATCTCCGGGTTCACATAGACCAGCTCACCACCGGCCTGCGCGTCGAGCTGGATGCGGCAGGTGTTCTCGAGGATGTACATGTTGAGAAACGCATCGGCGACCGACTTGCCCACGGTGAGCAGGCCATGGTTGCGTAGCACCAGGTAGTTGGCCCGGCCCAGGTCGGACTGCAGGCGGGGTTTCTCGTCGTCGCGCAACGCGACCCCTTCGTAGTCGTGGTAGGCCAGAGAACCCAGGACAAAGGTGGATTGCTGGCTGATGGGCAGGATGCCGCATTTCTGCGCACTCACTGCCACACCGGCCCGCGAATGCGTGTGCAGCACACAGGCGGCATCGTCGCGCACCGCATGGATGGCGCTGTGGATCACGAATCCGGCCGGATTGACGGGGAAGGGTGATTCGCTGAGTTTGTTGCAGTGCTGGTCGACCTTGACCAGGCTGGATGCCGTGATCTCGTCGAACATCAGGCCATAGGGATTGATGAGGAAATGGTGTTCTCGCCCGGGGATGCGCGCGCTGATGTGCGTGAAGACCAGGTCACTCCAGCCGTAATGGGCCACGAGTCGGTAGGCGGCAGCGAGGTCGCAGCGCAGTGCCCATTCCTCGGCGCTGACGACTTCTTTCATGGACGGGATGTGCATGGTGGTTCCTTGCGATGTCATGGAGGCAGACTGTCCCGCAATGGCGCGCGGCGATCAACGCCGCCGCGTCACGTCAGCGACTCGGCGCGGAATTCGCTCGGGCTCCTGCCCGTGTGTTCACGGAACACGCGGCTGAAGTGCGAGAGGTTGTTGAAGCCCCAGGACAGGGCGATATCGGTTATGGGCCGCGCCTGCGCCTGCAGCAGTTCGCGGATGCAGGCTTCCACCCGCAGGCGCTGGATGTAACTCGCCAGGGTCTCCTCCTCGTCGGCAAAGGCGTTGTAGAGATGGCGCTTGCTGCAGTTGAGTGCGTGGGCGATCTGGTCTACTGAGAGGCCGGGGTTGTGCAGGTGCAGCGCCACGTAACCCCGGATGCGGTCCTTCAGGGCCTCGCGTTGGGTCAGCTGGGTTTCCTGGCCCGCGAGTTCCAGCAATGAGAGGTGCACCAGCTGGGTGATGAGTTCACCGGCGCCGCGGGCGGCATCGGCACTCATATTGGGCAGTTCCTGGAAGGTGCTGCGCATGGTGGTCAGTGCCACGCGCGCGATGCCGCTGCTGCCGCCCACCGGGCGTGCCATCAGGTTGTCGAGCCGCAGGCCGCGTTCGACCATCTGGATCTTGGGCACCATGACGATGAGGTGCTCGACGCGTTCGGGGTTGCCCACGGCATAACTGCCGGTCGTGTCGTAGATCGTCCAGGTGCCGGGCCCGACCCAGGCTTGGCGGCCCATCTGTTCAACGCCGGCACGGCCTTTCATCGGGGCCACGATCTTGAGGTAACCCTCTTCACTCCTGCGCGCGGCATCCGGCGTACGCACCACGCGGTGGCGATTGGCCTCGAGCTTGGTGAGGATGATTTCGCCAGCCCGCGCACTGGCCATGTGACCGTCGAAGTCGGTGTCGCCGTAGAGATCGGACTTCAGCCCACCGAAGTGCTTCCAGATCCATTCGCACCAGACCGGGGCACGCTCGCGCGGCGCCACGTCGTCGGTGGTGACGGCGGTGGCAGCAGTCATGGCTGGCTCCGGTGGGATGTGCTGGCCTGCATGGCGCGGATTATGAGCGAATCACCAGCAGGGACAAACCCGGGCGGGCGGGTTAACCCTAATGCTCCTGCGTGTTCCGTCAACTACTTTGTGCACGTTCAGCAAAGCTCCCGGGCCCCGGGCTTCCTAGCATTGCTGTGCTTTCCTCGAACAACTTTGACTGGAGACACCATGGTTCAACAAACAAAACGCACCCTGCTCAAGGGAACGGCAGCGGCCGTTGGCGCCGCAACTTTTGCGCCGCACCTGCTGGCCAACCAGGCGCCGGTGCGCGTGGGTTACGCCATCGCCCGTACCGGCCCGTGGACCGGCGGCGCCCAGGTCAGCCAGGAACCCAACTACCTGCTGTGGGCCGAACAGCAGAACGCCGCCGGCGGCCTGGACGTCAAGGGCGTCAAGCGACCGATCGAACTGATCAGCTCCGATGACCGCAGCGACATCGAGACCTGCGTGCGCTCCTACGAGAAACTCATGGGCAGCGACAAGGTCGACCTGGTGCTGCCGCCCTGGGGCTCGAACGCCAACTTCGCCGTGGCCCCGCTGGCCAACCGGTACCAGTATCCCTTCCTCGCGCCCACGGCCCTGTCCAAGCGCCTGATCGAGATGAAGCTGCCGTACTTCTTCCTGATGCTGCAGCAGCCCAAGCCTATGTGCGAGGCGCTCGTCGACATGCTCAAGGCCAACGGCGTCAAGACCGTGGCCGTCATCTATGTGGACGACCTGTTCGGCCTGGAGAACTACGCCGCGCTCAAGGTGGCCCTGCAGGGCACGGGCATCCAGATGGTGGAGGACAAGAGCTATCCGGGCGGTGTGAAGGACCTGTCGCCCGTGCTGCGCTCCATCAAGGACAAGAACCCGGATGCCTTCATCGGCTTCACCTATCCGCCGGACACCATCCTGGCCAGCAAGCAGTCCAAGGAGATTGGCTTCAACCCGAAGTTCTTCTACGCCTCGGTGGGCACGGCGTTCCAGCTCTACCGCAACGTCATGACGCCCGCAGGCGCCGAGGGTGTGCTGGGCATGGGCTCCTGGAACAGCAAGACCAGCGCCGGTGCCAAGGCCTACTTCGACGCCCATACCAAGAAGTTCGGTGGCAAGGAGCCGGACCGTTGGGCCAGCGGCGCCTGCTGGGCCGCGCTGGAGATCCTGACCAATGCGGTCAAGGTCAACGGGCTGGACCGCAAGGCCATCCGCGACTACGTGGCCAAGAACACCCACAAGACCATCCTCGGCGACATCAAATTCGAGGGCAGCGAGAACGTGGGGACCCCGGGCACGGTGGGCCAGTGGCAGAAGGGCGAGTTCGAGGTGGTGTGGCCGCAGAAGGTGGCCACGGCCAAGCTCAACCCCAGCAAGCCGAACTGGTGATGTCCTCCTGAGGCGGCCTTTCTCATAGATTGCCGCCCTCCCCCCAGGGGACGCCGTGCGCGGGCCGGCCAGGCCGGTTCCGCGACGGCCCCGGCGACGGCGCAGGTCGTCGTTGTGTGGTCCTTTTTTCCCTGATTTTCTATGTCATTCACTGCCTGGCTTGAATTGATCGCCTCCGGCCTGATCACCGGCGGCATCTATGCGCTGGTCGCGCTGGGGTTGAACCTCCAGTACGGCCTGATGCGCATCCTCAACATCGCCCATGGGGAGTTCCTCATGGTGGGTGCCTACCTGACCTGGCTGGTGCAGGTGCAGTTCGGCGACACCTTGTCGTTTGGGCCGCTGCTGATGGTGCCGGTTGCCTTTGCGCTGCTGATGGCCCTGGGCGTGGTCGTGCACTTCCTGTGTTTCCGCCGGCTCACGGCGACCTCACCCAACCTCGATGTCTTCGAGGCGCGCGGCCTGATGGTGGCCTTCGGCCTCATGTTCCTGGTGCAGAACTTCGTGTCCTGGCAGTGGGGCGGTGACCTGCGCGGTTACGACTACCTGACCGAGCCGGTGAAGTTCGGCGAGGTGCAGTTCGCGGCCAACAAGCTGCTGATCTTCTTCCTCGCGCTGCTGTTCTGCGGCGCGCTCATCGTGCTCATGCGCCTGACGCTGCTGGGCAAGGGCGTACGCGCGCTCATGCAGTCGGCCATCGGCGCGCAGCTCATGGGCATCGACACCAAGAAACTGCATCCGCTGATGTTCGGTATCGGCCTGGGCCTGTCGGGTATTGCCGGGGCCCTGCTGTCCATGGCCTACACCATCACGCCCTACATGGGCCAGCCCTATACCGTGACGGCGCTGATCGTGATCACGCTGGGCGGCTTCGGCAGCATGGGCGGTGCGCTGATCGGCGGCCTGTTCCTCGGCGTGATCGAGGCGCTGGGCATGCATTTCACCAATCCCTCGCTCAAGGCCCTGCTGTCCTACGCGGTGTTCATCGCCGTGCTGCTGCTGCGTCCCGAAGGCCTGTTCACCCGCAAGTCGAGGAAAGCATGACCAGTCGACAACTCCTGATCCGCGACCTGCTGGTATTGCTGGCCTTTGCCGGCTGGGCCCTGGCGCTGCCGCACTACGCCAGCGAGTTCGTCACCTCGATGGCGCTGACCTGCCTGATGTATGTGGCCCTGTCTTCCAGCTGGGGCCTGTTCTGCGGCAGCACACGTTACCTGTCCCTGGCGACCTCGGCCTTCTTCGGCATTGGTGCCTACACCACGGCCATTCTGCTCGGCCAGTTCGGGTGGGTCGAGACCATTGCCATCGGCGCGGGCATTGCCGTTGTAGTGGCCATCGTCATGGGCGCTGCCGTGCTGCATCTGCGCGGCACCTACTTTGCCGTGCTGACCTTCGGCATGACCGAGCTGATCCTGCACGCCGTGACCTATTTCGAGAAGTCGGTGACCGGCACGGTGGGCCGTGTGCTGACCGTCGTGCCGGAAAACAATGTCATCTACCTCACGGTGCTGGCGCTGGCCCTGCTGGCGGTGGCGGTGTCGATCTGGATCCGTCGCACCCGCTTCGGCCTGGCCCTGATGGGCATCGGCGCCGACGAGCAGCGTGCCCAGACCCTGGGTGTCAACACGCGCCTGGTCAAGACGGCAGGCTTCGCGCTGACGGCGGCCTTTGCGGGCGCCGTCGGTGCGGCCATGGCCGTGCGCTGGACCTACATCGATCCGCATACGGTGTTCAATCCGTTCATTGGGTTCCAGACCGTGCTCATCACCCTGATCGGCGGCGTGCTCACCCTCTGGGGCCCGCTGATCGCGGCCATCATCTTCAGCGTGCTGGCGGAGTCGCTGCGCCTGCAGTTCCCGCAGATCTATCTGATGTCGCTGGGCCTGCTGCTGATCCTGTGCGTGCTCTACCTGCCGGGCGGCCTGGCCTCGCTGCGCTGGGCCACCTTCAAGAGCTGGTGGACCGACACACGCGACTGGGCCAAGGACCTGAAACGCGAACTCAGTGGCGAGAAAGAGCGCGAGAAGCAGCGCGCCAAGCGCCGCGAGAAGGAGAGTTATCTTGTCTGAGCCGCAACGCAACTACCTGATGGAGGCGCACAACATCATCGTGCGCTTCGGCGGACTGACCGCTGTGGATGGCGTCAGTGCCCACTTTGCGCCCGGCGAACTGGTGGGCATCATCGGCCCCAATGGCGCGGGCAAGACCACCTTCTTCAACGCCATCTCGGGGGTGCAGGTGCCCACCTCGGGTCGGCTCATCTGCCAGGGTGACAGCCTGACCGGGCGCGGGCCGCACCGCTTTGCGGCCCATGGCGTGGCGCGCACCTTCCAGACGCCACGCGTGTTCGGTGACATGCCGGTGCTCGCGAACATCGAGTTCGGCCTCAAGTTCGCAGGCAGGCGTCGCCGCAAATATGTGTTCTGGGGCGAGGAACTGGGCGTGCCCTGGGCGCTGCGTGATGCCATGAGCATCCTCGCGCTGATAGGGCTTTCGGGTCAGGCGGCATTGCCGGCAGCAGCCATCACGCCGTCGCAGCAACGCCTGCTGGAGATCGGCATGGCGCTGGCCACGCGCCCCAAGCTGCTGTTGCTCGACGAGGTCGCGGCCGGCCTGACCGAGGCCGAGGTGGAGGAGATGGCGCGCCTGATCCGCCGCCTGCGCGACGAACTCGATCTGACCGTGATCTGGATCGAGCACGCGGTGACCACGCTGCTGCGGCATGTCGAGCGCGTGATCGTGCTGCACCAGGGTCGCAAGATCGCCGACGACACGCCGCACAACGTCGTGCGCAACCCCGAGGTGATCGAGGCCTACCTCGGTGACGAGATGGCCGAGCCCGGCAGCGAGACTCACGACGAGGAGGTGGCCGCATGATGTGGTACCGCGAAACCCCCTTTGTGCTCGGTGAGGCCAGGCATGCGCACCTGCAGGTACGCGGCCTGAATGCCGGCTATGGCGCCTTCCTGGTGTTGCGCGACCTGCGCTTCGAGGTCAAGCCTGGCCTGACCGTGATCCTCGGCCCCAACGGTGCCGGCAAGACCACCTTGCTCAAGGCGCTGATGGGACTGATCCCGCGCTCGGGCATGGTGCTCCTCGATGGCGAGGACCTCCCGGAGAAAACGCACGAGATCGTCAAGACCGGCGTCACGCTGGTGGCGGAGGGCCGGCAACTGTTCCCGCAGATGACGGTGTTGGAAAACCTGGAGCTCGGTGGCTGGCTGGTGAACAAGGCCGAGCGTGCACGCCGCATCGAGCAGGTGATGGCCGATTTCCCCAAGCTGCGCGAACGGGCCCAGCAGCTGGCCGGCACCATGAGTGGCGGCGAGCAGCAGATGGTGGCGGTAGCGCGCGCCATGATGAGTGCGCCGCGCCTGCTGATGCTGGACGAGCCCTCGCTGGGCCTGGCGCCGAAGATGGTGGATGAGCTGCTGGCCATCGCGCGGCGCATTGCCGATGGCGGCACCACCGTGCTGATGGTAGAGCAGAACGTGAAGAAGGCGCTGGCCGTGGCCGACCGCGGCTATGTGCTGGAGCGCGGGGCTCTCGTGGCCAGCGGCCCGGCGCGCCTGCTGGAGCGCTCCAACGTCGTGCGCGAGGCTTACCTGGGCGCCGAGGATGTGGACAAGACCACTGCGGCCGACGCGGTGGCACGCCGCAAGAAGACCACCACCGTTTAACGATTCGATTCAGTCAAGGAGAACCCCATGTCCGACATGTCCATGCTCATCAACGGCCTGAAAGTGACGGCCGAACGTGGCGCCACCTTCGAGCGCCGCAACCCCCTCGACGGCACCGTGGCCACGCGTGCGCCGGCCGCCTCACCGGCCGACGCGGTGATGGCCTGTGATGCAGCCGCCGAGGCCTTCAAGACCTGGAGCCAGACCGGCCCGACCGAGCGCCGCATGCTGCTGCTGAAAGCCGCCGACGCGCTGGAGGCCAAGACGCCCAAGTTCATCGAGGCCGTGGGCGCTGAGACCGGCGGCACCGCCATGTGGGCCGGCTTCAATTGCATGCTCGCTGCCGGCATGCTGCGCGAGGCCGCCGCACTGACCACGCAGGTGGCCGGCGAGGTGATTCCCTCCGACGTGCCGGGTTCGCTGGCCATGGGCGTGCGCCAGCCCGCCGGTGTGGTGCTGGGCATCGCCCCCTGGAATGCGCCCATCATCCTGGGCGTGCGCGCGATCGCGACACCGCTGGCCTGCGGCAACACCGTGATCCTCAAGGGTTCGGAGAACTGCCCGCGCACGCACCAGCTCATCATCGAGTCGCTGCAGGACGCCGGTTTCCCGCCCGGTGTGGTGAACTACATCACCAATGCCCCGGCCGATGCCGGCGCCGTGGTGGAAGCCATGGTGGCGCACCCGGCGGTGCGGCGCGTGAACTTCACGGGTTCGACCAAGGTGGGCAAGATCATTGCCATGACCTGTGCCAAGTACCTGAAGCCGGTGGTGCTGGAACTCGGCGGCAAGGCGCCCATGGTGATCCTCGATGACGCGGACCTCGATGACGCGGTCAACGGCGCCGCGTTCGGCTGCTTTGCAAACAGCGGCCAGATCTGCATGTCGACTGAGCGCATCATCGTCGACAACAAGATCGCCGACGCCTTCGTCAAGAAGTTTGCCGACAAGGCGAAGAACCTGCCACTGGGCGACCCGCGCAAGCCCGAGCCTGTGGTGCTGGGTTCGGTGATCGGCATGAACACGGTGGAGCATTGCAATGCACTGATTGATGATGCGCTAGCCAAGGGCGCCAAGCTGGTTTGTGGTGAAAAGGCGACCACCACGCTGATGCCCGCCACCATCCTGGACCATGTCACGCCGGCGATGAAGATCTACCACGAGGAGACGTTCGGACCGGTCAAGTGCATCGTGCGCGTCAACGGCGTGGAGGAGGCGGTGGCCTGCGCCAACGACAACGAGTACGGCCTCAGCGCCGCTGTCTTCGGAGGGGACATCGCGCGTGCCTTCAATGTGGCGCGGCGCATCGACTCGGGCATCTGCCACGTCAACGGCCCGACGGTGCACGACGAGGCACAGATGCCCTTCGGGGGTGTCAAGGGGTCGGGCATCGGTCGCTTCGGTGGCAAGGCCGGCATCGCAGAGTTCACGGAGCTGCGCTGGATCACCATGCAGACCACGCCGCGCCACTATCCCTTCTAAGAATTTCCCGCGACCGGGACCAGGAACAAGAAGACTCGCTTCTTGATTTGTCGCGCCCCCTGCCTGCCAGGTGGGCGTTTTTTTTGCCGAGGCGACCCGTCAGGCGGTGTAGACGGTGACCGCGTTCTTGCCGTGGTGCTTGGCGTCGTACATCGCCTGGTCGGCGTGCTCGGTGAGGCGGGTGGCATCGGTGGCATGGTCCGGGTACAGGGCGATGCCGATGCTCAGCGAGAGCTGGGCTAGGGCCCCGTCGTCGAGCGGCACCGGCCGGCGAGCCTCGTCGGCGATCTTGTTCGCGATGGTGCGTGCATTGTCGAGGTGGCCGATTTCGGGCAGCAGCACCACGAATTCGTCACCGCCGATGCGTGCCAGGGTGTCGGCTGCGCGGATGACCCGCTGGATGCGGCGGG
>DALYHW010000041.1:0-15721 GCA_031970695.1 Hylemonella sp.
GGTCATGCCCATCGACTTCTGCACCACCCGCGCCGCATTGATGCCGGTGGCGGTCCGCGTGGTGGACTTGGGCTTGAGCCGCGCATTGCGGCGCAGCGACAGCGTGCGGGTGAACCACGCCGGTGCTCTCGTTGGCCGAAGTTGCATCTGACGCGCATCTCGTTGCGCGCGGCAATTTCACGGTTGCTGGTGGTGCTCTCCAGCTACAGACCGCGCCTCGGTTTTAGCCGGTAAATCGCAAAACCGGACGCGTCTAGATGAACAAAGCCCCGGTCGGCTGTTCAGCGTTTTACTGCCGGACGCGGTACTGGATAAGCCGCAGGGCCATGCGATGCGGGACGCCGGGCTGCGGGAATCAAGCAGCTCCTGCCGGCGGCCGTGAAGTACGTGTCCGCGGCCGAGTTGCCTCCCCCCTACAAGCTCCCACTCCCCGTCTCCGGGCCCGCCAGCCGCCGCGACACCCAGGCCGTCGCCAGTCCGAGGAGGATCGCCCACTCCAGCGACAGCGTCACCGTCCCGGCGAAGGTCACGACCATCGGCAGCCGGTCGACCGGCTCATGCTTCCATAGGTGCCGGATCTCGCGCGGGTTCACCAGCCCCCACGCCACGACCACCAGCAGCCCCCCGATTACCGCCAGCGGAAGCCAGCGCGCCCAGGGCGCGACAAAGGACAGGATCACGATCAGCAGCACGGCGGCGCTGACCGCCGCCAGCGGCGTGCGGGCGCCGGCCGCCACGTTCACGCCGGAGCGGTTGAATGAACCGCTGGCTGGATACGATGAGAAGAAGGAGCCGGTCAGGTTGGCCAGCCCCTGGCCGACCAGTTCCTGGTTGCCGTCGAAAGGCTCGTTGGCGCGCCGCGCGAACGCCTTGGCGATCGCCATCGCCTCGGTCACCGCCAGCAGCGTCATCACCAGCGCCGGCAGCACCAGGTTCGGCACCTGGCGCAAGTCGGGCAGCGACAGCGGCGGCAGCGCCCCCGGCAGCGCCTCCACGGTGGCCGGCTGCGCGCCCAGCAGGCCGGCGGCGAGCCAGGTGATGGCGGTGCCGCCGATCACTGCCATCAGGATCGGCGGTATCCAGCGGCTGCGCCGCAGCGCCGCCAAATTGATCAGGATGGTGGCCATGGCGGCGATCACCGGTAGCGCCTGGATGGACTGCCCGGTCGTGAATACCACCCGCAGCGTCTGCGCCACCGATAGCCCGCGCGGCAGGTCGAGTCCGAGCAGCGTGCCGACTTGGCTGTTGACGATCAGCACGGCGGCGCCGGCGGTGAAGCCGGCGATCACCGCATGCGGCACCAGCTCAACCCACTTGCCGACGCGCGCCATCCCCAGCAGCAACTGCAGCGCCCCCACCACGAACGTGAGCGTGAGCACCAGGCCCACGTACTGCGAACTGCCCACCGCCGCCAGCGGTGCCACCAGCGCCATGGTGGTGAGCGAGATGGCATTGGCCGGCCCCGTCACCATCAGGCGGCTGCTGCCGAACAGCGCGGCGATCACGCACGGCATCATCGCCGCATAGAGGCCGTAGGCGGGCGGCATGCCCGCCAGCGTGGCGAAGGCCACGCCCTGGGGCAGCACCACGATGGCCCCGGTCAGGCCGGCCAGCAGGTCCGCCCGCAGCACGTCCTTCTGCCGCCACTGCGGCAGCCAGCGCAAGAAGGGCAGCGCCGGCGTCACGACACTGCCTGGTAGTAGATATTCTGCGGATGCCGTGCCTGCGCAAAGAAGAACCAGCGTTCCGCCAGCAGGCCTGCCGCCTGAGATCCCAGCGCCAGCAGCCACGCCAGCGCCGAGCCGCTCAGCAGTGCCCAGGCAAGCAGCAGGATCGGCAGTGCGAAGGCCAGCACCTGAAAGCCTGTCCGCGCCATGCGCATTCCGTGTGCCGAAGCCCCATGGAAGAACTCGCGCGTATTGAAGGAGCCTCCCGTCATGCCCATGGACTTCTGCACCACCCGCGCCGCCTGGATGCCGGTCGCCGTCTGGGTGGTGGACTTCGGCTTCAGCCGCGCATTGCGGCGCAGCGACAGCGCGCGGGTGAACCACGCCAGCGCCGTGGCCGCCAGCGCCCAGGGGGCGATGTCGGAGGCGAACCCGGGTTCCCCGGCCATTACCGCCAGCGCGCCGGCGGTGACAAAGCCGGAGGCGAGGCCGAGCGTCGTGTAGTTCACCACCGTGAGCGGATGCGCCCATTCCTGGATGAAGCGGATGCAGGCATAGATCATCGCGGTGCAGTACCACAGGAGCACGGCGCCCACGATCGCCATTCCGGCGAGCCAGTGCGGCGCCACCGCGTCGCGCTGCGCCAGTGTGGCCAGCAGGGCCCAGCCGCCTACCAGCGCGATGAACGCCGGCAGCACGATCACCTCGCGCGACATCCAGGAGGTGCGCCACATCAGCACCGTACGCCAGGCGCGCAGCGGATGCCCCAGATGGAAGAAGGAGGCGACCAGGGCCACCAGCAACATGCCGGTGGCCGCCCAAAGCATGGGGGCGAGCGCCGTAGCCGGCGCGATCCCGGCCAGAGTGGCCAACGCCAGTGCCACCACCATCCCCTGGGCGGCGCCGGCGATCGTGGTGAAAAGGATGATCGAGAGGGCTGGCTTCATCGGGCGTCTTTTTCCATTGCACCGCTGCCTGGCTTGTGCTTGCCGGACGCCGGCTCGCCGTTCAGGAAATCGCCCAGCCGGAAATTCGGCTGCGCCTGCGGCACCGTGCTTAGGGTGATCTGGCGCGGAAGGTAGTGGTTGGCCGGCTGGGTCTCCCACTCAGGCATCAACTGGTAGCCGCCACGCTCGCGGATCGCCTGCGAAACCTCGGAGTCCGGATCCTTGACGTCGCCGAACAGGCGGGCGCCAGTCGGACAGGCCTTCACGCAGGCCGGCTTGCGGTCCTGCGGCGGCAGCAGCTCGTCGTAGATGCGGTCCACACACAGGGTGCACTTGGTCATCACCTTGCGTTCCTCGTCGAACTCACGGGCGCCGTAGGGGCAGGCCCAGCTGCAATATTTGCAGCCGATGCACTTGTCGTAGTCCACCAGCACGATACCGTCGCTCTTGCGCTTGTAGCTGGCACCGGTAGGGCAGACAGGCACGCAGGGTGGGTCCTCGCAGTGCAGGCAGCTCTTGGGGAAGTGGATGGTCTGCGTATCCGGGTAGCTATCGGCCTCGAAGGTCTGGACCCGGTTGAAGAAGGTGCCGGTGGGCCGCTCGCCGTAAGCATTCAGGTCCGTCAGCGGGCCGGCCGCGCCCGAGGTGTTCCACTCCTTGCACGAGGTGACGCAGGCATGGCAGCCGACGCAGACATTCAGGTCGATGACCAGAGCAAGCTGCTTGGCCAGTGTTTCGGGGGCTGGCTGGACTGGGTTGTTCATGGCTTCCTGGGAACGAGGTAGGCAAGCACCTTGCGGGCGCCCCCGAGCACGCCTGGGGCGCTCGGCACGGTTGCAATCTGGGGGAAGGTTTCCGCTGGTTCTTCGGGCGCCGCCGGGCGCAGGTTCACCCGCACGTCGTACCAGCCGGCTTGGCCGGTGACCGGGTCGGAGTTGCTGATGTGTCCACCGGCAAAGGGCAGCTCCTCGGTGATCAGGTGATTGAGCAGGAAGCCCTTGCGCGACTCGTCGGCGGCAGGCGCCAACTGCCAGGCGCCGGAACCCTTGCCGATCGCGTTCCAGGTCCAGACCGTGCCCGGCTCCACCGCATCGCTGTAGCGCAGCATGCAGCGCAGCTCTCCCCAGGCGCTGGTCACCCAGGCCCAGCCGCCGTCCTCGATGCCAGCTTCCTGCGCGGTGCGCGGGTTCACGTACAGGTAGTTGTGGCTGTGGATCTGGCGCAGCCAGGCGTTCTGCGAATCCCAGGAGTGGTACATCGCCATCGGCCGCTGGGTGATCGCCGCCAGGGGGTAGCGGTCGGCGTCGATGCAGGCGGTCTCCAGCGGCGCATACCAGAACGGCAGCGGATCGAAGTAGGTGGCGATGCGCTCGCGCAGGTGCTCCGGCGGCTGGCGGCCCTTGCTCTTGCCCTGCGCGGCCAGCCGGAAGGCCTGCAGCGTGTCCGAGTAGATGGCCAGCTGCACCGGGTCGTTGCGCTGCCGCCAACCCTTGTCCTTGGCGAAGTCCAGGTAAGGCTGGTTCCAGTTGCGCATGTACTGCTGGTCTTCCGGCATGTGGTACTGGAAGACGCAGTTGTTCCTGGCGTACATCTCCCACTGCCGGGGGTTGGGATCGCCACGCAGGTGCTCAGTGCCGTCCTTGCCGCGCCAGCCCATGAGAAAGCCCACGCCCGGCTGGGCCTGGAAGTTGACGACGAAGTCGGGATAGTCCTTGAACTTGCGCGTGCCGTCCTCTCGGGTGAAGGCGGGGAATTTCAGGCGCGAGGCCAGCTCGATCAGCACCTCCTGGAACGGCTTGCAGTTCCCGGTGGGCTCCACCACGGGGACGCGCACGGAATCCACCGGACCGTCGTACTCCGAGATCGGCCGGTCCAGCATGCTCATGACGTCGTGCCGCTCGAGATAGGTAGTGTCCGGCAGCACCAGGTCGGCGAAGGCGACCATCTCGCTCTGGAAGGCATCGCACACCACCAGGAACGGAATCTTGTAGTTGCCGTCCTCCCCGCGCGCGTTGAGCTTCTTGCGCACCTCCATGGTGTTCATGGTGGAGTTCCACGCCATGTTCGCCATGAAGATCAACAGTGTGTCGATCTCGTAGGGGTCACCGCGCACCGCGTTGGTGATGACGTTGTGCATCATCCCGTGGGCCGACAGCGGGTGCTCCCAGGAGAACGCGTGATCGATGCGCAGCGGCGTTCCGTCCTCGTGCACCGCCAATTCGTCGGGGCCGGCGGGAAAACCCAATGGCGCCGCGTTCAGCGGCGTGTTGGGCTTGATCATGGACGGGTCGTTGAAGGCCCGGTAGTTCGGCACGATGTGGCGCGGGTACGGCGCCTTGTGGCGGAAGCCGCCGGGCGCGTCGATGGTGCCCAGCACGCTCATGAGCACCGCCAGCGCGCGCACCGTCTGGAACCCGTTGGAATGCGCCGCCAGCCCGCGCATGGCGTGGAAGGCCACCGGCCGCCCTTGGGTGGTGGGGTGCCGCTTCCCCCACGCATCGGTCCACGGAATGGGAAGTTCGAAGGCCTGGTGCAGCGCCGTCTCCCCCACTTCGCGCGCCAGCTGGCGGATGCGCTCGGACGGGATGCCAGTGATGTCCTCTGCCCACTCGGGCGTGGTGTCGGCAACGCGGTCTCGCAACAGCTGGAAGGCTGGCGCCACACGCGTCCCGTCCGCCAGCTTGTAGTGGCCCTCCAGCGCCAGTTGGCGCCCTTCCTCCACGCCTTCCGGATAGGCCTGCACCACCCGGCCGCTGGCCAGGTCCCATGCCAGCTTGTTGTGCGGGTGGCGGCCGTCGCCGGGCGGGCCGGCGGCGGGATCGAAGGCGAACAGGCCTTCGCGCTCGCCCTCGTCCAGCACCACCAGTTGCGGCGCATTGGTGAACCGCTGCAGGAAGGACCGGTCGACCAGGCCTTGCGCGAGCAGTTCGTGCAGCAGCGCCATGAACAGTGCGCCGTCGGTGCCGGGGCGGATCGGAATCCACTCGTCGGCGATCGCCGAATAGCCGGTGCGCACGGGGTTGATCGAGATGAAGCGGCCGCCCTTGCGCTTGAAGTCGCCCAAGGCGATCTTCATCGGGTTGCTGTGGTGGTCTTCCGCGGTGCCTATCATCACGAACAGCTTGGCGCGATCCAGGTCCGGGCCGCCGAACTCCCAGAAGCTGCCGCCGACCGAATAGATCATGCCGGCAGCCATGTTCACCGAACAGAAGCCGCCGTGCGCCGCATAGTTCGGTGTGCCGAACTGGCGCGCGAACAGGCCGGTGAGGGCCTGCATCTGGTCGCGCCCGGTGAACAGGGCGAACTTCTTCGGATCGGTGGCGCGGATACGGCCCAGGCGCTCGGTGAGCAGCTCGTAGGCGCGCTCCCAGGAGATCGGCTCGAACTCACCCTCGCCCCGCTCGCTGCCTGGCCTGCGCAGAAGCGGCTGCGTCAGGCGCGCAGGCGATACCTGCTTCATGATTCCCGCGCTGCCCTTGGCGCAGATCACGCCCTTGTTGATCGGGTGGTCGGGATTGCCGTCGATGTACCGGACCTGCCCGTCGCGCAGGTGCACGCGTATGCCGCAGCGGCAGGCACACATGTAGCACGTAGTCGTCTTGACCTCGGTGTCCGCGGTGCTGCTCGCGGTTGCATCGTGCACCGGCTCGCTGGAGAGGAACTTGAACATAAGCTTATGCTAGACAGCGCACAGATTCGTGTGCCGCATAATTCCGGTTGCAGTGAATCAGAAAATCGATCAGAGACTGAAGCTCACGCTGCGCCAGCTGGAGGTGTTCGCGGCGGTGGCGCGCGGCGGCACGACGCGGGCCGCGGCTGACGAGATCTCGCGCTCGCAGTCGGCCGCGAGTAACGCGCTCGGCGAGCTGGAGGCCGTGCTTGGTGCGCAGCTCTTCGACCGGGTGGGCAAGAAGCTGGTCATCAACGAGAATGGGCGGGCCCTGCTGCCGCGCGCGGCCGGAATCCTGGAGCAGGCGGTGGAGACGGAAGCCCTGTTCACCGCGGCCCATGCGGCGTCGCTGCGGCTGGCCGCCAGCTACACGATCGGCGAGTACCTGCTCCCGGTGCTGATCGCCAGGTGGAAGCAGGCGAACCCGCGCAGCCACGTGCTGCTGGATATCGCCAACACGCATGACGTGTTCGAGCGGGTCGCCTCGTTCCGCTCCGACATCGGTTTCATCGAGGGGACCCACAGCCACCCGGAGCTCTCGGTCAGCAAGTGGCGCAGCGATGAGATCGTCGTGGTCGCCGCCGCTGGCCACCCGTTGGCGGAACGCCGCGCCGGCGCACGCCAGCTGAACCATGCCACCTGGGTCCTGCGCGAACCCGGCTCTGGCACTCGGGAAGCCTCGGACCGCTGGCTGATCCCGCATCTGACACAGATGGAGGTGGAGCTCGAGCTGGGGAGCAACGAGGCGGTCAAGCGCGTCGTGGCCGCAGGACTGGGCCTGGGGTGCCTGTCCCGGCTGGCGGTGAAGGAGGCGATCGCCGAGGGGTGGCTGGTGGAGCTTGCCACCACCCTGCCCCCGATGCAGCGCACCCTTTCCATCGTGCTGCACCGGGCGAAGAAGCTGGGCGCCGCAGCCGAAGGGTTCCTGCGCCACTGCACGACGGACTGACACGGCCCGAGGACGATCGATTATTCAGGTCAATGCGACCTGAATAT
Organism: Hylemonella sp.; assembly: GCA_031970695.1. Taxonomy (GTDB): domain Bacteria; phylum Pseudomonadota; class Gammaproteobacteria; order Burkholderiales; family Burkholderiaceae_C; genus Hylemonella. The sequence goes on from DALYHW010000041.1 coordinate 7,281, forward strand.
TGCGTTCTCGAACTTCAGGCGGGCGCTATGCTGTCCGTATGCGACCCGACGTGGGGCCCACCGCCTGCCTCTCCTTCGAACCCGACGAAGCTCGCCGCCTGCTGTGGCTGCCGCTCGCTGTGCGCCACAAGCTGGACGGCTGCGGACTGCGGCTGTCGCTGCTCGAGTGGCAAGCGCTGCCGCTGGACACGCGTGCGGAACTGCTGCACCTGCCTGCCGGGGCGGACTTCGCGCTGTGCGCGCTCCACGCCGGCGCCAGCCGCGACACGCGCCTGCGGCAACCGGTGCGCCTGGAGGCTTACGAGGTCGCCCAGGCGCTGGACTGCGATGCCGCCGCAGCCGGTGCTTGGCTCGCGGCTGCGACGCCGTTTGCGCACTATGTTCTCAGCAGGCGGAATCGGGCTGAAACTTGGGTGGCCGCCGGCGGAGTGGGGCTCGCTGCGCGGTGAAGGGGACGCGTACAAGCGCGAATCAGTGCGGCGGCCGATCCCAAGCAACGCGAACGCGAGCTGGAGGCGGAACTGAGCGAGCTCACCTCCTCGTTCCTCACTGCAGAAGCCTTCAGCGTGGAGGACAATCATCGACCCGCGTGACACGCGGCGGTAGTGTGCCGCCTCATCGATGCACGCGCAGTCGCGCATGCACAGGTTCCTCATGCGTGCGGACTCAACGTCCCAGCAGGGCTGAGGCGGCGATGCTGACGCCGGTGGCGAGAAGCAACACGCACACGATCCTGAGCACCGTCTCGCGTCGCCAGCGGGGGGGATAGCGTCGCAGCAGCCAGGACGTCCCCAGCACCGCAGGGGCGGCGAGCAGGATCATCTTCAGCGCAAGCAGGCTGAACTGTCCCGTTGCCAGGACGACGACAATCCGCATCACGCTCATCGTGGTCAGCGCGGCGACCAAGGTGGCCCGCAGGGCTTCCATTGCCATGGGCTGTCGGTAGAAGTGGTACACAAGCGGGGGGCCGCCGGCCGAAAACAGGCCGCCCAGCAGTCCCGAGAGCAGGCCGAAGCCGCCGAACCAGATGCCGCTGGACCGTACTGGCAGCACGTTTCCCGGCCGCAACATGGTGATCGCGCACGCGAAGATGGTCACGCCGAGCAGCACGCCCAATACGGTCATGACGTTTGCGCTCAGCCACTGTAGCAACAGCACACCGGCGAGAACCCCCGGCGCGGATCCAGCCACCGCCTCGCGATAGGCAGTACGGTCGACGTGTCTCAGCGAGGTGCGCAGCATTGCCGCCGCGCCCAGCACGGCCAGCGTGGTTGCCACGTTCGCCAGGTCCGTCACGGGCGCAAGCTGGAACAGGCCGGCGAGCCCAAGCAGTACCAGCACGAACGCGAAGCCTGTCAGCCCCTGCGCCAGGGTCGCGACCACCACGAAAGCGATGAACAGTGCGACCTGGGCGCCGCTCATGCGCCCCTCTCGCCAGGAAAGTGCAACCCCGGGCGACCGGAAATGATCTGGAGTGTCCTCAGCACCTGAATGGCTTGCCGAACCAGCGGGGTGTGCATTCGTTGCATGTCCAGCGTTCAAAGGTGTTCACCATTGGACAGCATTCGATCTCGAGGCTTATCGCGTGCCGAACGCTCGCGGAAGGCATCTAGCCCTCGCTCAATGTTCAGTCGGCAGCGTGGCTCAAGCTTCGCTCCGCGACGATACCTGGGCATTCGTCACGTACGAACTCGCCGTTTGGCCAACACTCCGCGACATTGCAAGCCGCCCATCAGGAGCATTCGCGTTGTGAGCAACCTCTTGGCTGCGCCATCTACAGCGGCAGATGCGTAAATGCATCGAGGACGCGTGTCTCCAGTTGCACCCGATGGACGCTGAAGCGCCAGCCGCTCCCGACCCGCACCAGCTCGTCAAGGTAGCGGCCCACCACGAAGAGGCTGGTCTCCCCTGTTGGCAGGGTGCGAAATACCGAGAAGGCCGTTTGCCCTCGCGCCGCGTCACCCGTCACGCTCACCAGCGGCGGCCCCAGCACGTGCAGACGCTTGGCCGGATCACGCACGTGTCTCGGCACCTCCGAGATGGTTTTTTGCAGCAGCGGCAATTCCTGCTTCCACCATGCCAGCTCCTTGCCAAGCTCAGTGCTGTACGCGGTGATCTCGTACAAGCCATCCGAATGGAACTGCTCCAGCCATTCGGAAAGCTTCTCGGCGTTCAACAGCGCGGCCGTGCGCTGGATGAACTGCTGCACCTCGAACGCGTCCAGAAGATTCTCGTAGCTCACAGCGTCACCTCTTGTGCGTGCGCTTCGAACGGTGCCGACGCGCTTCGCCCCATCAGCCGGCTCCACTCTTGATAGTAGGCTCGCAGGTTCGCGTCGTCCGTCGGATTGAGGTCTTCCTAATCACCGGGTCATTCTGCGCATGTCGCGCAAGAAGTTGAGGTCTTCTATCGCTGGCACCCGCTGTACGAGCGTCGCGTAAGGCGCCAGTACAGCGAGCAGCGAGCCAACGGCGACGTGGTTCACGTCGAGGCGTCGCCCGGCATCGTCATCGTCGTGCCGGCATGGATGCTCGACGCCGTCGCGTGCACGGCCATGGAACTCGGCGCACCGAGAGCGTCGGTACAGGCGCTCGCGGAGTTACACCTGCAGCTGTCCGAGCTTGGACTTCGACGAAGCTTCGCCGGTGTTCAACCCACAGGCGAGCAATCCCATGACCCAGTCCCTCCGCACGACGCGCAAGCCGTCGATCGCAGTGCCGTCACGTCCGCCAGCGCCGCAGCAACTGAGCATGTCGTTCGAGTCCGCCGTGCTGCAGGAACTGAGATCGATCGAGCGAACCAGCGCGGTCGCACACTGGCGCTCCTGCTGCTGCAAGCGGCCGGCCTGGACGCAGGGGGTGACGATGGCGAACTCTGAATTGTTGCCGGCCGCCGTTCTGCGGCGCAAGGCGGTCGTTTACGTGCGCCAATCCACTCAGACGCAAGTCCAGACCAATCTGGAGAGCCAGCGCCGCCAGTACGACCTGGTGGAGGAAGCGCGACGCCGGGGGTTCGCGCAGATCGAAGTCATCGACGACGACCTCGGGCGCTCTGCCAGTGGCATGGTGGCGCGCCCCGGTTTCGATCGGTTGGTTGCATGGCTGTGCGCCGGCGAAGTCGGCGCGGTTCTTTGCTTCGATGCATCACGGCTGGCGCGCAACGGACGCGACTGGCACCACCTGCTGGAGCTGTGTGGCTTGGTCGAGGCCCGGGTGATCGATCTGGACGGCGTGTATGACCCGTGTCGGCCCAACGAGCGGCTGCTGCTGGGAATGAAGGGCAGCATCAGCGAATTCGAGTTGGGCGTTCTCAAGGCACGCATGTATGACGCTGCGCGGGCCAAGGCCCATCGCGGCGAACTGCGCATCAGCGTGCCAGTCGGCTACGTCTGGCACCGAGAGGTCGGCCTCGGGTTCGATCCCGACGCGCGGCTGCAGGAGGCGATCCGATTAATCTTCGAGCGCGTTCGCAAGCTGGGCAGCGCTCGCCAGGTGCTGCTGTCGCTGGCAGCTGATGGCGTGCACTTCCCGCGGCCCTCAGACGGCAAGAAGATGGTCAGCTTCGACTGGACGCCGATCCGCTACCGCAAGCGATCAGGCGCAGACCTCGGCACCTGCACCGGATCTGGCCGGCCTAGCTGACGATCTCGCCGCAGCGTGGAATTCGCCGCATGTCACGATGCGAACGCGCCAGCAGCTGCTGCGCACCCTCGTGAAGGACCTTGAGCATCACCTCCCATTGCATGGCTGCCGCACGCCCGAAGAGGCGCTGGCCGTCATGCGCAGCATGGCCGGCAAGTGGGCGAGCACATCGCCGCGTCGCTCAACCGCATGACGCTTCCGACGGGTCAGGGCAAGACCTGGACCGCGCATCGCGTTGCCTCGGTGCGAATGGTCAATGACATTCGTGCCTACCGCTCCGCGCATCAGGATGGCGAATGGTTGACGATGTCGGAGGCTGCAGCCAAGCTCGGTGTCACGAATCACTGCATCCGGCGCCTGATCAAGGCAGGGCTGCTGCCCGCCGAACAGGTCGTCGCGAGAGCGCCGTACCAGATCCGCGCCGACGATCTGCTCGATCAGCGCGTCATCGAGGCTGCCGCGCGAACAGCTCGCCCGTGTCGCATCGATGGCGGGAATCAGATTCCAATGTTTTCAAGCACTTAACGAAAGCGGGCACTATGAGCAGGCCATCACCACCGGCTTCAAGGCGCGTTCGCCCCAGTTGTTGTCGGCCTCCAGGATGCCGTGCTCCACGAAGGTGTTCAACGCCACCCAGTTGCTCAGCGCGTAGCCGAACGCCTCTCCCAGCGGAGACTTCGGCAACACCGTCGGTGCGTGCGCGGCCGAATGCCTGCATCTTCAACGAATGCGGAGCAGGCGAACTGGAAGGCATCAAGCGACGGCGTTTGGGCAGCCAAGCATGGCAGGAACTGTTTCGGCGGCATGCGGAAAGCGGAGAGCCGATCGGCACGTTCTGCCGGCGCGAGGGGGTGAGCGCGCAAGCTATCGGCGCTGGAAGGCCCGTTTGGACGAGCAAGCGTCGACGGCGGCGACCAAGTCGCCGAGGGGGGGACGCGCCGAAGCCGGGCGCAGTGACGGCGGCGCCGTTTGTCGATCGGGCGCGCTCGGCACGATGCCCACTGCCGCGGGCCGACTCGAGGTGCGACTGGATCTCGGTGGGGGCGCTCGCCGACCCGGACCGCCGGCTCAAAGTGCGGCAGGCGCAGACCAAGCCGCTGACGCAACAACTGCACGACTGGCCACGCGGCCAATGGTCGATTACAAGATATAGTCAGGAAGGCTGCTTTGCTTCACCCCCGACCCGGAGATCGCGTGGATGCTCCCCGGCATCCCGCCAGCCGACCGTCACGCGAGGTGGCACTGATCCGCATTATCACCTTCCGCGTCGGCAAGATCGCACATGGACATATCTACTGGGATCAGCCCTCGTTTCTGGTGCAGATCGGGCTGCTCGATCCGGACAAACTGCCTGTGGTCTGCATCAATGCGGTGCGCAAGGTGCTCCACCCGAAGCTGCCTTCCAGCCACCTCCTGTCGAGGGGACGTCAGCGCTGACGACCTACGCAGCGCGTGCAAACGAGATTCAGGCCGCCAATGCCAGCAGGCGCAGCGGGTTGTGGACCAGGATAGCTTCCCGCTCCGGCGCCTCGGGAACGAAGGTGGCCAAGGCATCCACCAGCGCGGTGTCCTCCGGCACCCTGGCGGCATCGAAGTAGCCCGTGTGCGGCCAATCTGTTCCCCACAACAAGCGGTCGGGACGGGCGCTCACCAGCGCCTGCGCCAACGGCGCTACATCGGCATACGGCGCCCCCTGCCGCGAGATGCGGTCTGCGCCGCTGAGCTTGATCCAGAAGTTGCCGCGCGCAAGCAGCGCGAGCAGGATCTGGAACGGCTCCTGTGCGACACCTCCTGCTGGGTCCACCCGGCCCAAATGGTCAATGACAACCTGCACCGGAATGGCCTCGAGCCACTCTTGCAGGCGCGCGATGTCGGCACCATCGAAATGAAGCTCGACGAACCAGCCCAGGGGCGCAATGCAGCGCACCACATGATTGAATACGGTCAGGTCCAACGAGCCGCCGTGCTGCGGGTTGAAGGCGAAGCGCACGCCGCGTGCGCCGCGCGCGTGCAGCTCGGCGCACGACGCGGGTGAGGCGGACGCATCCAGGCGGACCACGGCTACATAACGGCCGTCGGAGCGCGCCACGGCATCCAGGTCGACCGCGTTGTCGAACCCGTGCGTGTTCGCGTGCACCACCCAGCCGCGTGCGAATCCAAGGGCCTCGTGCAGGCGAAGGCACTGCTCCACCGGTGCGTCGGGCGGCGTGTACTTGCGCTTCGCTCCATACGGAAAGCGAAGTTGCGGCCCCAGGGCGTGAAAGTGCGTGTCCCATGATCCGTGAGGCACATGCCATGCAGGGCGCGCCGTCACAGGCCGCGGACCCAGGCAATCAGGGATCGGTTGCTCACTCATGGGCTGCCTCCGGAATGACCGAACTGGCCTGCTGCAGCACCGCGGCACACATGGCGTCGGCGCTGCCCAGATAGGTGGCCGGATCCGCCAGCGCCTGCAGTTCAGCGTTCGAAAGCACCTCTACTACCGCTGGAATTTCCGCCAGGACGGATTCGAGCGGGACATCTCGCTCTATCGCTGCGCGGCAGGCCTCGTGCACCAGGTCGTGCGCCTGCAAGCGACCGAGCCGCGGCGCAAGCGCCATCATGAAGCGTTCGCCCAGCATGACGCCCCGCGTGCCGTCCAGGTTGCGCCGCATGCGGCTAGGGAATACCTGCAGATCCTCCAGCAGCAGGACGGCCAAGTCCAGGCATCGCTCGGCTGCGATGAACGCGGGCCCGACCACCTGCAGCTCGAGCAGGGCCTCGCCGCTGCGTTCCTGCCGCTGTCGGCCGGCCAGCAGGACACTCATCGCATTCTGGCCGACCAGCGTCGCCGCGGCGACGGTGTGCGCGCACAGAATGGGATTCGCCTTCAGTGGCAGCGTGCTGCTGGTGTCCTTGCCACCGGCGTGGGGCTCCGCCACTTCTCCGATCTCGGTGCTGCCAAGTTCCGCAATATCCTGCGCGATCTTTGCCAGGCTGTTGGTCAATCCCGCAAGGGCTGCCACCCGAACGAACACCTCGTCGCGCATCGCGGCCCAGGTGATCGTCGGTTCGGGCAGGCGCAGACGCCGCATGAACGCGCGCCTCACGGCCAAGCCTTGCTCCTGCAGCGACGCCAGCGTTCCCGCCGCGCCTGCAAACTCCCCCGGGATGGGGCGCGCGACAGCCGCGCGGACGCGCTCCGCATGGCGCAGCACGGACGACAGCCACACCGCCGCCTTGAAGCCGAATGTGATGGGCAGTGCGTGGCCGCCGAAAGTCCGCCCGGCCATCACACTGTGACGATGCGACCGCACCAGCGCAGCCAGCGCTCGCGCCAGCCGCTCCACCCGCTCCAGCACGCCTCTGAATGCCTCGTCGACTTGCAGTGCAAGTGCGGTGTTGACGATGTCCTGTGTCGTGGCGCCCCAGTGCACGAACCGGCCCGCATCTCCGCACGCCTCCGTGAGCTGCCGCACCAGGGGAGCTACAGCGTAGCCGGTGCGCTGAGCCTCCTGCCGCACGCGCGGAACGTCGATGGCGTCCAGTGTCGCACCCCGCTCGATTTCGCGCGCCGCATCTTCGGGGATGACGCCGACTTCGGCTTGCGCATGCGCGAGCGCCACCTCGATTCCGAGGTACAGGGCCAGAGTCTCGGCCTCGCCGAAGATCTCGCCCGCCGATCGCACACTCATTTTCCTTCCACGAAGAACGGCGTTTCCTGGCTACCGCGCAGCACGATGTCGAACTGGTACACCTGTGTGCCCTCCGGCTCGTCGGGCATCCGGCGCGCGATCAGCGAGGCACGCGCGCGCAGGTCCTCCACCCCGTTAAGGATTGGATCAATATCGTTGTACTCCTCGCCGGGGAAGTACATCTGCGTAATGAGGCGCTGCATCAGCCCGGCCGCGAACAGGGAGAAATGCACGTGCGGCGGTCGCATCCAGTTGTCGTAGCCCGGGTTGGGATACGCACCCGGCTTGATGGAGCGGAAGGTATAGCGCCCCTGCGAGTCTGTCAGCGCGCGACCCCACCCCTTGAAGTTCGGGTCCAGCGGCGCCTGCGTCGTGTCGTCCGGGTGCTCGTACTTGCCCCACCGGTTCGCCTGCCAGACCTCGATTAACGCCTTGCGCACCGGCTTGCCGTTCTCGTCCATCACCTGCCCCTGGATAATGATGGGCGTTCCTTCAGCGCGCGCGCCTCTGGGCTGCTTGCATGCCAGGTCCTCGTCACCCGGGCGGACCAAGCCGACCCCGAAGAACGGGCCAATTGTTTGCGAAGGTGTGATCACATGAATGTCTTGGCTCGGCGTGCGCTGCTCGTGGACACGGTAACCGCGGATCACCTTCAGCCGTTGTTGGCCCAGGAACACTGACGGATGAGGCAGAGGAGCTTCGGTCATATGGTTTTCGCAGAGAGGTGGAGTGGTGAGAATGCGCGAGCACTGAGTAATAATTGCGAAACGCAATATTTGCAGTCTCGGAGGATCATAGATCGAGACAGGCAAGGAAGTCAACATGCTTGCTGCTTAGGTGCGGATCGCTGACCATAATTTTTGCGGGTACCGGGGGGGCGGCACAACGGCTGCTTACACATTCGTAGTGCGCAACAGTAAAATTTCGCGATCCCATCCTTGCGCGTTCGCCGCGAGCTTGGTGTGTGTACGAGAGACGCGCAAGCTTCTTTTTCCCGCCAAAGTGCGCAGCTCGGCCAGAGGGTCACTGCGTGTGCGAGGTGGGGCTTATGGCGTCCGAGGGGTCGCGTGCCTTACTTTCCGCGGGTCAGCAGACGCATTTGCGCGTAATTTCCGGGCTGCGTTTC
>DALYHW010000042.1:0-15602 GCA_031970695.1 Hylemonella sp.
GCCTGTGCCACACTCCGGCCATGAAGCTCGAAGATTTGGGCATGGACAGGGAGATGGCGCAGCGGGCCGCGGCGCTCTGCGGCGCGGAGCTGGCCCCGGCTCGCGTCACCGCGGTGGACCGTGGCCGTTATCTGGTGCGCGGTGAAGGCGGCGAAATCCCGGCCGAGCTGACCGGCAAGTTTTTGCATCTGGCCGAAACGTCTGCCGAGCTACCCTGCGTGGGCGACTGGGTGTGCGTGCAGGTCCGCGACGGCGGCACGCAGGCCAGCATCCACCACCTGCTGCCGCGCCGCACCTTCCTGCGCCGCAAGGCCGCCGGCCGCGACGTGGAGTTTCAGATGATCGCGGCCAATATCGACGTGGCCTTCATCGTCCAGTCCTGCCACTTCGACTTCAACCTCCCGCGGCTGGAGCGTTACCTGGTGATGGTGCGCGACGGCGGCATCGCCCCCGTGGTGCTGCTCACCAAGACCGATCTGGTCAGCCCGCAGGAGCTGCAGGGCCTGGTTGAGCGCATCCGCGGCCTGGGGGTGGAGGCGCCCATCGTCTGCCTGAGCAACGTCACCGGCGCGGGTGTGGACGAAGTGCGCCAGCGCATGGCCCCTGGCCAGACCTACTGCCTGCTCGGCTCATCCGGCGTGGGCAAGACCACGCTTATCAACCGCCTGCTCGGCGGCGATGCGCTGGCCACGGGCGAAGTCAGCCACACGGGCGAGGGGCGCCACACCACCACCCGGCGCCACCTCATCGTGCTGCCGCACGGCGCCATGCTGATCGACATGCCGGGCATGCGCGAGCTGGGCCTGCTGGGCGCCAGCGAAGGCATTGCGAACACCTTTGCCGACATCCACGCCCTGGCCGCCCAGTGCCGCTACCCCGACTGCACCCACGGCAGCGAGCCGGGCTGCGCGGTGCAGGCCGCCGTCGAACGGGGCGAACTCAGCGCCGCGCACCTGCGCAACTTCGAGAACCTGCGCAAGGAATCCGAGTTTCACGACCTGTCGCAGCAGGAGCGGCGCAAGAAGGATCGGGCGTTTGGTCGGTTCATGCACAACTACAAGAAGCAGAGGGACTGAGCGCCCGATTGCGATTAGCTAAACGCAAGACCTGATCCCGTGGCGTTCGCCGTTAGCCTTGGATCTCGGCAAATGTGGATTTCCAGCTAATGAAGAATTGCAACTTTTCATCGCTTAGCTGCTTCCACTCTATGTTCATAGACGAAGCCGCATCGGCGCCACAAATCTGCAGAGTTTGCAGCATGGCAGCTGGAACGACATAGCAGTCTCCATTCGGAGTCTCGAAGCTATATACAGGCACATCATTGATAAGTGCCATAGCACGCTGCTCCGATTGGGGATCAGGCTGCTTGATTACGATACCCGGCGGCATAGGGCACTGCCAGCTGTTATCTCCCCATTTATGGGCACGAAGATACGTCGAAACGGCTGCATTGCCAACCAACACGATTGGATCAATGCCAGTCGCACGCAGCGCTGCACATTGGGCATCTACGTCTGAGGCAAAAGTCTGCATCTCTAGAGACGTGGCTTGGTAGTTTCCTCGTAGTGACGGCGAATTGACTGGCTTGAAGGAGGTGCCTTGGAGGCGATCCTTGAAGGACCATGCTAGCGAGTGTTGCCAAACAGTTGGCGCCAAGTACTCAGATAGTGCCGAGTTGGATAGTTTCGAATCTCCGGCAACGTAATGCTTCTTGTCGGTCTCAATCCGAACGGAAAGCAGAGGTGCATTGAGTCCGGGGACGAATCTTAATTCTTTCAAAGGAGGCGCAAGCGGATGCTCGGCATCAAATGCACGTTGGGCTATCTGAAGGGCCACACTGCGAATCTTCTTTTCGTCAACAGAAAGCATCCGCAAAGTCAGTAGACGCTCGTAGAGCGCAACTTGACGTAGCCGTTTCATAGTCTGCGCGGCAATCAACCGAGTAGACCGAATTTGTCCGCTTCTTTCTAGATTGGTTTGAAGAACCTTGACTGCTGCGGTCGAAGAGCTGAAACTGCTACTCAGCACTTCTCGGCGAAGATCTTGACAATACCGGGCTACTAATTCGAGCTTGTCCAGATCCTTCCACAGAGTTTCAACCAGTTTTTTGCTGTCGCCTATCTGCTGACGGCTTGATGTCGCAAGTGCAACAAGCAATGTTGCCTGTGCACGTTTCATGGATTCCAAATTGGTCGGAGTTCCTGTCCAGCCGTAAATCCAGCCTGATACTTCGGGGGCTTCGCTCTCCCATCTCAGTTTCTCCGAAAAACCATCAATACGGCTTAAAGTTGACTCAATACCAAATGCTGCTCCAAGTATGTAGGTGGAAACGGCATCAATGCTGTCCAAGGGCCAACAGTCGATGGTTCCACCGTGGTGTTGCGAAGTTCCGTTTATGAGCGCTGCAGCAAGTCGCAGTTCCCGACTGTCAGTCGACGGATTTGGTCCAGCGTTGTTGATAAGAAGGATTGCCAAATAGAGACGAATACTCTCCCAGTAACGCTTCAAGGCGAGATTCAAAGCCTTTTTTCCGAGATTGATCGTAATAAGGGTCTCGCCATCCCAGAGAAAACTTTGTACCTCTGGCCATGATTTTTCCGCCAAGGTTAATGTTGCATGACGAAAGATATAGTCATCAGTATCTTGGCACTCGAGTTCAAATTGACGATTGCCCCACCACTTTAGGAAGTTATCAAGTAGCCAAGTGGAGGCGGCCTCGTCACCTCGGGAGACCGCCTTTAAAAAGAGTTGCGCTGAGTTCTCTAGGTGCTTTGCGTAGACCTGTGCCCGAGCAGTCAATACGCCCCAAACTTTTGCATCGTTAGTTCCTTTGGTGTCGCGAATTGATACATGCACCTCTCCCCAACTTCCGATGAAAGCTACGAGCGCTTGTTCGTAGATTTTGCTCAGAGGCGCTGGAAGCGTGCCGCTGAAAGATGTTGTGCCTGGCGCTAGACTCGCGTCAGCCTTGCGTGTCCACCAGCCAGCCAGTTGGTATGCGAGGTTTAGACCGACCAACTGTGCATCAATGATCAGCTTCTCTGGTTTTGGTGCTAGCTCTGCGGCAATACTGGCGGGAACTACCGCCAGCGTTCTAAACAGTCTTGAGTCTTCATCAAGACTATTCACGGCGATTCGTCCGATGTCGCGATATGGCTTCAACCACTCGATTGCAAAACTACTCTCACCCCATGCATAAGGGGAGGTTCCAATCGTTGCAGCATTGTCGGAGATTGCCTCGCTTTCGGTGGCGCTGGCCAGGAGGAGCGTCTTGTGCAGTCGGATGACGTTGCGGAGTCCGTCTTCAGCAATGCCAAAACGATGTTGTTCGGCGGCAGCCTCAACCTCGCCGCCAATTTCATCGAGCATCTTCTTCGTAGATAGAGACATTGTTCCTTGTCGGGATGGCCTATACCAAAAAGCTACTCTTATCACAGCTCGTTCTATAGCTGTAAGCGGTGGTCCATTTTCGATTGAGCAGAGTACAACTTCGCCCGATGCGACTTCGCCGAATTTTGGTGGAAATGATATGGTTGGCGCGTCACGATTTCCTTCCGAAACCTTCAGCTTGGCCCGACCGCACCAACGCCGAGCGACCCACTTCAGGAGATGTAGGTGGACATCATGCAGGACTAGACTACCTCTTATGTCTCGTTTTACTGCAGGTGGTCCTTCTCGCCAAGAGAACATGCGTACAAGTGGTTCTTCGCCGGGATTCAATTGTTCTGCCGGGAAACCCCAGTCAGATTGTGGCGAGTTGACAAAAATGTGCTGCTTAACAGCAAACGTCAGTTCTTTCCGTAGCGCGATGTCAACTGCTACACGTGTGTATGCGTGCCGCTGCTCCTCCTCCTGAATGAAGCGAATTGTGCGGCTCAAAAAAAAGCCTGTCAGAAACAGATTTATCGCAAACCAAGTGCCATTCAGCACTAATAGCGGTGCTATGTACTGCGATAAGAAACTGGGAGAACTATAGGGAGCTCCGAAATATTGCAAGCCCATCCACAGCAGAAGACCTATAGAGCTTGCCCCGGCGGGTACCACAGCCGAATCAAGGACATAAACACGTAATGCAGCTGTTGAATGTGCTCTACGTTGCAGCATCAACGCTATGAAAGAAAGTACGATGGGATACACCAACGCAACGAGTGTGGCCTGAACGCTCCATGGAACGCCTGCGTAGCTGGCAGCGTCAAATTTTGGATCGACGCCGAGGGCCGGTAAGCGCCATGGAAATGTCCATTCGTAACTGGCAACGAGGTACGCCATGCCTGTAGCGAATGCGCCTACCAGGCAAACAAATACGACAGGATGATCGGTGCTCCACATGAGGTGGCGCCGAAACCACCTATATCGGAGGGTACGTAACGTTACGTTGTTCTTTGTCCATGACTTGACTTCGCGTGCTGCTCGCGGACCTACACGACCAGTTAGCCAAGCTGGGAGCCTCGCCAGAAGCCAAGAAATCATGTGCCATCCCCTAAAGTCTTATTTCTGATGCGTTGCGAATGAGCCATTCTGCCCGACCTGCAATCTGTTGTATTGCTCGGAGGTGTGGTCGGTTGGACGAATTCCCCTTGCGCTTCACTTCAGACTGCCCAACGTTTGAGCTTATGTGTCAGAGTGCAGAAGGTCTATGCATCCAATTGCATACATAAGCAAACTAAATCCGCGCATGTCCCGAAACAATTTGCCCCTGACCTGATCAGGGCAGACACTCCGCCTCGCATCGCGCCCCTTTCCGGGTGCGTCACCAGAAAGCGAGGCAAGCATGACCACAACAACCAGCCCGGCCCAGACCGCCGCGGCGACCATCCGCGCGGCGCTGGACGCCCGGCGCCAGCAGCCCGGGGCGCTGCTTCCCATCCTGCACGACATCCAGGACCAGCTGGGCCATGTGCCGCCCGAGGCCGTGCCTCAGATCGCCGAGGCGCTGAACCTCTCGCGGGCCGAGGTGCATGGCGTCATCTCCTATTACCACCACTTCCGCAGCGAGGCGCCCAGGGGTGCCGTGGTGCAGGTCTGCCGGGCCGAGGCCTGCCAGGCCTGTGGCTCGGACGCGCTGTGGGAGCACGCCAGCCGGACCGCCGGCCAGAGCGTGACGCTGGAGCCGGTCTACTGCCTGGGCCTGTGCGCCACGGCGCCGTCCATGAGCATCAACGACAAGCCCTACGCCCGCGTGAGCCCGAGCAAGTTTGACCACTTGCTGGCGCAACTGAAGGAGGCCGCATGAGCAATACGCCTATCAAGATCTACGTGCCGCGTGATTCCGCCGCCCTGGCCCTGGGCGCGGACGAGGTGGCCGCCGTCATCGCCCTGCAGGCGCGCCAGCGCGGCATCAGCATCGAGTTGGTGCGCAACAGTTCGCGCGGGATGTTCTGTGTGGAGCCGCTGGTGGAGGTGGCCACCCCGCTGGGCCGCGTGGCTTACGGGCCGGTTCAGCCGGAGGATGTGGAAAGCCTGTTTGAAGCGCGCTTTCACATGGGCGGTGGGCATGCGCTGCATCTGGGGCTGACGGACAAGATCGCTTACTTGCAGATGCAGGAGCGCCTGACCTTTGCCCGCATGGGCATTACCGACCCGCTCTCCCTGGCCGACTACCAGGCGCACGAAGGCTACGCCGGACTGCGCAAGGCGCTGGCCCTGCAGCCGGGCGAGGTGGTGCAGCAGGTGCTGGACTCGGGCCTGCGCGGGCGCGGCGGCGCGGCCTTTCCGGCCGGCATCAAGTGGAAGACGGTGGCCGCTGCGAAAGCCGAGCAGAAGTACGTGGTCTGCAATGCGGACGAGGGCGACTCCGGCACCTACTCCGACCGCATGACCATGGAGGGCGACCCCTACATGCTGATCGAAGGCATGACGATTGCCGCCATCAGCACGGGCGCCACGCGCGGCTACATCTATGTGCGCAGCGAGTACCCGAACGCCGTCGCCACGCTGAAGGAGGCCATCCGCAACGCCACCCACGCCGGCTTTCTGGGTGGCAATGTGCTGGGCTCCGGCCGCGCCTTCCACCTGGAGGTGCGCAAGGGCGCGGGCTCTTATGTGTGCGGCGAAGAGACGGCCATGCTGGAGAGCATCGAGGGTAAGCGTGGCGTGGTGCGCGCCAAGCCGCCCATCCCGGCGCTCAAGGGCCTGTTCGGCCAGCCCACGGTGATCAACAACGTGATCACCTTTGCCTCGGTGCCCATCATCCTGGCGCGCGGCGCGGCCTTCTACGCCAACTACGGCGTGGGCCGCTCCAAGGGCACGCTGCCCATCCAGCTGGCGGGCAACATCAAATACGGCGGCCTGGTGGAAAAGGCCTTTGGGGTGACGCTGCGCGAGCTGCTGTATGACTACGGCGGCGGCACGGCCAGCGGCCGGCCCATCAAGGCGGTGCAGGTGGGCGGCCCGCTGGGCGCCTACGTGCCCGAATCCCAGTGGGACCTGCCCCTGGACTACGAGGCCTGGGCCGCGGTGGGCGCCACCGTGGGCCACGGCGGCATCGTGGTGCACGACGACACGGCTGACATGTCCAAACTGGCGCGCTATGCCATGGAGTTCTGTGCGCTGGAGAGTTGCGGCAAGTGCACACCCTGCCGCATCGGCTCCACCCGCGGGGTGGAAGTGATCGACCGCATCACCGGCGGTGACACGCAACAGAAGCCCCAACAGGTGAAGCTGCTGCGCGACCTGTGCGACACCATGGTCAACGGTTCGCTCTGCGCCATGGGCGGCATGACGCCGTTCCCGGTGTTGTCCGCCCTCAACCATTACCCGCAGGACTTTGGCCTGTCCAACCCGGATCGCAAGGCTGCTTAAGGGAGATAAAACCATGTTGGAACATCTGAAAGAAACCGACTACGGCACACCCCGCCGCGAGTCCACCAGGGAAGTGACGCTGGAGATCGACGGCCAGAGCGTCACCGTGCCCGAGGGCACGTCCATCATGCGCGCGGCGGTGGACGCCGGCGTCAAGGTGCCGAAGCTCTGCGCCACCGACAGCCTGGAGCCCTTTGGCTCCTGCCGCCTGTGCCTGGTGGAGGTGGAGGGCCGGCGCGGCTACCCGGCCAGCTGCACCACGCCTTGCGAAAGCGGCATGAAGGTGCAGACGCAGACCAGCAAGCTGCAGGAGCTGCGCAAGAACGTGATGGAGCTCTACATCTCCGATCACCCGCTGGACTGCCTGACCTGCAGCGCCAACGGCAACTGCGAGCTGCAGGACATGGCCGGCGTGACCGGCCTGCGCGAGGTGCGCTACGGCATGGGCGAGGCGATGACCGGCGCCAACCACTTCCGCGGCGAGAGCAAACCGACGATCGACGACTCCAACCCGTACTTCTCATACGATGCCAGCAAATGCATCGTCTGCAACCGCTGCGTACGCGCCTGTGAAGAGACGCAGGGCACGTTTGCGCTCACCATCTCGGGCCGCGGCTTTGATAGCCGTGTTTCGCCGGGGCAGAACCAGCCCTTCATGGAGAGCGAGTGTGTGAGCTGCGGCGCCTGTGTGGAGGCCTGCCCCACAGCCACGCTGCAAGAGAAGTCCGTGATCTGGCTGGGCCAGAGCGAGCACAGCGCCATCACCACCTGCGCCTACTGCGGCGTGGGTTGCGGCTTCAAGGCCGAGATGAAGGGCAACGAGGTGGTGCGCATGGTGCCGTGGAAGGACGGCAAGGCCAACGAGGGCCACGCCTGCGTGAAGGGGCGTTTTGCCTGGGGCTACGCCACGCACAAGGACCGCATCACCACGCCCATGATCCGCAAGAGCATCCACGAGCCGTGGCAGGAGGTGAGCTGGGACGAGGCCATCAACTACACGGCCAGCGAGTTCAGGCGCATCCAGGCCAAGTACGGGCGCGATGCGGTGGGCGGCATCACCTCCAGCCGCTGTACCAATGAAGAGACCTACCTGGTGCAGAAGCTGGTGCGCGCGGCCTTCGGCAACAACAATGTGGACACCTGCGCCCGTGTCTGCCATTCGCCCACGGGTTACGGCCTGGGGCAGAGCTACGGCACCTCGGCTGGCACGCAGACCTTCAAATCGGTGGAGCAGAGCGACGTGGTGATGGTGATCGGCGCCAACCCGACGGACGGGCACCCGGTGTTCGGCTCGCGCCTGAAGAAGCGCCTGCGTGCCGGCGCGCGGCTGATCGTGATCGACCCGCGCCGCATCGACCTGGTGAAGTCGCCCCATATCCAGGCCGACTACCACCTGCAGCTGCGCCCCGGCACCAACGTGGCCGTCATCACCGCCATGGCCCACGTGGTGGTGACCGAAGGGCTGGTGAACGAAGCCTTTGTGGCCGAGCGCTGCGATGCCAAGAGCTTCAAGGAGTGGCGTGAATTCGTGGCCCGGCCCGAGAACTCGCCCGAGGCCATGGAGGCCGTGACCGGCGTGCCGGCCGCCGCGCTGCGCGGTGCCGCCCGCCTGTATGCCAGCCAGGGCAAGAACGCCGCCATCTACTACGGCCTGGGCGTGACCGAGCACGCACAGGGTTCCACCATGGTGATGGGCATTGCCAACCTGGCCATGGCCACCGGCAATGTGGGCCGCGAGGGCGTGGGCGTGAACCCGCTGCGCGGCCAGAACAATGTGCAGGGCAGCTGCGACATGGGTTCCTTCCCGCACGAGCTGCCGGGTTACCGCCATGTGTCGGACAGCACGGTGCGCAGCGAGTTCGAGCACGCCTGGGGCGTGAGCCTGAGCGCCGAGCCGGGCCTGCGCATTCCCAATATGTTCGACGCCGCGCTGTCGGGCAGCTTCAAGGCGCTGTACTGCGAGGGCGAGGACATCGTGCAGTCCGACCCGGACACACAGCACGTGGCTTCGGCCCTGGAAGCCATGGAATGCATCGTGGTGCAGGACCTGTTCCTCAACGAAACGGCCAAGTACGCGCACGTGTTCCTGCCGGGTTCGTCTTTCCTGGAAAAGGACGGCACCTTCACCAACGCCGAGCGCCGTATCTCGCGCGTGCGAAAGGTCATGCCGCCCAAGGCGGGTTACGCCGACTGGGAAGTGACGCAGAAGCTGGCCAATGCCCTGGGTTATCCCATGGCCTACCAGCACCCGCGCGAGATCATGGCCGAGATTGCTGCGCTCACGCCTACCTTCCGCGGCGTGAGCTACGAGAAGATCGAACAGCACGGCAGCCTGCAATGGCCCTGCAACGACAGCACGCCCGAGATCGGCACCGAGACCATGCACGTGGACAAATTCGTGCGGGGCAAGGGTCGTTTCATCATCACGCAGTACGTGGCCACGGACGAGAAGGTCACGCGCAAGTTCCCGCTGATCCTGACCACGGGGCGCATCCTGTCGCAGTACAACGTGGGCGCGCAGACGCGGCGCACCGAGAACGTGGCCTGGCACAGCGAGGACCGGCTGGAGATCCACCCGCACGATGCGCAGGACCGCGGCATCAAGGATGGTGACTGGGTCGGCATCCAGAGCCGGGCGGGCGAAACGGTGCTGCGCGCCTTGATCACCGAGCGGGTGCAGCCGGGTGTGGTGTACACCACCTTCCACTTCCCGGAGTCCGGCGCCAACGTGATCACCACCGACAACTCCGACTGGGCCACCAATTGCCCCGAGTACAAGGTGACGGCAGTGCAGGTGATGCCGGTGGCGCAGCCCAGCGAGTGGCAGCAGAACTACCAGCGCTTCAACGAGGAGCAGCAGCACCTGCTGCAGGCGGCGCACGCCGAGGTTGTCGGCAAATAAGGAGGTGCACCATGCACATGCATGAACTGCCTTATCCGCCCGTGGCCGGCGCCCGCCCGGCCGCGGTGCAGGGCCTGCGCGGCGGCGCGCACTTCAGCACCACGGACTGGGTGGCCGAGGAAGTGCCCGTCGCCCTGGTCTACAACGGCGTCTCGCATGCGGTGATGCTGGCCTCGCCCGCGGACCTGGAGGACTTTGCGCTGGGTTTCAGCCTGACTGAGGGCATCGTGGCCAGCCCGGCGCAGATCTACGACATCGAGGTGGAGGAAGCTGAGCGCGGCATCACGGTGGCGCTGGAGATTGCCTCGTCGCGTTTTGCCTGCCTGAAGGACCGCCGCCGCACGCTGGCCGGGCGCACGGGTTGCGGCCTGTGCGGCACCGACAGCCTGGAGCACGCGGTGCGCGCCCCGCAGGCGGTGGACGGGCGGCAGCAGTTTGGCGCGGCAGCCGTATCCGCGGCGCTGGGCCGCATGCGTGAGCGCCAGCTCCTGCTGGGCGTTACGGGCGCTTCGCACGCGGCAGCCTGGTGCAAGGCGGCGGGTGAAATCACCCTGCTGCGCGAGGACGTGGGACGCCACAACGCGCTGGATAAGCTGATTGGCGCGCTGGCGCGTGAGCGGCGCGATGCGAGTGAGGGTTTCATCACCGTGACCAGCCGCGCCAGCTACGAGATGGTGCAGAAGACGGCCAGCGCGGGTGTGCAACTGCTGGCCGCCGTGTCGGGCGTGACGGGCCTGGCCATCGACATGGCGCAGGGCTGTGGTGTCACGCTGCTGGGCTTTGCGCGCGGGCAGGACCTGAGCGTCTACAGCCATCCCGAACATATTGAATTCTGAACAGACATGAACGCCGAACACCTGATCCGCATGGCCAACCAGATTGGCACTTTTTTCGAATCGCAGCCCGACCGCGCCGAAGCGCTGGAGGGCATTGCCAGCCACATCAGGAAGTTCTGGGAGCCGCGCATGCGCCGCGACTTCCTGGCGGTGCTGGACGGGGGCGTCGAGGGTGTGAAACCCATTGTGCGCGAGGCCCTGGGCCGGCATCGGGCGCTTGTGGCCTGATCTGCTACCGGCTGTCGTGCCGGGCGTACCGCTGTTCCGGCCGGGCTGTCGCGGCCGGTGGCTTCCACTACCATCAAGGTGAAACGGGCGCCCGGGCAGGGCGCGGCTGTGCAGTGGAGATGGCGATGCGTAAACACAGTGTGATGGCGATGGCTTTCGTGGCCCTGGGCTTCCTCTCCATGGGGGCGCAGGCGGAAGGCCAGCAGTTCAGGGGCATGGACAAGACGGCGTTCGAGCGGCGCAATGCGGCGGCGGCCTATGCCGGCACGCTGAAGTTCGCCGTGGGCCGTGCCGCGCTGCTGTGCCGCAACGCGCTGGGCCGCGACGACCAGTACATGCATGCCATTGCCGACGAATGGACGCAGCGCAACCTGCGTTACGCCGTGGCCGCAGAGCGCTGGTCCACCATGGTCGTGATGGCCGTGGACCAGGCCAGCGGCCGTGATGCGGCCCTGCGCGCGCGTGACCAGATCCTGGACACCGTGACGCGCGAGGGTGTACGTGCCGCCGAGCAGATGGTGGGGGCCGAGCCGCAGGTTCGCAAGCTCAAGTGCGAGTCGCTGGCGGGCACGGTGTCCAACGGCACGCTGGACATCAAGGAAAACGCCAGGCTCTACCAGGAACTGCAGGAACTGGTATCCACCTTCGAACAGCCCAAGGCGGCTGCGCAGTGAGTCCCGCCGTGCGGGCCGTTTAGGGTCTCTTGTACCGGCGCCGGCAGAATCCGGCCGCTTTGCCTACACTCAGGCCCGCCCCACGGCACCGTGGGCGGGCCTTTCTTCTGGCGGAAGGCCGGCTCGCGGACGGATCAACCCAACCGAGAACGCACAACCATGAAACTCTTCCTCAAACCCGGCGCCTGTTCCCTGTCTCCCCACATCGTGCTCGAAGAGCTCGGCCTCAAGTACGAGACCGACACCGTGGACCTCAAGGGCAAGAAGACCGGCTCCGGGGGCGACTTCCTGGCGATCAACCCCAAGGGTTACGTGCCCGCGCTGCAGCTGGACAACGGTACCGTGCTGACCGAAGGCCCGGCCATCGTGCAGTACCTGGCCGACCTGCATCCCGAGAAGAAGCTGGCCCCGGCCAACGGCACGGTCGAGCGCTACCAGCTGCAGGGCTGGCTGACCTTCATCGGCACCGAGCTGCACAAGACCTTCAGCCCGCTGTTCAACCCGGCTGCCCCGCAGGAGTGGAAAGAGCAGTGCGTGGCCAACATCACCCGCCGCCTGGCCTGGGTGAACGAGCAGCTGGCCGGCAAGGACTACCTGATGGGCAAGGACTTCACCGTGGCCGACGCCTACCTGTACACCGTGACGGGCTGGACCAAGTTCGTGAAGATCGACATCAGCGGCTACGCCAACCTTACGGCCTACATGGCCCGCGTGGGGGCCCGCCCGGCCGTGCTGGCCGCGCTCAAGGCCGAAGGCCTGGCCTGATGCCACAGGCGGGAGCGGCCGCAGGCAGGCCGGCTCTCGCCGTCGATGCCCGCCCGGCCTGATGCCGGGTGCGGCTTGGCCGGCCCGCGCGGGTCTGCCTTCATGCAGCGATGCACTTGCGCAGGGCGCCTGTCATTTCGGTTCTAGCAGCTAGAGCCGTTTGGGTGGCACCCGCTGGCTACACTGGCCTTTTGTCCGGTCTGTCGCTGACCGCTGTGTCCTGCCGATACCGGCTGCTACGCTGATGACTCCTGCTTCCACCCCTTCCGCACCCGGCGGCTGGCTGACGGCCAACCTGCTGTTCCAGCTGGCCTTCGGCCTGCTGGCGATGACGATCTGCCTGCCCTCGCTGCCGGACTGGGCTCACACCTTCGGTGCCAGCCAGGCCAGCGTGCAGCTGACCTTCAGTGCCTATGTGGCGGCGTATGGTGGCCTGCAACTGGTCTATGGCCCGCTGTCGGACCGGCTCGGACGCCGGCCCGTGCTGCTGTTCGGCCTGGTGCTGGCCCTGGCGGGCTCGCTGCTCGCGGCCTTCGCCCCCAACCTGATGGTGCTGACGCTGGCCCGTACGCTGCAGGGGGCGGGCAGTGCCGCCGGCATGGTGGTGGGCCGTGCGCTGGTGCAGGACCATTTCCACGGCCACGGGCGCACGCGCATGATGGCCTACATCGGCATGACGCTGGGCCTGTGCCCGCCGCTGGCGTCGCTGCTGGGCGGCCAGGTGCACGAGCGCGTCGGCTGGCAGGCCAACTTCGGACTCATGGCAGTGCTGGCCGTGCTCGCATTTGTGGCGGCGTGGCGCGGCCTGCCGGCAGGGCGGGTGGCACCGCCGGCGCAGGCGCACTGGCTGCGTGCCCTGCTGTCCTCGTACGCGCGGCTGGCGCGCGAGCCGGCCTTTCTGCTCTACGTGCTGATCCTGTCCATGACGACAGCGACGTTTTATGCCTTCCTCGCCGGGGCGCCCATCGTGCTGGCCCGTTATGGCGTGGGGCCGGGCGAGGTGGGCTGGTACATCATGGCCATCCCCTTCCCCTACATCGTGGGCAACCTGTTCACGAGCCGCTTGGTGCACCGCTGGGGTGACCGGCGCATCATGGGGCTGGGCCAGGTGGCCATCCTCACCGGCCTGGGCCTGATGCTCGCACTGGCCCTGGCGGGCCTGCGCACGCCGCTGAGCTTTGCCCTGCCGCTGGTGCTGCTGGGCGTGGGGCACGGCCTGCTCATGCCCTCGGCCCTGAGCGGTTCGGTGGGTCTGGTGCCGGCACTGGCCGGCGCTGCCGCTGCGGTGGCCGGGCTGATGCAGCAGCTCACCGGGGCCTTCAGCGGTTATGCGGTGGGCCTGCTCACGCACGACGGGCCGGTCAACCTGGGCCTGCTCATGCTGGGCCTCACCCTGGCGGGCCTGGTGGCGCAGGCACTGCTGTTCGGTCGCGTCCTGCGCAAGGCCTGAGGGAGCCGCGGGTTGCCGTACACTGTGCCCTGCCCGGGGTGCAGGCTGTTTATCCAGACCTGCTGAGACGGTGATCCGAACCCGCGAACTTGATCCGGTTTGTACCGGCGTAAGAAGTGCCTGACCTGCAGCCCCGTTCCTCGTGACGGCGGCGGGGTCTGTCTCCCTTGCTGGCCCTGTGCCGTCCCAGGTTCGCGCAACGTGAACCGTCCTCCGAGCAATCCACTTTGTTGCAAGGAGACAGGACATGAACGCACCCGACCGGCTGAATCAGTTTCTCACCCTCACGCGCGAGCCGCTGCCGGCTTCGCGCAAGATCTACCTCACCGGCTCGCGGCCCGACCTGCGTGTGCCCATGCGCGAGATCACGCAAAGCAATGGCGAGCGGGTGGTGGTGTACGACACCTCGGGCCCCTACACCGATCCGCAGGCGGCCATCGATGTGCGGCGCGGTCTGCCGGACCTGCGTACGGGCTGGATCGCCGCGCGCGGCGACACCGAGCACTACACCGGCCGTTTGCGCGCTGCCGTGGACGATGGCCTCAAGAGTGGCGAGACCGATGCATTGGCGGCACTGCGTGCCGAGGCCGCGGGCCTGCAGCGCACGCCGCGCCGCGCGAAGCGCGGTGCCAACGTGACGCAGATGCACTACGCACGCCGAGGCATCGTGACGCCCGAGATGGAATACGTCGCCATCCGCGAGAACCAGCGGCGTGAATGGGCCGCGCAGTACCTGGGCAACGCCGAGCGCGAGCAGCGGCTGGTAGGTCAGAGCTTCGGCGCTGCGATTCCGAAGGTGGTGACACCCGAGTTCGTGCGCGAAGAGGTCGCGCGCGGGCGCGCCATCATCCCCGCAAACATCAACCACCCCGAGCTAGAGCCCATGGCCATCGGGCGCAATTTCCTGGTGAAGATCAACGCCAACATCGGCAACTCGGCGGTGACCTCGAGCATCGAGGAGGAGGTGGAAAAGCTGGTGTGGGCCACGCGCTGGGGCGCCGACACGGTGATGGACCTTTCTACCGGCCGCAACATCCACACCACACGCGACTGGATCCTGCGCAACTCGCCCGTGCCTATAGGCACGGTGCCGATCTACCAGGCGCTGGAGAAGGTGGGCGGCGTAGCCGAAGACCTGAGCTGGGCCATCTTCCGCGACACGCTGGTCGAGCAGGCCGAGCAGGGCGTGGACTACTTCACCATCCATGCCGGCGTGCGCCTGCCTTTCATCCACCTCACGGCCAACCGCGTGACGGGCATCGTCTCGCGTGGTGGCTCGATCCTCGCCAAGTGGTGCATCGCGCACCACCAGGAGAACTTCCTCTACACCCATTTCGATGAGATCTGCGAGATCATGAAGGCTTACGACGTGAGCTTCTCGCTGGGTGACGGCCTGCGCCCGGGCTCAGGCGCCGACGCCAACGACGAAGCGCAGTTTGCCGAGCTGCGCACGCTGGGCGAACTGACGCAGATCGCCTGGAAGCACGACGTGCAGACCATGATCGAAGGCCCCGGCCACGTGCCCATGCACCTGATCCAGGCCAACATGGACGAGCAGCTCAAGCACTGCCACGAGGCGCCGTTCTACACGCTCGGCCCGCTGACCATCGACATCGCGCCGGGCTACGACCACATCGCCAGCGCCATCGGCGCGGCCATGATCGGCTGGATGGGCACGGCCATGCTCTGCTACGTCACGCCCAAGGAGCACCTGGGCCTGCCCGACCGGGATGACGTGAAGGTGGGCGTGGTAACCTACAAGCTGGCGGCCCACGCGGCGGACCTGGCCAAGGGCCACCCGGCAGCCAAGGTGCGCGACGATGCGCTGAGCCGCGCCCGCTTCGAATTCCGCTGGCGCGACCAGTTCAACCTGTCACTCGACCCTGACACGGCCGAACAGTACCATGACCAGACGCTGCCTGCCGAAGGCGCCAAGAGCGCGCACT
>DALYHW010000043.1:0-15561 GCA_031970695.1 Hylemonella sp.
TCTTCGAGAAGTGCGACCTGCCCTTCACCAAGTACCTGATCGACGACTGGCGCGGTTCGCGTTCCAACCTGAACGCCTCCACCCACATCCGCTTCTGATCAGGCCTGCAGGACAACAACAAGCAACGACATGAAATTCGGAATTCTCGTCAGCGAAGGGCCTTACACGCACCAGGCGTCCGACAGCGCCTACCAGTTCGTGGCGGCTGCGATTGCCAGGGGCCATGAAGTCCAGCGCGTCTTTTTCTACCACGACGGCGTCAACAACGCGACCCGGCTCACCGAGCCGCCGCAGGACGACCGGCACATCGTCAACCGCTGGTCGGCTCTCGCCGCCGAGCACAAGGTCGACCTCGTGGTCTGCGTGGCCGCGGCCCTGCGCCGTGGCATCAAGGAAGAAGTGCTAGCCCCGGGCTTCCGGATCTCGGGCCTGGGCCAGCTGGTCGACAGCGGCATCAAGTGCGACCGCCTGGTGACGTTTGGAGATTGAGATGAAGAAGTTCATGTTCGTCAACCGCAAGGCCCCCTACGGCACCATCTACGCGCTCGAGAGCCTGGAGGTCGTGCTCATCACGGCCACCTTCGACCTGGTCTTCATGGACGACGGCGTCTACGAACTGGTCAAGGGCCAGCAGACCAAGGACATCGGCATCAAGAACTTCTCGCCCAGCTACCGCGCGTTGGAAGGCTACGACGTGGAAAAGCTCTACGTCGACGCCGACTCGCTCAAGGCACGTGGCCTGACCGAAAAGGACCTGCTGGTGCCGGTGGAAGTACTGGAGACGGCGCAGATGGCCGAACTGATGGCGCAACAGGACGTGGTCCTGAGCTTCTGAGGAGAACACCATGCTGCACATCGTGAACAAGTCCCCCAGCCAGACCCGCTCGCTCGAGAGTTGCCTGCGCATGGCCCTGCCCGGCTCGGCCGTGCTGCTGATCGAGGACGGCATCTACGGCGCCACCGCCGGCAGCAGCAGCGAGGCTGCCGTGCGAGCGGCCGCCGCCAAGGTGAAGTTCTTCGCCCTCAAGCCCGACATGGAGGCGCGTGGCGTCGCGGCCCGCGCCCTGGAGGACGTGACGCTGGTGGATTACGGCGGTTTCGTCGACCTGGTGGCCGAGCACGGCACCCCCAATTCCTGGCTGTGAACGCCAGTACACAAGAAACGATTTGACAACCTGAGGAGAGCAAGATGGGCATCGAAGTCAACGGCAACACCTACGAGACCGACGAGGAAGGCTACCTGGTCAACCTGGCGGACTGGAACAAGGACATCGCGGAATACATCGCCGCGGAAGAGAAGGTTCCGCTCACCGACAACCACTGGGAAGTCATCAACTTCCTGCGAGACTACTACAACGAGTACCAGATCGCCCCCGCCGTGCGCGTGCTGACCAAGGCCATCGGCAAGCAGTTCGGTGAGGAAAAAGGCAACAGCAAGTACCTGTACGACCTGTTCCCCTATGGCCCCGCCAAGCAGGCCTGCAAGATCGCCGGCCTGCCCAAACCCACGGGCTGCGTCTAACACCGCTCTTTCTGCATGCAGCTTTGTGCGTCGGCAGGCCCGTCCTGCTGCCGCAGGCTGTCTGCACCCTGAAGAATCGTCTGAACGGAACTGAACCCAGGCCCTTTGATGAGCGCTCTCTCCCTCCTCTACGCCGTGCTGTTCTACTTCGCCACCGCGGTGCTGGTGCTGGGCCTGGCACGCAAGATCCGGCAGTACGCCCGTACTCCCTCGCCCCTCAAGATCCCCGTCACCCCCGCGCCCATCACAGCCGCCGGCGTGCCCTGGCGGCTGACGCGCGAGGTGGTCTTCTTCGAAAGCCTGTTCCGCTCCAGCAAATGGACCTGGCTGTTTGGCTGGATGTTCCACGCCGCCCTGCTCCTCGTCATCCTGCGCCACGTGCGCTACTTCCAGGAGCCGGTCTGGACCGTCATCACCCTGATCCAGCCCTTTGGCACTTATGCCGGCTTTGCCATGGTGGCCGGGCTGGCCGGCCTGTGGGCCCGCCGCTTCCTGGTGGACCGGGTGCGCTACATCTCCACGCCGTCCGACCACCTGATGCTGGCGCTGCTGATCGCCATCGGACTCACGGGCATGGGCATGCGCTTCGTGCGCCATACCGACATCGTCGCCGTCAAGGCTTACATGCTCGGCCTGCTGCGTTTTGACATCCAGCCGCTGCCGGCCGACCCGGTGCTGCTGGCGCACCTGACCCTGGTCGCCCTGTTGATGATCATCTTCCCCATCAGCAAGCTGCTGCACGCGCCGGGCCTGTTCTTCAGCCCCACGCGCAACATGGTCGACAACCCGCGCGAGGCACGCCACCAGGCCGCCTGGGCCGCGGCGCTGGACAAATAAAGGAAAGCCGTACCCACCATGGCCACCGCCGCTTTCGAAACGCCCAAGCTCAAGGAATACCCGGTCATCCCGCTGATCCAGGTGGGCGCGACCTCGCACCTCAAGCCCTTTGTGGCGAGTGACGCCATCCAGAAGAACCTGGGCTTCCCCGGGGAACTGGTGGAGGGCTGGCAGGAGAAAGCCATCGCCAAGATGGGAGAGCTACTGGGCAAGTTCCGCTCGCTGCAGGTCTACATGGATGCCTGCGTCCACTGCGGGGCCTGCTCCGACAAGTGCCACTACTTCCTCGGCACCCGGGACCCCAAGAACATGCCCGTGGCGCGCCAGGACCTGCTGCGCGCGGTCTACCGCCGCTACTTCACCTTCGCCGGTAAGTACTTCCCCTGGCTGGTCGGCGCCAGGGACCTGACCAAAGAAGTGCTGGACGAGTGGTACAGCTACTACTACCAGTGCTCCGAATGCCGCCGCTGCTCGGTGTTCTGCCCCTATGGCATCGACACCGCCGAAGTGACCATGGCCGCACGCGAGATCATGGACTCGATCGGCGTGGGCCAGAAATACGCCAACGAGATCATCGGCAAGGTGCACCGCATCGGCAACAACCTGGGCATCCCCGGTCCGGCCCTGGCCGACACGCTCGAGGGCCTGGAAGAGGACACCAAGGACGAAACCGGCGTCGACGTGCGCTTCCCGCTCGACGTCAAGGGCGCCAAGGTGCTGCTGGTCACCCCCAGTGCCGACTTCTTCTCCGAGCCGCACGTGGACAGCCTGATCGGCTACGCCAAGGTCTTCCACGCCGCGGGCATCAGCTGGACCCTGTCCAGCAAGGCGAGCGAGGCCGGCAACTTCGGCATGTTCATCGGCAACTACGAGCAGTTGCGCAAGATCGCCCTGCGCATCCGCGAAGCCGCGCTGGAGCTGGGTGTCAAGCGCATCGTGGTGGGCGAATGCGGCCACGCCTGGCGCGTGGCCTACAGCTTCTGGAACACGCTGGTGGGCATCGGCGCCGGCGGCAAGGACCCGTTTGCCATCGAGCTGCAGAACCAGCTGGACCACCGCTACAAGCAGCCCATGCACATCTGCGAGTTCACCTACGACCTGATCGGCCGCGGCGCCCTGCAGTTCGACAAGGAAAAGAACGACCACCGCATCATCACCTTCCACGACTCCTGCAACGTGGCGCGCGCCTCGCGCATGGGTGACTTCGCCGGCGGCCAGTTTGTCATCCCGCGCGCCATCATCCAGTCGGTGGCCCACAACTTCCACGACATGGCCCCCGAGACCATCCACGAGAGCACCTTCTGCTGCGGCGGTGGCGGCGGCCTGCTGACCGACGACCTGCTGGAGCTACGCGTCAAGGGTGCCCTGCCGCGCATGGAAGCGCTCAAGAACGTGGTGGACGAGCACAACGTCAACTTCATGGCCACCATCTGCGCCATCTGCAAGGCCCAGTTCACCAAGGTACTGCCGCAATACGGCTTCGAGATGGGCATGGTGGGCGGCGTCCACCAGCTGGTCAGCACCGCCATCCGCCTCGGCGACAAGTAACGATTAAAGATCCAAGAGCAAGCGCACCGACACCAGGAGACAGACATGTCAGCCAACCCCGAATCCGTCAGCGTCAAGCCCCTCACCTTCCGGCGCTACAAGGACGGCGACAACACGCCGCGTCCCTGGCAGCAGCAG
Organism: Hylemonella sp.; assembly: GCA_031970695.1. Taxonomy (GTDB): domain Bacteria; phylum Pseudomonadota; class Gammaproteobacteria; order Burkholderiales; family Burkholderiaceae_C; genus Hylemonella. The sequence goes on from DALYHW010000043.1 coordinate 4,046, forward strand.
ATCTTCAATGCCGACCACTCGCACAAATGCCCCACCTACATCCAGAGCACGCCACCCTGCCAGGGCAGCTGCCCCTCGGGTGAGGACATCCGCGGCTACCTGAACATCGTGCGCGGCATCGAGAAGCCGCCCGCCGGCGTGAAGTGGCAGGAATACGCTTTCCGCCGCCTGACGGAAGCCAACCCCTTCCCCTCCGTCATGGGCCGCGTCTGCCCCGCGCCCTGCGAGTCCGGCTGCAACCGCAACCAGGTCGAAGACTTCGTCGGCATCAACTCGGTCGAGCACTTCCTCGGCGAATACGCCATTGCCAACCAGCTCGCCTTCCACAAGCCTGCCCACCAGACCGGCAAGACGGTGGCGGTCATCGGCGGGGGCCCGGCCGGCCTGTCAGCCGCCTACCAGCTCGCCCTCAAGGGCCACAGCGTGACGATCTTCGACGAGCGCGAGGAACTCGGCGGCATGATGCGCTACGGCATCCCGGGCTTCCGCACGCCGCGCCACATCCTCGACGCCGAAATCCAGCGCATCCTGGACCTGGGCGTACAGACGCGCATGAAGACCCGGATCGGCACTGACATCACGATGGAGCAGATCCGCCAGGACTACGACGCCGTCTTCCTGGGCCTGGGCGCGCAATCCGGCCGCCCGCTGCCCGTCGAAGGGTCCGATGCGCCGAACGTCGTCACGGCCACCGCCTTCCTCAAGGCCTTCAACGACGGCCGCCTGCGCCATGTAGGCCAGCGTGTGGTCGTCGTCGGCGGCGGTGATACCTCGATCGACGTTGCCACCGTGGCCCGCCGCCTGGGCCACATCGACAAGATCAACCCCGCTGACCGCCCCGAGATGGCGATTGCCGGCCATGTGGCGCACGATGTCGCGTCGGTCTCGGCCAAGCAGGGCGCCGACGTGACCCTGACCTCCATCTTCGCGGTGGACAAGATGCAAGCCTCCAGGCACGAGGTCGAGCATGCCCTGTCCGAAGGCATCGCCATCCGCGGCGGCTATGCGCCGGTGGGTGTGGTGCGCGGCGCCGACGGCCGCGCCACCGCACTGCGCGTGATCAAGTGCGAGGCCAAGATTGCCGGTGGCAAGCTGGAGATCAAGAACATTCCCGGCACGGAGGAAGACATCCCCGCCGACCTCATCGTCTCGGCCATCGGCCAGGCCGTGGACTTCAGCGGCCTGGAGGTGTTCAACAACGGCAAGGGCGCGGTCCCCGCCGACAAGAACTACCAGGTGCAGGGACACGAGGGCGTATTTGCCGGCGGCGACGTGATCCGTCCCCACCTGCTCACCACCGCCATTGGGCACGGTGCCATTGCCGCCGACGGCATCGACCGCTACCTCGCGGGCGAGGCCCAGGACAAGCGACCCAAGATCGACGTTCACTCCTTCGACCTCAAGCGCAAGATGATCGAGAAGGGCCTGGTGATCAGCGAGGTGCATGAGCCTATCCGCGGCACCGACAGCAGCAACGTCGCCATCCACAACTACGACAACCGCTCCGACCGCTACGTCATCTCCAGCAAGGAGCTGTTCCTCGGCCACTTCCCCTACACGCCGCGCAACAAGCGCACCATGGTCAACCTCACCAAGGAGGAGGCGCTGGGCAACTTCGAGGAACGCCTCGTGGCCCTGGTCGAAGCCCAGGCCCAGGCCGAAGCCAAACGCTGCATGAGCTGCGGCCAGTGCTTCGAGTGCGACAACTGCGTGGTCTACTGCCCGCAGACCGCCGTGTTCAAGGTCAAGAAGAACCAGTCCACCACCGGCCGCTATGTAGACACCGACTACAACAAGTGCATCGGCTGTCACATCTGCCACGACGTCTGCCCGACCGGCTACATCCAGATGGGACTCGGCGAGTGATGGCACACCCCCAAGCTACGCGCTCTACGCGCGCTTCGCTTCCCCCCTTGCAGGGGGCAACGCCAGTGGCCCGGCGAAGCCGGTTCCACGGCGTTTCTCGGTTTGGTGGATTGGTGTTCCTGCTGAGTCTGCTGATAGGTAGTGCCGCTCAAGCGGCCGACGAGCCCGCCAAGACCAGCCGCGTCCCAAAGCCGGTCATCGAGGCCGCGCGCGGCGGCCAGTGCGTGGAGCCGGCGGCGGACATGCGGCGCAACCACATGGACTACCTCAAGCACCAGCGCGACGACACGCTGCGCGGCGGCATCCGCGGCGCCAAGTACAGCCTGAAGGCCTGCATCGAGTGCCATGCCAGCCAGCAGACCAACAGCGTCACCGCCGCGCCCACCAACTTCTGCATCAGCTGCCACAGCTATGCGGCTGTGAAGGTGGACTGCTTCGAATGCCACGCCACCCAGCCGGGCAAGGCCATGTCTTCCTTCCATCCGCTCGTCCACCCCAGTGGCGCACATGCCGAATTGAGCCGGCAGCTGCGCCAGCTGGCCACCGCCGCACCACTAGCACGCTGAAGCCGAACGCCCATGAAAACGGAGAACGACACCCCTTGCGCCTGCGGATCGGGCTCGTCCTGCAAGGACCAGCCGAAGAGCGAGCGCCGCGGTTTCCTGGGCGTGGCCGCTGCCGGCCTGGCGGGCATCATGCTCGCGCCCGGCATCCGCCTGATCGAGGTGGCCCAGGCCTCCACGCCAGCAGGTGCCACCGCTGGCGCCAGCCCCAAGGTGCGCTGGGGCATGCTGGTCGACGCCACCAAGTGCACGCCCGGCTGCACCGCCTGCGTCACCGCCTGCCAGACCGAAAACGGCCTGCCCACCCAGCCGGGCCCGACCGACACGCAGTACATCCGCAAGATCGAGATCAAGGAAATCAAGACCGGCAAGACCGCCTCGCTGCCCATGATGTGCCAGCACTGCGCCGAGCCGCCCTGCGTGGACGTCTGCCCCACCGGCGCCTCCTTCAAGCGCGCCGACGGTATCGTGCTGGTGGACAAGCACATCTGCATCGGCTGCCGCTACTGCATGATGGCCTGCCCCTACAAGGCACGCTCCTTCGTGCACGAACCGCTCACGAACCAGAAGCCTGATGTGCCGCGTGGCATGGGCACGGTGGAGAGCTGCACGATGTGCGTGCACAAGGTGGACAAGGGCGCGAACCCGGCCTGCATGACGGCCTGCGCCGCCGCCGGCTACAACGCCATCGTCTTCGGCGACCTGAACGACCCCAACAGCGAGATCTCCAGGCGCGTGGCGCAGTACCAGACGCGCCAGCTGCGCGAGGACCTCAAGCTCGACCCGGGCGTGCGTTACATGGGGCTGTAGAGAATGAAAATTTCCTTGCGTCAACTCGAAGGCCGCAGCACCGGCTACTGGGCCCTGGTCGCCGTGCTGGTCGCCATCAGCGGCGTGGGCCTGCTGGCCGCCTGGTACATGGAGCACCACGGCCATGGGGTCACCGGCATGAACAACCAGATCGTCTGGGGCCTGCCGCATGTGTTTGCTGTGTTCCTCGTGGTAGCCGCCTCGGGCGCACTCAACGTCGCCTCCATGGCGTCCGTCTTCGGCAAGACCGCCTACAAGCCCATGGCGCCGCTGTCGGGCCTGCTGGCCATCGCCCTGCTGGCCGGTGGCCTGGCCGTGCTCATGCTCGACCTGGGCCGCCCCGACCGCCTGATCGTGGCCATGACCCACTACAACTTCAAGTCCATCTTCGCGTGGAACGTCATCCTCTATTCCGGCTTCATGGGCCTGGTGGTGGTCTACCTCTGGACCATGATGGAGCGGCGCATGAACCCGTACACCAGCGCCGCGGGCCTGGCTGCGTTTGTGTGGCGGCTTCTCCTGACCACCGGTACCGGCTCCATCTTCGGCTTCCTGATCGGCCGCCAGGCCTTCGGCTCGGCGCTGATGGGCCCTATGTTCATCGTTTACTCGCTGTCCTACGGTCTGGCCATCTTCCTGCTGGTGCTGCTGGCCGTGAGTCGCTGGACCGGGCGCCCGCTGCAGGCGGCCATGCAGGCCCGCCTCACGCGCCTGCTGGCCATCCTCGTGGCGGCCGCCGCCTACTTCGTGCTGGTCTACCACCTCACCAACCTCTACTTCGCCAGGCAGCACGGGCTGGAGCGTTTCCTGCTGCTCGACGGCGGCCTGTACCCGCAACTCTTCTGGCTGGGCCAGCTCGGCGTCGGCAGCCTGCTGCCGCTGGTGTTGTTGCTGGCACCGCAGACCCGCGACTCGCGTGCCATGCTGGCGCTGGCCGCCGTGCTGGTGGTGCTGGGCGGGCTGGCGCAGATGTACGTCACCATCATCGGCAGCCAGGCTTATCCACTGCAAATCTTCCCGGGCCATGAGGTGAGCAGCAGCTTTGGCGACGGCGTGGTCAACACCTACCACCCCAGCCTGCCCGAGTGGCTGCTCGGCATCGGGGGCATGGGTATCGTCGGCGTGATGGTGGTGCTCGCGCTCAAGTGGCTGCCCTTCCTGCCGCAGCGGCTTGATGACTTTCCGCCGGATGCCGTATCCGGCAGCGCCCACTAGGAATCGAGGTCACGCACCATGAACCGCTTGCTCGTCTCGGCTGCACACAAGTCGTCGGGCAAGACCACGGTCACGCTGGGCCTGTGCGCCGCGCTGGCCGCGCAAGGCCAGCATGTGCAGCCTTTCAAGAAGGGGCCGGACTACATCGACCCCATGTGGCTGGCCCAGGCCAGCGGCCGGCCCTGCTACAACCTCGACCCCTGGCTGATGACGCCGGCGCAGATCCGCGGCCTGTTCGCCCAGCATGCGGCCCGTGCCGACATCTCCATCGTGGAGGGCAACAAGGGCCTGTACGATGGCCTGGCGCTGGACGGCAGCAACAGCAACGCCGCGCTGGCCCACATGCTGGAAATGCCCGTGCTGCTGGTGATCGACGCGCGCGGCATGACGCGTGGCATCGCGCCGCTCATCCTGGGCTACCAGGCCTTTGACAAGAACCTGCGCATCGGCGGGGTGATCCTCAACCTTCTGGGCGGCAGCCGCCACGAGGCCAAGCTGCGCGCCGTGATCGAGCACTACACCGACGTGCCCGTGCTGGGCGCCATTGCGGAAGACGAGGACCTGGCCGTGGCCGAGCGGCACCTGGGCCTGATGCCCAGCAACGAACACGCGCAGGCCGCCGCGCAAGTCCAACGCATCGGCGCGCGCATCGCCGCCCAGGTGGACCTGCAGCGCGTGCGCGAACTGGCCGCCAGCGCCGCCCCTTTTCAGGCCGAAGTCCTGCCCGCACCTGCGCCGCTCACGTGGACACCACGGGTGCGCATCGCCATCGCGCGCGACCAGGCCTTCGGCTTCTACTACCCGGATGACCTGCAGGCGCTGGAGGCCGCCGGCGCCCTGCTGTTGCCCTTCGACACGCTGAAAGACCCGGCCCTGCCGCCGGCACTCGACGGCCTGTTCATCGGCGGCGGCTTCCCCGAGCTCTTTCTGCCCCAGCTGCAGGCCAACGCGGCCCTGCGCGCGCAGATCGCCGACCGCGTCGAGGCCGGCCTGCCCACCTATGCCGAATGCGGCGGCCTCATGTACCTGGCGCGTTCCATCAGCTGGCAGGGCCAGACGGCCCGCATGGTGGGCGCCATTCCGGCTGACGTGGTCATGCACAGGAAGCCCGTGGGCCGCGGCTACGTCACGCTGCAGGCCAGCGGGCACATGCCCTGGCACGGTCTGCGCGGCAAGGAAGTGCGGGCCCACGAATTCCACTACTCCGAACTGCAGGGCTTGCCCGCTCAGGCACGCTACGCCTGGCAGGTCCAGCGCGGCCACGGTATCGACGGCCAGGTCGATGGTTTTGTGTCCCGCAACCTCTTTGCCAGCTACGCCCACCTGCGCAGCCTGGGCCCGGACGGCTGGGCCCCCGCCTTTGTCGATTTCGTGCGCCGCTGCCGCGACGCTGCCAACACGGCTGGCCAGCCGGAAACTGCAGGAGTTGCATCATGACCGAAACGCCCCCGCAGGCCGAACTGAAAGACGCCTTCACCCGCGTGCTCATGGTGAAGGGCCGTCCAGTGCTCACGGATTCCGAGGGTTACCTGCGCGACCTCAGCGAATGGTCGGAAGACTTCGTGCGCGCACTGGCCCGGCAGGAAGAACTCACACTGACCGACGAGCACTGGCAAGTCATCCGCTTCCTGCGCGAGTTCTACGCCGAACACGGCGTGCAGGCCCAGGTGCGCGTGATGATCAAACACTTCACCGAGGCGTGGGGCCCCGAGCGCGGCAGCAACCACTACCTGCACGAACTCTTTCCCCGCGGTGGCCCGCAGAAGCAGGGCAACCGCCTGGCCGGCCTGCTGCGCACAAAAGGTGAGCATTAAGGCGAGCACTGAGAAGCACACGAACGAGAACCAGGAGACCACCATGATGTTCACCCTCACCAGCGCAGCGGCGCAGCAGATCCGCCAGGCCGCCACCGACAGCAACGCCGAAGGACTGGTGCTGCGCGTGGCCGCACGCCGCGTGCCCGATGGCAACATCGACTACGGCATGGGGTTCGACGACATCAGCGACGGGGACACCGCGCTCGAGATCGAGGACGTGCACGTGGTCATCGCGCCACAACACCTGGACCTGCTGGAAGACACCGTGCTCGACTTCGTGGAGCTCGAGCCCGGCCAGTACCACTTCATCTTCAGCAACCAGCAAAGCGCCTTCGAGACCACCAGCGCGGGCGGATGCGGCAGCGGTGGCTGTGGCAGCTGCGGCAGCACCCAGGGTGGCGGTTGCCACTGAACGACAGGCAGGAAGACACGCGAGGTCCACCATGAACGCACGACTCATCCCATCCACCCCGCGCGGCCGCGTCTACCTGGTCGGTGCCGGTCCGGGCGACCCCGAGCTGCTGACGCTGAAGGCCGTGCGCCTGCTGGAGCAGGCCGACGCCGTGGTCTACGACAACCTGGTCTCCAGCGGCGTGCTGGCCTTTGCCCGCCCGGACGCACAGCGCATCTACGCCGGCAAGCGCCGCGCCGAGCACACCATGCGCCAGGAGCAGATCAACGCCCTGCTGGTGCAGCTGGCGCGTGAAGGCAAGCAGGTGGTGCGCCTCAAGGGCGGCGACCCCTTCGTCTTCGGCCGTGGTGGCGAGGAAATGCAGGAACTGGCCGCGCACGGCGTGGACTTCGAGGTGGTGCCCGGCATCACCGCCGCCTGCGGCGTGGCCAGCTACGCCGGCATCCCGCTCACCCACCGCGACCACGCGCAGGTGGCCATGTTCGTCACCGGCCACCTCAAGGAAGGCAGTGTCGCCGACCTGGACTGGGACGCCCTGGTGCGCCCGAACCAGACGGTGGTGATTTACATGGGCCTGAACGCCCTGCCCGACATCTGCCGCCAGCTCATGGCCCACGGCGCGCCCAGCACGCGGCCCATCGCGGCCGTCCAGCACGGCACGCTGGCCACGCAGCAGGTGCTCACAGGCACGCTGGCCGACCTGCCGGCCAAGGTGGCCAGCAGCGGCTTCACCTCACCGAGCCTGCTGATCGTGGGTGACGTGGTCAAGCTGCACGGCAGCCTGCACTGGTTCGACCCGGCCCTGGGCGACGACAGCCGGCTCACGCACAGCGGGCCGGTGCAGTTGCCGATCAATCCGGTGGCGGCGAACTGACGGCTGGCCTGACGGATTCCCTCACCTACGCCGCACGATCCGGCGACTGCTCGCTTCTCTCAGGCACCGCATCGCCGGGTGGGACTGTGCCGCCGGGCGGCGGCACGTCATGTGCTGAGGCTTTGCGCTGCGCCTTCTCGGCCTTCTTTTTCTTCTTTTCCAGCTCCCGCTGGCGTTTCTCGAACTGGTAATTTGGTTTCGCCACGTCGGTCGTTTCTTTCGGTAAGTGTGTGGCCAACGATACCGCGATTCCGAAGTCACCGCCATCGACGGTAAAAAAGCTCTGACGCGCTAGCTCAGGGGTGCGGAGCCTGCTTGCCGGCGTAGCGACGCTCTAGAGCAGCGGGTTAGCCATCAGCCGCATCACTTTTTGAAGCGCCCCTTTTCGCACCAGTACTTGACCTTAATGGCGCCGGCAGGCAAGGTGTTGCTTCGATAGTCACGGAAGTGCGGCTGACTTGACGTAAACATCTCCTGTGCAAGCGCACAGTTCGCATGATTGTATTTGGCGTTGTCTTCAACATTTTTGAGTGGAGTAGCGTCAAAAGTCGCGACGTGAATTCGAAGTGATTCATCGTGCTTTTGCGTGGGTATATCAATACCAGTGCGATACAACGTGTATTCAGCGCTGTCTGCGATTGCGCAGGAAGTAATGAAACCCAGAGACAAGATCGGTATCAGTTTCTCCATAGCGTTCCCTTCATGGCTAACGTAATGTAGGCCGCATTTCGCTGCCACCCAAAAAGGGAGCTTGAGGCCCAATCTGGCGAACGCCGCAGCGGCAAGTCATTGATACCCAAACCATTTCTCCCATGTCGCTGTCTCGTTGTCACGACTGCGTGAGACCACAAACTCGCCGGCATAGTAGCCCGGAAATGACAACGCCAGCCATCCCCCAACCGAGGGATAGCGCGACAGTTCAAACTTATTCAGCAGTAGGAAAGGCCAGGCCTACTTGCGTGCCTCGCCGCCCGCCTGGCCACCCTCGCCCGAGGTGCGGTGCTCAAACGCAAACACGGCCGCCTCCACGCGCGAGCCCAGGTCCAGCTTGGCCATGATGTGGCGCACGTGCAGCTTCACGGTGTTGTGGCTGATGTCCAGGGCCTGGGCGATGACCTTGTTGCTTTTGCCGCGGGCCACGTGTTCCAGCACCTCGCGCTCGCGCTCGGTGAGGCTGTCGACCAGGTCGCGCTTGACGCTGCCCTTCTGGCCGCTCTGCCACATCTGCGCGAGCTTGATGGCCATGCTGGGAGCCACCACCAGTTCGCCGCGGGCGGCGCGCTGGATGGATTCGATCACGTCGTCGGGCTCCATGTCCTTGAGCAGGTAGCCGCGCACGCCGGCGCGCAGCGCGCCGGCCAGGTCTTCCTCGCCCGTGCACATGGTGAGGATGACCACCGGGGTCTCCAGGCCCTCGGCGCGCAGGGCGCGCAGCACGTTGAGGCCGTCGATCTGGCCCAGGCGCAGGTCCAGCAGCACCAGGTCCGGCCGATGCTCGCGCACCAGGGCCACGGCCTCGTCGACCTTGCCGGTATCGCCCAGTACCTGCATGCCGCCGCGGCCGCGCAGCAGGTCGGCCAGGCCGCTGCGCAGCACGGCATGGTCGTCGACCAGCACCAGACGCACCGGCTCGGTCATGCGATTCCTGAAGCAGTCGTCGTGAGCGGCACGGTCAGACGGACCTGGGTGCCGGGGCCGGTCACACGCGGCCCAATCTCGACCACCCCACCCAGGCGCTGGGCACGCTCGTTCATGATGTCCAGGCCGAAGTGGGCGCCACCGTCCGCCTGCAGCGCGGCCACGCCGCGGCCGTTGTCTTCAACGCGCACGTCAAGGTGCGTGCCGCAATGGCTCAGCGTCAGCCACGCGGCCGTCGCCTGGGCATGACGACAGACATTCGCCAGCGCTTCCTGCACGATGTGGAAGATCTGCACTTCCTGCTCCACGCTCAGGCCCAGGTCGGCCGCGTCGCTTTGCAGATGCAGCGGGTAGCCTGCACGCTTGCCAAACTCGGCCGCCAGGCCACGCACAGCGTGCAACAGGCCCTGCGGGTCCATGGGCGCGCGGAAGTTGGTGAGGATTTCGCGCAGGTTGGACTGGATGCTGCCCATGGCCTGCTCCACGTCGGCAAAGTACTTCTGCGAGAGGCTGTCGTCGTGGGCCTGCATGGCGTCCTGCAACAAGGGCAGGCGCATGTTCACGTAGGCCAGGCTCTGGGCAATGCTGTCGTGCACCTCGCTGGCGAGGAACTTCCGCTCGGTCATCACGGTGCTGGCCAGGGTCTCGCGCTCCAGCCGCGCGTTGTGCAGCGCCAGGCCCAGCACTTCACCGATGGCGCGCAGCATGGTCTGCACGTCCTCGCCGAGTTCGGCCTGACCTTCGAAGAACAGGTTGTACAGGCCCAGCAGGCGGCCGCGGTGGCGCAGCGGTACGGCCAGCATGCGGCTGCAGTTCTGATAAAAGCGCGCGTCCGAGGGGTGGTGGCGCGCGCAGGTGCTCATGTCCATGGCCCAGGTCGGGTGTTCGCCTTCAGCGGCCACGCCGCAGGCGCCGCAGTGGCGGTCCACGGAGAGTTCGGCAAAACGCACTTCGGGTGGCAGGCCCACGTCGCCCACCAGGCGCATGTGCTGCCCGTCTTCGGAGAGGGTGCGTACCAGTCCGGCCTGCGCACCGGCCAGCCGGACGATGGGGCCGAGGAACTGACCCAGCAGCGCCTCGAGCTCGCGGCCATTGCTCAACCCGGCGGTGATTTCCGCCAGCAGGCTGGCCACCGGCGCCCCTCCCAACCCGGGGCCCGGGACCACACCGGCTTCAAAAGGGGGCGGCCGTCTCACGGCGTACTCCCTGCAGGATGACGGCACATCGGCATCTTGTCTCGCACTGGTGCCGTGCCTGGGGCACGGTCTGTTGTATGAGCACCCTGCAGTCCCGCCTTGGCATGGGGCGTTGATGCAGAGCATCCTTATATATTCAGCAATCAGTATAGGGACGAATACCCCCGGGGGAAAGCCAATTTGGGCCCGCCGGACCACAGGTTTACCCTGAATGCGGCGCGGTTTTTTGACCTGCCTCAGGCCCCGGCCCCGCCGCTCTTCATTCGAACCGCGCAGCCTGCATGGATGGCTTGTGCGCACCCCCGGGCATACCCCATTACCCATTTGGGTAAGGTGGGAATCACCCTTGGCGGTAATAGACGCCTACGCCCGGACTTGCGGTAATTTGGGGATGGCTTCCACCCCCTTGCACGACCCGCAAGCCCCGCCGCTGGCCGGGGCCACCACCGAGACCCGTAACACCACCTGCTACATGTGCGCCTGCCGCTGCGGCATCAAGGTGCACCTGCGCAATGGCGAGGTTCGTTACATCGAAGGCAACCCGGACCACCCGCTGAACAAGGGCGTGATCTGCGCCAAGGGTTCCTCCGGCATCATGAAGCAGTACTCCCCGGCGCGCCTCACCAAGCCGCTCAGGCGCAAGGCCGGCAGCGAACGCGGCGCGGGCGAGTTCGAGGAGATCAGCTGGGACGAAGCGTTCAGCACCCTGGAAGAACGCCTGCGGCACCTGCGCGCCACCGACCCCAAAAAGTTTGCCCTCTTCACCGGCCGCGACCAGATGCAGGCGCTCACCGGCCTCTTTGCGCGCCAGTTCGGCACGCCCAACTACGCGGCGCACGGCGGCTTCTGCTCGGTCAACATGGCCGCCGGGATGATCTACACCATCGGCGGCTCCTTCTGGGAGTTCGGCGGGCCGGACCTGGACCGATCCAAACTCTTCGTGATGTTCGGCACGGCGGAGGACCACCACTCCAACCCGATGAAGATGGCGCTGTCGAAGTTCAAGCGCGACGGCGGGCGGTGGGAGCGCCGCTCGGCGGACTCGATCGCCGCGTTTTACCTGGGGCGGACGTCGAGCATCCACCGCGCGCTCCTCGCCGAGGCCGACTCGCTCTTCCTCACGGC
>DALYHW010000044.1:0-15557 GCA_031970695.1 Hylemonella sp.
CGGCGGCGGCCTCGCGCTGGCCCCGCGGCACCGCCTGGACGCCCGCGCGCACCACCTCGGCGATGAAGGCGGCCGTGTAGAGCGTGAGCCCGCCCAGCACGGCGATGAATTCGGGACTCAGCGTGAACAGCGTGTCGCCCGCCTCACCCAGCCGCCAGGCCAGGCCGCCCTTGTCCAGCGCCAGCGGCCCCAGGGTACGCGCCTCGCCGATGGCCGGCAAGGCCTGCGCCAGCAGCAGGTACAGCACCAGCAACTGCAGCAGCACCGGGACGTTGCGGAACAGTTCCACGTAAGCGGAGCACAGCGCGCGCAGCAGCGGGTGGCGCGCCAGCCGCCCCAGACCTACCAGGGCACCCAGCGCGGTGGCCAGCACACAACCCAGCAGGGCGACCCGCAAGGTGTTGAGCACGCCGTTGCCGAAGGCCAGCCAGTAGGGGCGATCCGGGTCCCAGCTCAGCAGGGTCTCGCTGATGTCGAACCCCGCGGGTTCGAGGAGAAAGTCGAAGCCACCCGGGATGCCGCGCGCCTGCATGTTCTGCACCGTGTTCACGGCCAGCCAGCCCAGCAGCGCGAGCACCGCGCCCAAGGCCAGCACCTGCCACAGCAGACCGCGGACACGACGGCTTTTCCAGGGACTCATGAGACAAAAAGATGTTGGGATACCCGACACGCCAGTCGCGGGACACCGCGGAGCCGGCTTCGCCGGGCCGCCGGTGTCGTCCCCCTGGGGGGAAGACGGCGACAGCCGGCACAGGGAGACTTCATCGGATCGGCATCGGGTACATCAGACCGCCGTCGTTCCACAGCTTGTTGGCAGCCCGTGGCAGCTTCAGCGGTGATTTGTCACCCACGTTGCGCTCGAAGATCTCGCCGTAGTTGCCCGTGGTGCGCACGGCACGCAACAGCCACTCGCGGTCCAGGCCCAGCAGCTTGCCCATGTCCTCGCCCACGCCCAGCAGGCGACGCACCGGCGGGTCTTCGCTGGCCTTGAGCTGCGCGGCATTGGCCTGGGTCACGCCCAGTTCCTCGGCCTCGAGCAGGCCATAGACCACCCACTTGACGATGGCAAACCATTCGTCGTCGCCGCGGCGCACCATGGGACCCATGGGTTCCTTGGAGATCAGCTCGGGCAGGATCAGGTGGTCGGCCGGGTTCTTTGCTTCCTTGCTGCGGGTGGCGGCCAGGCCCGAGGCATCGGTCGTGTAGGCGGCGCAGCGGCCGGCGAAGTAGGCGCCGGTGGCGGCCTCCAGTTTTTCGAAGACCACCGGCTTGAGCCCCAGTTTCTGGGTGCGCGAGTAGTCGCTGAGGTTCTTCTCGGTGGTGGTGCCCGATTGCACACACACAGTCTGCCCCTTGAGCTGCTTTGCACTGCGGATCCTGCTCTTGGTCGGCACCATGAAGGCCTGTCCGTCGTAGTAGGTGACGGCCGTCATGTGCAGGCCCAGCGAGGCATCGCGCGTGAGGGTGAACGTGGTGTTGCGGCTGAGCAGGTCGATCTCGCCTGACTGCAGGGCGGTGAAGCGCTGCTGGGCACTGAGCGGCACGTACTTGACCTTGCTGCCGTCGCCGAGCACGGCCGCCGCCGTGGCGCGGCAGATGTCGACGTCCAGCCCGCTCCACTGGCCGTTCGATTCGGCCATGCTGAAGCCGGCCAGTCCGGTGTTGACCCCGCAGACCAGCTGGCCGCGCGCCTCGATGGCATCCAGGGTCTTGCCGGCATGGGCCGGTGCGGCTGCCAGCAGGGCCGCGGCACCAAGGCAAAGCAGGGCGGCGATGGGCTTCATGGAAGTCTCCGGAAGGTGGGTGGACGGTCTGTGAGCCGCTATCGTAGCGCCAGGGCACGGGCCAGTCTCCGGGTGTTTGCACGGGGCGCTGCGCAGTCCCCCACGTGACTGGCATCCGGGGCGACCCGGATGTCGCGGCGCCGGCGCCGGGCTACGCTGGGGGCCACCCGGGTCCCGTACCCACGAGGAGAACACGGATGCGTCCGCACTACAAATTCTGGCCCCGCCGCCTGCCCCGTAGCCTCACGCCGCCGGCGACGTCCCTGTGGGAAAACCTGGCCGTCAGCGCGCGCCGCTACCCCGACAAGCCGGCCCTGGTCTTCTTTGGACGGGCCTTCCCGTATGCCGAGGTGCTACAAAAAGCGGAGCGCCTGGCGGCATTTCTGCATACGCTGGAGGTACGCAAGGGTGATCGGGTGCTGCTCGACCTGCAGAACAGCCCGCAGCTGGTGATCGCCCACTTTGCCATCCTGCGTGCCAATGCCGTGGTGGTGCCGGTCAACCCCATGAACCGGGCGGAGGAGCTCAAGCACTACATCACCGACCCGGACGCCAGGGTTGCCATCACCAGCGGTGACCTGGCGCCCGAGCTGGCCCGCGCCAGCGACGCGCTGCCTGCGGGCCGCGGCCTGGCGCATCTGGTCGTCACGCAATTCACCGATGCCTTCGATCCGGCCCGGGCTGGCGCCGAGGCGCCGCCCGCGACGTGGCACGACTGGCTGCTCACGCGTCATCCGCTGCCAGCGCTGTCCGGCGGCCAGGCCCATGCGTGGGAGCAGGCCCTGGCCTGCACGGCCGAGCCGCCCGCGCTGCAGGTGGGGCCGGCCGACCTGGCCGTGCTGCCCTATACCAGCGGCACCACGGGCCTGCCCAAGGGCTGCATGCATCCCCACTCGAGCATCATGCACAACGCCGTGGCTGGCGGCCTGTGGGGCAATGCCTCGCCCGAAAACGTGGCGCTGGCCGTGGTGCCGATGTTCCACATCACGGGTATGGTGGCCGTCATGCACTCGGCCATCTACAACGGCAGCACGCTGGTGGTCATGCCGCGCTGGGACCGCGAGCTGGCCGGGCGCCTGATCTCGCTGCGTCGCGTGACCAACTGGACCAACATCCCCACGATGGTGATCGACCTGCTGGGCAGTCCGAACTTCGCGCAGTTCGATCTTTCCAGCCTGGTCTACATCGGCGGCGGGGGGGCGGCCATGCCGCAGGCCGTGGCCCAGCGCCTGTACGAGCAGTACGGCCTGCGCTACGTGGAGGGTTATGGTCTCACCGAGACCGCTGCACCGTCGCACACCAACCCGCCCGACAACCCCAAGCAGCAGTGCCTGGGCATTCCCTTCGTGAGCACCGACGCACGCGTGATCGACCCCACGACGCTGCAGGAGCTGCCGGCGGGTGAATCCGGCGAGATCGTGATCCACGGCCCCGAGGTGTTCCAGGGTTACTGGAAGAACCCGCAGGCCACGGCCAGCGCCTTCATCGAGCTGGACGGCAAGCGCTCCTTCCGCAGCGGCGACATGGGCCGCGTGGACGAGGACGGCTACTTCTTCATGACCGATCGGCTCAAACGCATGATCAACGCCTCGGGCTTCAAGGTCTGGCCGGCGGAGGTGGAGGCGCTGATGTACCGGCACCCGGCGATCCAGGAGGCCTGCATCATCGCCACGCAGGACGCCTACCGCGGCGAATCTGTCAAGGCGGTGGTGGTGCTGCGCGCGGGCCAGCAGGGACAGCTCAGCGAACAGGACCTGATTGCCTGGTGCCGCGAGCACATGGCCGTGTACAAGGTGCCACGCACCGTGCAGTTCGTCGATGCCCTGCCCAAGAGCGGCACGGGCAAGGTCATGTGGCGCGCCTTGCAGGAAGCCGAGAACGCGGCCCGGGCGGGCTGAGGAACTGGGGAATAATCGGCAGCAGGCCCGCCGCGACCCGACGCCGCGAGCCAGACACCGAGACCGCCGCATGACCTCCGACGCCACCCCGAACGAACCCGGCCGGCCGCAGACCGGCTGGCGGCTCAAGCTCTACACCGTCATCTTCGAGTCGGACACCCGGGCTGGCCGCCTGTTCGACATCTGGCTCATCGTGCTCATCCTGGCCAGCGTGCTGATCGTGATGCTGGACAGCCTGCCCGGCCTGTCCCCTGCCCAGCGTCTGATGTTTGACCGTATCGAATGGGTGTTTACGGCGATCTTCACCCTGGAGTACCTGGCCCGGCTGGCCTGTGTACGGCATCCCATGCGCTATGCCCTGAGCTTCTATGGCGTGATCGACCTGCTGGCCCTGCTGCCGACCTGGCTGGCCCTGCTGGTGCCCGAGGTGCATGCGCTGATCGACGTGCGCGTGCTGCGCCTGCTGCGCGTGTTCCGGATTTTCAAGCTCACCGCCTATCTGGCCGAGTTCCAGGCCCTGGGCCACGCTCTGCGCTCGAGCCGCCGCAAGATCATGGTGTTCATCTCGGCCGTGCTGATGATCGTGCTCGTCATGGGCACGGTGATGTACGTGGTGGAGGGCCCGGCCAATGGCTTTACCAGCATCCCCACCGCCGTGTACTGGGCCATTACGACCATGACCACCGTGGGTTTTGGCGACATCACCCCCAAGACCGAACTGGGCCGGCTGATTTCCTCGGCCATGATGCTCTTGGGCTGGGGCACGCTGGCGGTGCCCACGGGCATCGTCACCGCCGAGATGACGGTGCGGCGCATGGGCGGCACGCCCACCTCGCGCATCTGCCCCGAATGCCTGAAGGAAGGGCACTTGCCCGAGGCCCACTACTGCCTGTACTGCGGGACGGCGCTGCCGCGGCAGTCCGACGCGCCGGGGGCGTGACCGGCAGGCCGCCGCATTTGCCGACACTCCGCATGATGGTGCGGTCGTTAACTAGATCACGCTGAGCCGGTCCCCTTTGCTATCAAATTTGTAATTCGGGGAGCTCTTGGGGCACAATGCGCGCATCCATTGCCCGGAGTTCCCCATGAAACAGCTGCACAAAGGTTTCACGCTGATCGAGCTGATCATCGTGATCACCATCATCGCCATCCTGGCGGCCATCGCGCTGCCGCGCTACATCGCCGCGCAGCAGGATGCGCGCTTTGCGAAGATGCAGGCGCTCTACGGCTCGATCCGTTCTGCGGCCGCTTTGGCGCGGGCCCGTTGCGAACTGGACATCGCGGCCGGGACGACGACCACCTGCGCCACGATCACCATGGACGGTGTGGTCATCTCCATGGTCAACCGCTATCCGCAGGCGCTGGCCACGGGCCCGGCTGCGCCCACGGGCATCCTGGGCGCGGCCGGCATCAACCCGGCTGCTGCTGCGGGTGATGGCATCACGGTGTCTGGCGGTGGCGCAGCTGCGGGTGACACGCTGAACATCGATGCGGTGGGCGCCCAGGGCGCGGCCGGTACCTGCCGGATCGTCTACACTGCGCCGGCTGCAGCCAACACGGCCCCGACGATCACGCTGACCGCGACCGCCGCCAACTGCTGATCCGCGTCTCCCGGTTCCCGCCAGGGGCTGGTCACGGCAGGCAAAATGCCCGGGGCTCACTGGATAATTCCCGTCATGCGCGTTCGAGTCCAAAACGGGATGATTTGACCGCCAACACCATGCAGCGTGTGCTGCAGCACACGCAAGGGGTTTGGTGGGCAAAGGGCCCGTTTTGGTTCGAACCCTCCGGGGAGTGGTTTTGCGGGTGATCCGCTGCGTTGCAAAACCAGGCAAGCCGTCCAGGCTTGCCTGGGGTTTTGCGCCTTGCGGCTCATGCCGCAAAAGCCACGCCGCGCGTGACGCGACTTATCCAGTGAGCCCCACATGACCAGCCCCTTGTTTCATCCCCCTGTTGTGGCGCCCGCCGCGCTGGACGCCACCCTGCACCAGCAGGGCTATGCGGTGCTCGACGCCGCCGCCGTGCGCCAGCTCAGCGGCTGTGACGCCATCGAGCTGCAGGGCCTGCTGTCCTGGTGGGACGACCTGCCGCCCGACGCCTTTCTGAAGGACGGCGGCCGATACCGGCGCCGTCGCCATTCCTGTTTCGTGCTGGACGGCACGCACCTCACGCAAGCCCCGCACCGTGCCCACTGGCAGCCGCTGGAATACAACGCCCTGCACGGCGGTATGCAGCGCCTCTTTGAACCCATGGCCCCGGCCCTCGTGGGCCAGCCGGCCTGGAGCCGCCTGCTGCACTGGCTGGGGCAGGTGGCCACTGCGCTCAAGGGCCGGCACCGCTGGTACATCGAGGCGCACCAGTTCCGCATCGACACGACCAACGGCATCGGCCGGCCCACGCCCGAGGGCGCCCACCGCGACGGGGTCGATCTGGTGGCCGTGTTCCTGCTGGCGCGCCGGGGCGTGAAGGGGGGCGAGACCCGGGTGTTCCAGGCTGACGGCCCCAACGGCCAGCGCTTCACGCTGGGCGAGCCCTGGTCGCTGCTGCTGCTGGACGACGCGCGGGTGATCCACGAAACCACACCCATCCAGCCCGTCAAGGCGGACGAGGGGCCGGCCTATCGTGATACGCTGGTCGTCACGCTGCGCGCCGGCGCCTTCCTGGGCGAGGATGCGGTCGAAACGCAGCGCTGACACAAGGAGGTTGGGTATGTTCAAGCACATCCTAGTTCCGGTCGACGGTTCCGAGACCGCGCAAAAAGCCGTTGCCAAGGCTGCGGGCCTGGCGCAGGCGTTTGGCAGCGCGGTCACCGTGATCTATGTCATCGACCCCTATCCCTTCACCGGCCTGGGCAGCGACTTCGCCTATGGCCAGGCCGAGTACCTGAGTGCGGCCAGTGCTGAAGCCAAGGAGGCGATTGCCGCCGCGCGCAAGGTGCTGGAGCCGCTGGGGCTGTCCGTGCAGAGCGACGTGGTCGAGGCGCCCGCTGCCTGGCGCGGCATCCTGGACAAGGCCCAGGCCGTTGGCGCCGATCTGGTGGTCATGGGGTCCCACGGGCGGCGCGGCATGGAAAAGATGATCCTGGGCAGCGTCACCCAGGCGGTGCTGTCGCACGCGCACCTGCCGGTGCTGGTTGTTCGCGACTGAGCGCGGTCGACACCGGCCGGGCATGCGCCGGGCCGGTTGGCCCCCGGATGCTGGCGGGGTCTCAGGCGACCCGGAAACGCGCGATCTCGTGGGTCAGCTTCTCGGCCTGGTCCTTGAGGGCGGAGGACGCGGCGCTCGTCTCTTCCACCAGGGCGGCGTTTTGCTGGGTGTGCGAATCCAGTTCGTGGATCGCCTTCACCACTTCTTCCACGGCCTGGGCCTGCTGGCTGGAGGCGGTCGCAATTTCTTCGAGGTACTGGTTGATCTCGCGCGCGCTGCGCACCACGTCCTGCATGGTCGAACCCGCGCTCTCGACCACCGTCGTTCCTGCGCTGACCTTCTCGACGCTCTCGCCGATGAGGGCCTTGATTTCCTTGGCGGCTTCCGCGCTGCGTCCCGCAAGCTGACGCACTTCGGCAGCCACGACGGCAAAGCCCCGGCCCTGTTCGCCCGCGCGCGCCGCCTCGACCGCCGCGTTCAGCGCGAGGATATTGGTCTGGAAGGCGATGCCATCGATCACGCCGATGATGTCGTTGATCTTGGACGAGGACGCGTGGATCTCCTGCATCGTGTGGACCACGTCGGCAATGATGTGACCGCCTTTCTCGGCGACCTGTGCGTTGTTGCTGGCCGACTGTGCGGCGGCGCGGGTCTTGCCGGCGGTCTCCACGACCTGCGAGCCGATCTCCTCCATGGCCGACGCTTCCTCCGCGATGTTGGAGGCCGTGTCCTCGGTGCGTGAGGACAGGTCCAGGCTGGCGCGCGAGATCTCCGCACTGGTCAGGGCCAGCTCACGTGCCGAGTGCCGTGCGCGGCGGATCAGCTCGTGCATCGAGTGATAGACCTTGTGCAGGTCGAGGATGAGCATGGCCGGCTCGTCCTTGCCCCAGGGGTCGATGGGGCGCCGCCGCAGATCACCTTCGCTGAGCTGGTTCAGGTGCATGCTCACTACCTCGAGACCGCCCTTGTTGACCTTGTAGAAGCTCACGAAAACATAAAAGCCGGCCAGCAGGACCAGCGCCAGCACGATCCCGACCGTGTACAGCCGCTGCCGTTCCGCGTCACGGACGTCGTCGATGTAGATGCCCGAGCCGATGACCCAGCCCCAGGCCTTGAAACCTTTCACATAGGACAGCTTTTCCACGGGCTGGTCGCGTCCGGGTTTGGGCCACATGTAGTTGACGAAGCCCTGGCCGTCACGGGCAGCCACCGCCACGAAGGCCTTGAACAGTGCCAGGCCGTTGGGGTCCTTGACATTGCCGACGTCCTTGCCGTCGAGCTCCGGCTTGATCGGGTGCATCACAACCACCGGCTGCATGTCGTTGATCCAGAAGTACTCGTCCTTGCTGTAACGCAGCTGGCTGACTGCGCTTTTCGCCAGCTTTTGCGCCTCTTCGCGCGACAGCTCGCCGGCCGCTTCCTTGCCCTGTGCCCAGGCTACCACGCCGTAGGCGACCTCCACATGTTCACGCGTCGCGTTCATGCGGTCTTCCATCATGGTATCGGCCTGGCCTTTCAGCATCCAGCCCAGCATCAGCAGCGTCGGGATCAGGAAAGTCAGCGAGATGATCGTGGCCTTGGCCTTGAAATTCAGGCTGCGCATCAGCACCACCCCGGGGGCCCAGATGCCATGTGCGCGGATAGGGTTGGATGTCGGCTCGGCGTCGGTGGTATGCATGCTTATTGTTGAGCGAAAATGGGTGACGGATTTTCGAAGGGCTGCCCGCCTACTTTATCCAAAGTGCGTGTGGGCTGCGATGGAATTTGGCACGGAAACCCCCGTCTGATCGTAAAGTTTTATTGCTGGGAAGGGCCGAATACCCGCGAGGGTTCCCTGCGCGCAGGGCATCACCGAAGCGACAGGGTCACCCTGATTTCCTGCTCGAGGTCCGCGAGCGCCCAGCGCAGCGCGATGGCTGCCGCTTGCCAGAGCGCCACGGGCTTGCACAGGTAGCCATCAGCCCCGAGGGCCAGGCAGCGGGCCCGTTCGTCCGGCATGTCGTTCGACGTGACAAAGATCACGGGCAGGTGCCCCCCACGTGCGGCTTCCGCGGCCCGCAAGTCCGCGAGGACCTCGACCCCGGTCTTGACGGGCATCTCCATGTCCAGCAGCAGGAGGTCGAACGCCCGCTGGGCCAGGCAGCGGCTGGCCTGTTCGCCATCGGACACCACCACGCCCGTGTGTCCCAGCTGCTGGAGCAAGGCCACCAGCACACGCTGGTTGATCGGGTTGTCTTCGGCGACCAGGACCTGGAGTTTGGTGGTTGGGGGCATGGGATTCACTCACGCGGGATACGGCGGTTTATACCGCGCCGGGCAAGGCCGGTGAAGTCGTTGTTTCCGGTGATCTTGGTGGACAACGACGTCCGGACAAATCAGCCGCGGCGGCGCGCCTGCATCTCGGCACCCATGCGCGCCTGCGTGGTGCCGTCCATGGCGGCGCGGGCGGCCGGATAGACCAGCGCTTCTTCTTGCGGTATGTGGCCGGCATACAGGCGCTGGAAACGTTCCGTGAGCGCCAGCAGGGCGGCGTCAGGCCGGTCGACGGCATCAGCCTCGCGCCAGCGCAGCAGGGGCTGGCGGAGCTGCTGCCAGAGCGCGCTCATTTCCTCATGCTCGGCCTGCAACTGCCGCACGGCCGCGCACAGTGCTGCGGTGCCCTGGGCCAGCAGCAGGGGAAAGACGTGTTTTTCCTCGTCCTCATGGTGCAGGGGTGCTGCCAGATCGAAGTAGCGCAGCACATCGGCGGCGGCCGAGCGGGTCTGCGCGTCATGGCCTTGCTGCGCCACGTAGTCCAGCAGGCGGTCGAGCAGGTCCAGCGTGCGCTGCACGCGCGAGTGGCAGGCCTCCAGCATCTCGTAGGGCTGCTCGAAACCCACGGCCGGGGCGTCGAAGCCGGGCAGGGCGGCACCCACGTCAGGCCTTGGGGGTGGTCAGTTCGGCCAGCTGCTTGCGCAGTGCCTTTTCGTCGTTGAAGCGCTTGGTCGCGTCGCGTGCCACGGCGATCGAGCCCAGCATCGTGCCGGATGCGTCGCGCACCATCTCGAAGCTCATGTCCACGTAGATGAACTCCTCGACCTTGTGCAGCGAGCGCGTGATCATGGAGGTGCGGCCCGGCTTGACACCGCCGCGGGCGATGGCCTGGTCAAAGCCGTCCCAGTGGGCCTTGCGCATGCGCTCGGGGATGATCAGGTCCAGGCTCTGGCCCACGGCCTCGGCCGCCGACCAGCCAAAGACCTTCTCCGCCCCGCCGTTCCAGACGCGGATGATGCCCTCCATGTCACAGAAGATTATTGCCTCCGGCATGCTGCGCAGCAGGTGGACGGCGGTGTTGTCTAGGGTGAGGGGTCCGGACATGGCGGGCTTTCTAAAGAAATATTTTTCAGGTCGCTATAGGTTAGCCGAAGGGGCCACGAGGACCAATAGTTCGACAGAACTAGGGAGAGGCGTAAGGCTATTGGCGCCGTGGCGCGCGACGAGCGGTCCTGATGCTTTCCTGATGCCGCCGGTGGTACCCTGACTGCCATGAACAGACCGTCTGCGACTGCGAACTGGCAGGACTGGGCCTGCGTGGCCGGCCTGTTGCTGCTGGCCACGGCCCTGTGCGCCTTGCTCGAACCACAGGTGTCTCTGACCAGCCAGGCCATGGTCTACGTGCTGGCGGTCGTGATCGCCGCCTACCGGCTGGACTGGCTGCCGTCGGCCGTGTGTGCTGTGGGCGCGGTCACGGCACTCAACTTCTTTTTCGTACCCCCGCGCTGGACGTTCGCGGTCGACAACCGTGAGCACCTCATCGCTCTGGGCGTGATGTTGGTGGTGGCGCTGGTCGTCAGTCGCCTGGCAAGTGGCTTGCGCCGCGAGACCGCAGCCGCCCGCCTCAGCGCGGCGCGGGCACACCAGCTTCAGACCCTGGCCGTGGCGCTGGCGGATTGCCGGGACGCCGGGGCGATGCAGGGGCTGGGCCAGGAGGCGCTCGATGCCGCGTTCGGCGGACCGAATCGCCTGGCGCAGGCGGGCGCCGACGGCGAACCGCTGCTGCCGGCACCCGTGGACCCGTCCTTGCGTGATGCGCTGCGTGCCTGCATGCGTGAACGCGCCGTGCTGGGGCCGGGTACGGGCCGTTGGCCGGGTCTGGGCGGCTGGTACCTGCCGCTGCTGGAGCAAGGGCAGGTCTACGGTGCCGCCTGCGTCAGACCTGCGCCGGCATCGGATGCCACCGGGCGGGACCACGCGCAGGCACTGTGTGCGCTGCTGGCGCAGGCGCTTGCGCGTATCCAGGATTCGCAGGTGCTGCAGGCCGTGCAGCGCGAAGCCGAAAGGCAACAGATGCAGGCCACGTTCCTGGCGGCCATCTCACACGACCTGCGCACGCCACTGGCGGCCATCGTCGCCGCGGCCACCTCGCTGCAGGCCCAGCGCGACCGTCTGGACGCCACGGCGCAGGCGCGCCTGCTCTCCGGCATCGTTGACGAGGCCGAGTACCTCAGCAAGGTCAGCGACAACACCCTGCAGCTGGTGCGACTGGCCACGCCGGGGCAGTCGGTACAGCGCCAGTGGGAGTCACTGGAGGAGATCGTCGGCGCCGTGCTGGCGCGCGTTCGGCAGCACGATCCCGCGCAGCGCATCCGCGTGCGCCTGTCCGAAGGCCTGCCCCTGGTGCGTGCTGACGCCGTGCTGCTGGCGCAACTGCTGTCCAATCTGCTGGACAACGCACTGCAGCACGCCGGCGGCGAGATCGAGGTCGACGCGCACCTGGAGGACCGCGCGCTGGCGCTGTGTGTCAGCGACCGGGGTCCGGGTATCCCGGAGCCCGAACGCGAGGCGATCTTCCTGCCTTATGTGCGCGGCGACCGTGCTGGCCGGCGCGGCACGGGCCTGGGTCTGGCCGTATCCCGCGCCATCGCGCAGGCACACGGCGGGCAACTCGTCCTGAGCCAGCGCGCCGGCGGCGGCAGCCGTTTCTGTCTGCAGCTGCCCGTCGAAGCCCAGCCTGCCACGCCGGAGGCGCCATGACGTTGCGCGTGCTGGTAGTCGAGGATGACCGCGAGATCCGTACGCTGATACAGGGCGCCCTGGGCCTGGAGGGCTACGAGGTACAGACCGCGGTGACGCTGGCCGAAGCGCAGGCCCTGGTGCGGCACAGTCCCCCCGATGTGATCGTGCTGGACCTGGGCCTGCCCGACGGCGAAGGCGTGGAGTTGGTGCGCGCCGTGCGCCGTCATGCCAGCGTGCCCATCGTCGTGGTGTCGGCCCGGCACCAGGAAGCCCAGAAGATTGCGCTGCTCGACGCCGGTGCGGACGACTACCTGACCAAGCCTTTCGGCGTGGCCGAGTTGCTGGCTCGCCTGCGCGTGGCCTTGCGCCACCGTGGCACGGCGCTCTCGGCTGCCGTAACCGTGCACACCCTGGACGACCTGCACGTGGACCTGGCCACACGCACCGTGCTGCGCGACGGCCAGCCTGTGCACCTGACGCCCACCGAGTTCAATCTGCTGGCACGCCTGGTGCGCAGTGCCGGCAAGGTCGTGACGCACCGCCAGTTGCTGGCCGACGTATGGGGGCCGGAGTACACAGAGCACACCCACTACCTGCGCCTGTACATGGGCCAGCTGCGCGCGAAGCTGGAACACCACCCGGCCGAGCCCCGCCACTTGCTGACCGAGACCGGGGTCGGCTACCGGCTGGCCACAGAGTAGCCACCGGCGCCCGCGCCTCCCTTATGCGTTCCTGATGCCTGCGGCGCGACAGTGGTGATCTCGACCACAGCGCATTCGCATTCATGAACCATATTCCCCAACGCGAAAGCCTGGCCGCCCTGACCCTGGGCGCGCTGGGTGTGGTGTACGGCGACATCGGCACCAGCCCGCTGTACACCATGAAAGAAATTTTCAGCCCTGCCACCGGCGTGCCGCTGGATGCGCCGCACCTCGTCGGTGCCGTCTCGGCCATCGTCTGGGGGTTGATGCTGGTGGTCACGCTCAAGTACGTGTTGCTCATCCTCCGGGCCGACAACAGGGGTGAGGGCGGCATCATGGCGCTGACCGCGCTGGCTGCCCATGCTGCGGGCAAGACGGCTCGCAGGCGGGTCGCCTTGCTGCTGACAGGCGTGATGGGCGCCGCGCTGTTCTACGGCGACAGTGTGATCACGCCGGCCATCTCGGTGCTGAGTGCGGTGGAGGGGCTGGAGGTGGTCACCCCCGTGCTGAAGCCCTACGTGCTGCCGACCGCACTCAGCGTGCTGGTCGCGCTGTTCGCCATGCAGCGCTATGGCACCGGGCTCGTGGGGCGCCTGTTCGGCCCTGTCATCCTGCTCTGGTTCGGTGTGCTGGCGTTCACCGGGGTGCTGCAAATCGTGCAGGAGCCGGCCATCCTCGCGGCACTCAACCCGCTGGCAGCGCTGCACTTCCTGCAAGCGCAGGGCTGGCACATGTTCGTCGCGCTGGGTGCCATCGTGCTGGCTTTCACGGGCGCCGAAGCGCTTTATGCCGACATGGGCCACTTCGGCAAGCGGCCGATCCAGCTGGCCTGGACCGGCCTGGTGCTGCCGGCCCTTGCACTGAACTACATGGGGCAGGGGGCACTGCTGCTGCGCGACCCGGCCGCGCTGGAGAACCCGTTCTATCGTCTGTTCCCGGAGGTCTGGTTGATTCCTGCCGTCGTCCTGGCGACGGTTGCCACCGTGATCGCCTCACAGGCGGTGATCTCGGGCGCCTTTTCCATGACCAAGCAGGCCGTGCAACTGGGCCTGCTGCCGCGCCTGCAGGTCCACTACACCTCGGCCAGAGAGGCCGGCCAGATCTACATGCCGCAGGTCAACTGGCTGCTGCTGGCGGCCGTTGTCCTGGCCGTTGCAGGTTTCGGCAGCTCCTCTGCGCTGGCCTCGGCCTACGGCATTGCGGTGACGGTCACCATGCTCATCACCACGGCGCTAACTTTCTTTGTCATCCGGCATGCCTGGCACTACCCGCTGCCGATGGCCGTCGCTGCGACGGGAGTTTTCCTGCTGCTGGACGGTTTGCTGGTCGCCTCGTGCGCGCTCAAGTTTCTCGACGGTGGTTGGTTCCCCCTGGTGGCCGGCGGGCTGATCTTCCTCGTCATGGCGACCTGGCGGCGCGGGCGGGAACTGCTGCTGGACAGCATACGCCTGGGCGACCCCGAACTACTGCCCTTCATCACGGCCCTGGCGGCAGACACCAGCGCGCACCGTGTGTCGCGCACCGCCGTGTATGCGGTGGCCAATCCCGGTACGGTGCCGCAGGCACTGATGCACAACCTCAAGCACAACCAGGTGCTGCACGCACGCAACGTCATCCTCACCGTGGCTTTCGACGAAGTGCCGTGGCGGCCCGAGGCCGAACGCGTGGAGGTCACGCCCCTGGTGCCCGGCTTCTGGAAGGTGCAGGTCAACTATGGTTTCCTGGACCAGCCGGATGTTCCTCGCGCGCTGGAGCTTTGCGCCGCGCAGGGCCTGGCCATCAATCTGTTCGAGACGTCCTACTTTCTCAGCCGCGAGATTGTCGTGCCGACCAAGGGCACCGGCATGGCAGCCTGGCGCGAGGCCCTGTTTGCCCTCATGTCGCGCAACGCCGGCAATGTGGCGGACTTCTTTCGCCTGCCGAACAACTGCGTGATCGAACTGGGCACGCGGGTGCAGATTTGATTCGCGCCGCCCGCGATCAGGAACTGCGCGCAGGCAACATCGCTTTCAGTACGCCGTCCTTGAGCACCACATGATGGTAGAGCGCCGCCGCGGCGTGCAGGCCGGCCAGCCACATGATGGCGTCGCCAAGGAACTCGTGCACCTCGCCCCAGTCGGCCAGGTGTGCCAGTGCAGACTCGGCGATCAGCGGCATGTGGTCCACGCGCACGCCACCCAGCAGCGTCAATGGATGACCTTCGCTGCCCAGCGTCAGCATGGCGGTGGCGGGCACGGCGAGCAACAGGACCCAGAGCCCGATGTGCACCAGCTGCCCCAGGCGGTGCATCCAGCGGGCCATGGGAATGGCGGGCGCGGCCGGCCGAACGGCCAGCCACACCAGGCGCAGCAGGGTCAGGCCGAAGACCAGCAGGCCGAGCGTTTCGTGCCAGACGATGTCGCTGCGCGTGGCCGGGTCCACGCCCTGGCGCATCAGGCGGCCGAAGCCGCCCGGGCCGAGGATGAAGGCAATCGTCACCGTGATGGCGGTAAGCCAGTGCAGGAGTCGGCTGAAGGCGTCGTAGTGGCGGGTCGAGGTGTTCATGGCGGGGCTGATCGTGAGATGACGCCATTGTGCGGCGGCTTCATTAACCAACCCTTAAGCGCCGGTGTCTAGTCCATGAAGCATTGGCCACGCCGGCGCCGCGGGCCGGCGCGCCTCTGCCTAATCACCTCAGCCGCACTGACCCACGTAGCCGCAGGCGGTGCAGAAGTCGCAGCCGTCCTTGCGGATCACCGTGGGGTTGCCGCACTCGGGGCAGGGCCGGCCCGCGATCGCCGCGGTCTCGTCCTCGCTGCCCGGCGCTTCGAGCACGCCCATCTCGCGCAGCGGGTACCCCTCCTCATCGAGCACGCCCAGCATGGCGTACCGGTGGATGATGAGGCGCGCCATGTAGGCCACGGTGGAGGGCCAGGTCTGCTGTCGGCGTTCGCCATGCGGCAGGCCGGGCACGAAGGCCATGAAGTGGCCCAGCGGTTCGGCGTAGTTGAGCAGCTTGCGCAGCTTCATGCCGATCCAGGCCGGGTCCACCA
>DALYHW010000045.1:0-15504 GCA_031970695.1 Hylemonella sp.
CATCCAGGAGGCGCCCCGTGCCACCGGCGACTGGGAGTCCGGCCTGCAGGTCGAGGCCGAGGCCCTGTTGTCCAGCGGCCGGCTCGACGTCTGGGATGAGCTGACCCGCCGTTTCGAGCGCAAGCTGATCCTGACCGCGCTGGAGGCCACGCGCGGCCGGCGCATCGAGGCCGCCCACAAGCTGGGCATCGGTCGCAACACCATCACCCGCAAAATTCAGGAGCTTGGGCTGGAATAGTTCACGCCCGTGCCCGCTCTGCGGTGCCGCCGGCGCCGCGTTCCCGGATAGACTGCCATGGCAGCGCGTACCTGCAGGGGTACGCGCTTGTGGCGGGCGCTTGCCCGCGGGACAGCGGCACCAACCCTTTCGTCGGGCGCAGGCTTCAACGCCCGACGCGCCGGGTTGGGGTCCGCCGCAGATGTCCGCATCGCATGGGAGTCAATCAAGAACACATTCCCGGGCCGTACGGGCCCGCAGGCCATGGTTGTGGATCGCGACGAGCTTTTGGTATTTGCTGACCCGGATCCGGGTGACGCTGCGGCGCCTCATGTGCCGGCCCACGGGGATGCCCCAGCGTGGAAGGTCGCGATCGTCGATGACGACCAGAGCGTCCACTCGGTTACCCGCCTGGTACTTGCTGACCTGCGTTTCAAGGGGCGGCCCTTGCAGCTCCTGCATGCCTATTCCGCCGCCGAGGCCCGCAGACTGCTCCAGGGCGAGACGGGCATCGCCGTGGTTCTGCTGGACGTGGTCATGGAGACGGACCACGCCGGCCTCGATCTCGTCAGGGACATCCGTTCAGTCCTGGACAACCATCTTGTGCGCATCATCCTGCGCACGGGGCAGCCCGGCCAGGCGCCGGAAGGCCGGATCATTGCTGAATTCGACATCAACGATTACAAGGAAAAATCCGAACTCAGTGCCCAGAAGCTCGTCACCTCGGTCACGGCAGCCCTGCGCGGGTACGACGACCTGCTGACCATCGAGGCGCTGGCGGCCAGCAAGCAGGATCTGGAGGCCCTGGTCCAGGCGCGCACGGCCGAGCTGCGCGATGCCAACCGCAGCCTGCGCGAGCAGCAGGCCCTGCTCGATGAGGCGCAGCAGATTGCGGCGGTGGGCAGCTACGACTGGAACCTGCAGAACCAGCAGATGGTCTGGTCCGGCCAGACCTGGCGCATGCTCGGGCTGACGCAGGGCCAGGTCCGGCCGAGCCTGGCGGCGCTGCTGGACCTTGTGCCGGTCGACGAACGTGGACAGCTGGAGCAGCACATCGAGGCTGCGCTGGAGCATTCGCGTGGATTCGAGCTGGAGCATCAGTTCGTGCGGGAGGGCGGTGGCCGTCGGGTCATCTATCACCGGGCTGAGGTATTGCGCGACGAGGCGGGTCGGCCGGTTCGGCTGGCCGGCATCCTGCAGGACATCAGCGTGCGCCACCAGTCCCAGGAGAAGATGCGCAAACTTGCCACGGCGGTGGAGCAGACGGCCGACGCCGTGATGATCACGGATGCCCAGGGGCACATCGAATACGTCAACGCGGCGTTCACCCGCATGAGTGGCTATACCGCCGAGGAGGTGCTGGGCAAGACACCACGTGTCCTCAAGTCCGGCCGGATGCCGGAAATCTTCTACCGGCGCCTGTGGCATGCCGTCCTGCGCGGCGAGGTCTTCACGGACATCATGATCAACCGGCGCAAGGATGGAACGCTCTACCACGAGTCGATGACCATCACGCCGCAGCTCGACGCGCGGGACCGGGTCACGCATTTCATCGCCACCGGTCGTGACATGACCGAGCAGGTGCAGTTCCAGGAGCGCATTGAGCACCTCGCCAACCATGACGCCCTGACCGGGCTGCCCAACCGCGCGCTGCTCCTGGACCGGCTGGAGCAGGCGATGGCCCGGGCGAAATGGCACCAGCGGCACGTGGCCGTGCTGTTCATGGACATGGACCGGTTCAAGGTCATCAACGACACGCTCGGCCACGCCAGCGGGGACAACCTGCTCAAGGCGATCGCGGACCGTCTGCGCGGAGCGGTGCGCGACGGCGACACCGTGGCGCGCCTGGGCGGCGACGAGTTTGCCGTGATCCTGAACGACGTGGCCAGCGCCGACGATGTGCAACTGATGGCGCAGCAGCTGCTGGACGCCGTGAGCACGCCATTCATGGTCGAGGGCCGCGAGTTGTTCGTCACCACCAGCATCGGGGTCAGCATGTGCCCGCGTGACGGGGACGACAGCGCCACCCTGCTCAAGCGCGCCGACGTGGCGATGTACAACGCAAAGCTGGGCGGCAAGAACCGATCCGAGTTCTATACCCAGCGTGACGAGGCCAACGAGCTGGCCCGGCTGAGCCTGGAGACCCAGCTGCGCCGTGCGCTCGAGCGCGAGGAGTTCTTCCTGGTGTTCCAGCCCCAGATCGAGGCCGGCTCGCGCAAGGTGATTTCCATGGAGGCCTTGCTGCGATGGCGGCGGTCCGACGGTGATGTGGTCCTGCCGGGCGAATTCATCAGCCTGCTCGAGGAAACCGGGATGATCGTGGCCGTGGGCGAGTGGGTGTTGCGCAAGGCGTGCAGCGAAGCCCAGGCCATGCGGGCCTCCGGCGTCGAGCTCAATCGCGTTGCCGTGAACATCTCGCTGCACCAGTTCCGCCAGGCCGGTTTCGTCCAGCTGGTGCGTGACACGCTGGCAAACACGGGCCTGCCGCCTTCCATCCTGGAGCTCGAGATCACGGAAGGCGTGCTCGCGGACGACGTGCGCGAGGCAACCCAGGTGCTCGAGGAGCTGAACGCGCTGGGCGTGCGCCTGTCGATCGACGACTTCGGTACGGGTTATTCGTCGATGAACTACCTGCGCCGCTTGCCGTTCAACCTGCTCAAGATCGACAAGTCCTTCATCGATGGTCTGCCGCGCAACAAGGATGCCCGGGCCATCGTGACCGCCATCATCACCCTGGCCCACTCGCTGGAGCTCGAAGTCGTGGCCGAAGGTGTCGAAACCGCGGAGCAGTTCGACTACCTGCGTACACTGGGCTGCCACCTGATCCAGGGCTACTACTTCAGCCCGCCGGTCGCGTCGGGCGTGCTGCGGCAGCTTGTGCACCAGCAGCAGACGACGGGAGGCGCGGGCGATGGACTCTGAGCGCGTGCTGCTGGTGCTCCTGTCGCTGGCGCTGTTCGGCCTGATCCTGCTGGTGGTCCATCAACGGCGCAGGATCCTCTCGATCGAGGGCCTGAATCTGTCTGCGGAGTCCGTTTTCAAGGACGATGCGGCCGAGGCCCAGCGCCGGCGCAATGCCATCTTCGCCAAGGTCTTCAATCTCGTCCCGGATACGCTGACGATCACGCGCATCGCCGATGGCAAGTTTGTCGAGGTCAACCAGAACTGGGAGGAGCTCACCGGCTTCACCTACGAGGAGGCCATTGGTCATACCTCGGCGGAGCTGGGCGTCTGGGTCATTCCCGAGCAGCGGGCCCGCATCATCGAGTCGATCCAGCGCACTGGCGAGGCAAGGCGGGTCGACGTGACTTTCCGTCACAAGAAGGGGCATCTGTACTACGTCGTGGTGTCGGCCGCGGTCTTCGAGATCGATGGCGAGAAATACATGATGCTGGCGGTGAAGGACGTGTCGGAACAGCGTGCCGCCGAGCAACAGATCCGGGAGATCAACCAGCAACTTGAGGAGCGTGTGCAGCAGCGTACCCGTTCACTGGCTCAGGCGAATGAGGAGCTGGCGCAGGCCCTGGAGTCCCTCAAGCGCACCACGGATGAACTGGTGCGTTCCGAGAAGATGGCCGCCCTGGGCGGGCTGGTTGCCGGTGTCGCTCACGAGATCAACACGCCGATCGGCATCGGGGTGACGGCGGCGTCGCACCTGGCCGAGAAGACCCATGCGCTGGCACGCCGTTACGAAGCGGGTGACCTCCGGCGCGAGGAGCTGAGTAGTTATCTGGCGCTGGCCGGCGAGTCGACCGACATGGTGTTGTTCAACCTGCAGCGTGCCGCTGAACTGATCCGCAGTTTCAAGCAGGTCGCCGTGGACCAGACCGGCGGACAGCTGCGTCGCTTCTACGTCAAGGAATACCTGCAGGAGGTTATCCGCAGCCTCACGCCGCAGATCAGCCGGACCGGGCACTCGATCAGCATGATTTGTCCGGAGGAGCTCAAGATCACCAGCCGTCCCGGGGATTTTTCGCAGATCGTGACCAACCTCGTGATGAATTCGCTGATCCACGGATTCGACGGCGTCGCGGCCGGCCATATCCGCATCGCGGTGCGCGAAGAGGAAGGCATGCTGCTGCTGCGTTACACCGATGATGGCAAAGGGATCGCGCCGGAACATCTGCCCCATATTTTCGAGCCCTTCTTCACGACGCGGCGCGGACAGGGCGGCAGCGGCCTGGGTCTGCATGTGCTGTACAACATCGTGACGCAAGGCTTGGGTGGCCGTGTGTCCTGTACCAGTGTGCCGGGCAAGGGCGTGACCTTCGAAATCCGGATTCCTGCGCCATCCGGCGAGGACGGGCCTCAGACCGAGGCCGCGTCGCTGGGCGCCTGAGCGCCGGCGGTGCCGGCACGACCTCAGTCAAACAGCCCGGGCGGGCCGAAGCGCGCACCTTCGATTTCGAGCAGTCGCAGCTTGGTCTGCGTACCTCCGTGGGCCGAAAAGCCTCCGGGGCCACGGCCGGCGGCCAGCACCCGATGGCAAGGCACCACGGGCGCGTACGGATTGGCGCCAAGCGCCTGGCCGACCGCCCGCGCAGCGCCGGGTTCGCCCAGCTGGCGCGCCAGTTCTCCGTAAGTGATCGTCTGGCCCGGCGGGATCTGCCGGGCCACGGCATAGACCCGCTGATGGAAAGGCGGGATGGCGTCCATATCCAGCACGAGATCGCCCAGCGTGACCGGCTCCATAGGACACCCCTTGAGCAGCGCGGTGATCGCGGCAATGGCCGCCTGCACCCCGGCGGGTGGGGCGGTTTCGCCGCTGTGCGGAAAGCGGCGAGCCAGACAGGCCAGCGTGGCAGCCTCGTCGACCTCGGGCAACTGGACGGCCGTCAGGCCCTGTGCACTCCAGGCGATGCCGCAACGTCCCAGTGGCGTCGGGAAGAGAGCGTAGCCCAGGGTCTCCATGGGCCGTCAGTGGGGGCCTCAGTGCCCCTGCAGTTCCAGCACGACCGGGGCGTGGTCGCTGGGCCGCTCGTTGCGGCGCGGGGCCACGTCGACGGCGCAGGCCGTGGCCCGATCCTTGAGCGCATCGCTGACCAGGATGTGGTCGATGCGCAGGCCCTGCTTGCGGCGGAAAGCCATGTTGCGATAGTCCCACCACGAATAGTTTTTATCGGGCTGAGGGAACATGCGTACCGCGTCATGCAGGCCCAGCCCGATCAGCGCGCGCAGATGGACCCGCTCTTCCTCGGTGCAGTGAATGGTGTCCTTCAGGCCGACCGGGTCCCAGACGTCCAGGTCATCGAAGGTGATGTTGAAGTCGCCCATGAGCACGAGCCGGGGCTGGCGGACCAGTTCGGTGCGCAACCACTCGCGCATGGCGTCGAGCCAGCGCATCTTGTAGGCGAACTTGTCCGAGCCGGGTTCCTGCCCGTTGGGAAAATAGGCGCCGACCACACGCAACCCGTCCACGTCGGCGCTGATCACGCGGGCCATGTCGTCCTCGAAGCCCGGGATGTTGCGCACCACGCGGGACAGGGGGGTACGTGACAGGAGCGCGACGCCGTTGTAGGTCTTCTGCCCGAAGCAGGCCGCCTGGTAGCCGGCCTGGGCAAAGGCCTCGAAAGGGAACTTGTCGTCGGTGAGCTTGAGCTCCTGGAGCGCCAGCACGTCCACGGGATTGGCGGCGAGCCAGTCCAGCACCTGCGGCAGACGCACGGTGAGCGAGTTGACGTTCCAGGTAGCCAGCTTCATTGCTCAGTTGCTATCAAATATGGAGCATTGCGAGCGCGCCGACCAGCACGCCGAAGGCGCCGGTACCGAACATGGCGTACTCCAGCCACTTTTTGCGAGTCAGCAGGGCAATGGCGGCCAGCGCGATGGAGACCTGCAGCACCGTGGTGGCCTGCGCCCAGCGATGGTGCAGGTGCATCTGCTCGTCGCTCTTCTTGTTCCAGGCCTGGGACTCCGCCTCGAGCTTCTCGGCCTCGACCTTGATCTCGTTCTTTTCCTTCTCGTAGCGGTCGATCTTGGCCTGGTACTTTTCCTTCTCGCCCGCATTGGCCGTCAGGTCGCGCGAGACTTCCGCCAGCGACTGCTTGGTGCTCTTGGACTGGAAGTAGTTCCACTGGTTGGACGCCGCGGTCTTGCTGATGGCCGCCTCGTTCTTGTACATGCCGGCATTGGCCTGGGTGGCGCCGCCCATGTAGGCAAAGATGGCGCCCACCGTGGCGATGATGGCCGTGAACATGGCGATCTGGTTGGTCATGCCACCGCCGTGGTCACCGTGGCCGCCGCCTTGCGTCGCGTGTTCGAGTTCGTGGTCGTGCGGGCCGTGCACGTGAAAGCCGCCTCCGGACATATCAGACTCCTGCTGTGTTTATATAAGTCACAAAACTGAATTTCAGGCCGGTGGAGGAGACATGGCGCTCGCGTTGCGTCTCCTTCCACGCCGGCCCGAATTGTGGCGCAAAAGCGTCCCCGGCGAAGTCGGCCTCGATCTCTGTTACAACGGCCGTGCTCGCCAGGGGCAGGGCCTGGGCGTAGATGTCGGCGCCGCCGATGATCCAGGCGTTGCTGACGTCACCACACAGACGGATCGCTTCTTCCAGCGAGTGCGCCACGCGGGTGCCTTCGGCTTGCCAGTCCTGCTGGCGTGTCACGACCACGTTGGTGCGGCCGGGCAGGGGGCGGAAGCGCGGTGGCAGGGATTGCCACGTCTTGCGTCCCATGATGACCGGGCTGCCCAGCGTGGTGCGCTTGAAGTGCGCCAGGTCCTCGGGCAGATGCCAGGGCATGACCCCGTCCTTGCCGATGGCCCCGTTGGCGGCACGGGCGAAAATCAGATGCAGCTTCATGCAGTGGTTCTCCTTTGACGCGGGGGCAGCAGCACCGCGGCGATCGCGAGCATGACAAAGATGATCGCGACGTAATCCTGCCAGTGCGGCCATTCACCCACGATGAAGGTGGCGCTGAGCGTGCCCACCAGTGGAATGGCCATCACGCTCATGGCGCTGGTGGCGGGCGGCAGGTGGCGTGCCAGCCCGGCCCAGATGGTCTGGGCAAAGCCGTAGTTGATCAGGGCGCCATAGGCCAGGCTGGCCCACATGGCGCCGCTGAACCGCCAGCTCGGCCAGGGCTCGCTGACGAAGGCGATCACCCACAGGCAGGCCGCGGTGAGGATCAGCATCCACACGGCCAGCGTCTCCACGGGCAGCGTGAGGCGGGCACGGCGCATCAGCAGGGTGCCGATGGCCCAGCAGACGGCCGCAATTTCCATCCAGACGACTCCCAGCGGCCGGCCCGTGAGCGTGATGAATTCGCTGGAGGTCAGCAGGCCGATGGCGAAAGCCACCGCCACGGTGGCGACCGCCACGCGGCGTGTCAGCCTCTCGCCCAGGAACAGCACGCCAATCAGCACCGTCCAGATCGGCATGGTGAAGCCCAGGATCGCGGCCCGTCCGGAGGCCAGCTCCTTCACGCCGAGGATGGACACTGTGTGCCAGCCCAGCATGTTGGGGGCACCGATGGTGACGATCGATTTCCATTCTGTGCCGCGCGGCAGCATGCGCAGGCCGCGCGCACGGTACCAGCTGTAGAGGAACAGCGAGCCGCAAGTCATGGTCAGCGCGCGGAAGTACATGGGCGAGAGTTCCCGCAACGAGAACTTCATCATCGGCCAGTTGACGCCCCACATCAGCGTGAGGGCGACCAGGGCCGCCAGCTGGCGTGGACTGATCACACCGCCACCGGCGCCTTGATGGCCGGGTGGCACTGGTAGTCCAGCACCTCGAAGTCCTCGTACTGGTAGTCGAAGATCGAGTCCGGGCGGCGCTTGATGGCCAGCGTCGGGTAAGGGTAGGGCGTGCGCGAGAGTTGCAGCTCGACCTGCTCGTGGTGGTTGCTGTAGATGTGGCAGTCGCCGCCGGTCCAGATGAAATCGCCCACCGCCAGGTCACACTGCTGGGCGATCATGTGGGTCAGCAGGGCGTAGCTGGCAATGTTGAAGGGCACGCCCAGGAAGATGTCGGCGCTGCGCTGGTAGAGCTGGCAGCTCAGCCTGCCATCGGCCACATAGAACTGGAAAAAGGCGTGACAGGGCATCAGCGCCATCTTGTTCAGCTCGGCCACGTTCCAGGCGCTCACGATAATCCGGCGCGAATCCGGGTTGGTCTTGAGGGTCTTGATGACTTCGGCGATCTGGTCGATGTGGCCGCCATCGGGTTTGGGCCAGCTGCGCCACTGCACGCCGTAGACCGGGCCCAGGTCACCGTCGGGCCGGGCCCATTCGTCCCAGATGGTCACGCCACGTTCCTTGAGCCAGTTGTTGTTGCTGGAGCCCGTGAGGAACCACAGGAGTTCGTGGATGATGGACTTCAGGTGCACCTTCTTGGTGGTCACCAGCGGGAAGCCCTCGTTCAGGTCGAAGCGCATCTGGTAGCCGAACACGCTGCGCGTGCCGGTGCCGGTGCGGTCGGTCTTGGTCACACCCGTGGTGTACACGTGGCGCATGAAGTCTTCGTACTGGGAACGGACGGGGCGTGAGCTCATTCCCCGATTTTCCTACAAGTCGCAAGCCGGCAGGTCCCGCGCGGGACGCGCCGCTTCAGCGCCCCAGGCCGCGCCTGAGCTCCTTGAGCAGCAGGATCACCTGGTTGGAGGCATGGCGGTAGCTGGTGTTCAGGGTCTGGCCGGCCTTGTCCTTCTCGCCGGCCTGGGCCAGCGCGACCACGGTCGACGCCTGGACGTGGAAGTATTTGTGCCGCGCGACCAGGACCGAGAAGGCCGGGTAACCGCCCAGGCGCATCTTGCCGGTGCCGTAAAGCCATTGGCCCAGTTCGCAGCGGTCATCCAGACAGACCACCTCGGGCTTGAGTTCCTCGCTGGACTGGCCGTCCAGGTAGTTGTGCAGGCGTTGCTTCCAGCTTTCGTGGGCCGTGATCGCGGTATCGATGTCGATTTCGGCCAGGATGGCCGCCGCGGTCGCTGGATCCAGTTTCGGGTCTTCCGTGCCGCCCGCATCCGCCGGCAGCAGGCTGGCGGCGTCCGCAGCCTGATCGATTCCGAAGAGACGGCTGAAAAAACCCATGGTGAACTCCCGAGATCCGGCAAGGCAGGCGCGCGGGCCAGGCGCGTGCTCATGGTAGCGGGCGCGCTGCGGGCTTGCAAGCGATCGGAGATCGCCGCCCTGGCGGGGCTCTGGCGCCGGATCAGCGCAGCGGCAGCACGCGCCCCGGGTTCATCAGGTTGTGCGGGTCCAGCGCCTGCTTGATGGCGCGCATCAGGCCCAGGGCCACGGGCGACTTGTGCTGTGTGAGTTTGTCGGACTTGAGGCTGCCGATGCCGTGCTCGGCCGAAATGGAGCCGTTGTAGCGGTCCACCACCTCGTAGACGAGCTTGTTCATGGGCGCCTCCTCCTCGTTGAGGAAGCGCGCCTGGTCGTCGCCCTCGGGCGCCTGCACGTTGTAGTGCAGGTTGCCGTCGCCCAGGTGGCCGTAGGTCACCAGCCGCGCGCCAGGGAAGTTCTTGAGCAGCAGCTCGTTGGTTTCGCGCACGAACTCGGGGATACGCGAGACGTTGATCGAGATGTCGTGCTTGATGTTCAGGCCTTCCTGCGCCTGCGCCAGCGGGATGCTCTCGCGAATGTGCCACAGGGCCCTGGCCTGCGCCACGCTCTCGGCCACCACGGCGTCGCTCACGCAGCCGGCCTCCATCGCCGCTTCAAGCAGGCGTTCGAACTGCTCGCGCGCGTGGGTCTCCGACTCGGTGTCCGAGTTTTCCAGCACCACGCACCAGGGCGAATCCTGCCAGAAGGGCACACGCTGCTGCGGGAAATGCTTGGCCACGAGGCTCAGCGCAAACTGGCCCATCACCTCGAAGCCGGTCAGGCCCGCACTCAGGTGTTCGTGCGCCAGGCCCAGCAGCTTGACGGCGTCTTCCAGCGAAGGCACGGCCGCGAAGGCTGTGAGCTGCGCCGTCGGGCTGGGATAGAGCTTCATCACCGCCCCGGTGATCACACCCAGCGTGCCTTCGGAGCCGATGAAGAGGTGGCGCAGGTCGTAACCTGTGTTGTCCTTGCGCAGGCCCGTCAGTCCGTCCCAGATCTCGCCCTGGGCAGTCACCACCTCCAGGCCCAGGCACAGCTCACGCGTGTTGCCAAAGCGCACGACCTGCGTGCCGCCAGCGTTGGTGCCCAGGTTGCCGCCGATCGTGCAGCTGCCTTCCGAGGCCAGGCTGAGCGGGAACAGGAAACCGGCCTTTTCGCACTCTTCCTGCAGGCTTTGCAGCACACAGCCGGCGTCCACCGTGATGGTCAGGTTGCCAGCGTCGAGCTTGCGCACCTTGTTCATGCGCGTCAGGCTGAGCACCACCCAGGTGCCGCTGTCGTCGGGCGTGGAGCCCACGACCATGCCGGTGTTGCCACCCTGCGGCACCATGGGCACACGCGCGGCCGCACAGGCCTTGACCACCGCGGCCACTTCCTGCGTCGAGGCCGGCCGCACCACGGCGAGGGCCGTGCCGCGCTCGCGGCGGCGCCAGTCGAGCTCCCAGGCGGTGAGGTCGGTGGCCGGGTCCTCGTGGGTCAGGACGTGGGCGGGGCCGACGGTGCGGCGCAGTTGTTCGAGCAGTTCGATGTGGCGGGCAGTGGGAGCAGTCATGGTGTCACGGTATCGGTCAGGGGCGGTGCCTCGAGGCGGGCCGCTTTCAGGCGCAGGCGGATATGCAGCACGCAGCCGGCGAACAGGCTGAGGCAGAGCAGTACCTCGAGCACGGCGAGCCAGGTGCCGGGTCCCGACTCGCTGGTCGCGCGGACGAGGCCTTCGGTGAAGTACAGCCAGACCAGCAGGCTGAGCCAGCGGTAGGTGTACATGCGGTTCTTCAGCAGACCTGCCAGCGGCAGGCACAACGGCAGCACCTTGAGGGCGAGCCAGGAGCCTCCCGGGCGCAGGGGCGCGAGCCACAGTTCCCAGGCCAGCCCGAGCAGGATCAGACCCAGCAGGCTGGCCACGGTGAGCCGCCGGCTCCAGAGGACATGGGGTTCGTTGGCGTTCATGGCGGTGGCGTCGAAGCTGGCATCATAGCGGCATGAGTCTTCCCACACGGCTGCAGGAGTTGCTGCACCAGCTCTCCGCCTTCCCCTGGCGCACCACGGCGCTGACCCTGCGCGAACGCTTTCGCGAGGACCGCCTGGGCCTGTCCGCGAGCAGCCTGACCTTCACCACGACCATCGCGCTGGTGCCGCTGGTGACTGTCGCGCTGGCGCTCTTCACGGCGTTCCCCATGTTCGCCAAGTTCCAGGAAGTGCTGCAGAAATGGCTGGTGGAAAGCCTGATCCCGGACAACATCGCCCGCCAGGTGCTGGGTTACCTGACGCAGTTTGCCGGCAAGGCCAGCCGGCTCGGCTGGGCCGGCCTGACGGTGCTGTTTTTCACGGCGCTGAGCCTGGTGTTCACCATCGACCGCACCCTCAACGGCATCTGGCGGGTGCGCCGGCCGCGTCCGCTGGGACAGCGTGTGCTGGTCTACTGGGCAGCCATCACCCTGGGGCCCCTGCTGCTGGCGGCCAGCCTGACCATCACGTCCTACATCATCACCGCCTCCCGTGACGTGGTGGGCGGCATGCATGACGGCGTGCGCCTGCTGCTGGACGCGGTGGAGTTCGTGCTGGTCGCGGCGGGACTGGCGGCCACCTACCACTATGTACCCAACACCGCGGTCAAGTGGGGTCACGCCTGGACCGGCGGCTTTTTCGCCGCCGCCGGCATCGAGCTGGCCAAGAAGCTGCTCACGGTCTACCTCAAGATGGTGCCGACCTATTCCATGGTCTATGGTGCCTTTGCCACGCTGCCCATCCTGCTGGTCTGGCTCTATGTGGCCTGGGTCATCGTGTTGCTGGGCGCCGTGATTGCGGCCTACCTGCCCAG
This sequence comes from Hylemonella sp., assembly GCA_031970695.1. GTDB lineage: Bacteria > Pseudomonadota > Gammaproteobacteria > Burkholderiales > Burkholderiaceae_C > Hylemonella. Next base: position 12,088 of record DALYHW010000045.1, read on the forward strand.
CCTGCTGGCCGGCGTGGCACGGCGTGCGCCCGGGCCGGGCTGGCGTTTCGAGCTGGCGCTGGAACTGCTGCAGCAACTCGCCGCGGCACGCGACGAGCCCGGCCGCGGCCTGACGTTGATGCAGCTCGCCGAGCGGCTGCGCGTGGATCCGCTGCAGCTCGAGCCGCTGGCGGAAGAGCTGGAGCGCCTGGACTGGACCGGCCGGCTCAGTGACGATGGCATGGGCGAACTGCCGCGGCTCGTGTTGCTGGCCGATCCGGACCTGACGCCGCTGGCGCCGCTGTTGCAGGCCCTGCTGCTGGCGCGCGAACCGTCGACCGAGGCGTTCTGGCACAACAGCCGGCTGGCCTCGCTCAGTCTGCGCGACGTGCTGTCCCGGGCCTGATCAGAAGGGGATGCGGCCGGTCCAGATGTCCTTGTACATCACCCAGTCGCCCATGAAGCTGTACAGCGGGCGCTTGAAGCTGGCCGGTTTGTTTTTCTCGAAGCCGAAGTGCCCTAGCCAGGCGCAGCCGTAACCGCACAGCGGGCCGTAGAGCAGGTATTGCGGCTTGGCGGTGACGATCAGCATGGCCAGGCAGACCAGCGCCAGCGTGCTGCCCAGGAAGTGCAGGCGGCGGCAGGTGCGGTTGCTGTGTTCACCCAGGTAAAAGGGGTAGAACTCGGCAAAACTGCGCATGGCGCGCGGATCGGGGGCCCCCTGGGGGGTGCTCACGGGTATGCTCATGGTGTCTCCTGTCGCCTTGCGGCGCTCCTGAACCGGGTGCACCGATTGTGGTCGTGTGATGCCTGCCGCATCCTCCCCACTTTCCATAGGCCGGGAGACCGATGCGAGGGCCGTGGGGCCGGGCGAGGGCGGGCGCCGTTCCCGGCTCGCGGGCAAGCTGCTACGCTCGCAGTCAGGGTGAGAGTGCCGTTCACTGAGGGGACAACATGGATCTGATGCAGACACTGCAGGGGCGCGGCTCGCGCGTGGTTTCGATCGCGCTGGGCGTCCTTTCCGTGGTGCTGGTCACGCTGCTGTACTACCGGCAGAACGCCTTCATCGAGGGTTTCGAGGCGCGCACCTATGACCTGCGCTTTCGCAACCTGCGCGGTCCGATCGTTCCGCATCCGGACATTGCTATCATCGCCATCGACGACAAGAGCATTGCCGAGCTCGGGCGTTTTCCCTGGACGCGCCTGCAGTACGTGCGCCTGCTCGAGCAGCTGGAAGTGGCCCAGCCCCGCGCGGTGCTGTTCGACGTGTTCTTCCCGGAGGCGGAGGACGCGGCCGTGGACCGCGCGCTGGCCGAGGCCATCCGCCGTGCCGGCAATGTGGCGCTGGCTACCACCTTCAGTTTCGACCGCCAGTTCCGCGTCACCGGCAGCACCGGCAGCCTGCCCGAGCTGGAGCACGCCGCCGCAGGCATCGGGCACATCAACCTGATCCCCGAAGAAGACGGTGTCAACCGCCGCAACCTGCTGCAGATCGTCAGCGAGGGCAAGTCCGTGCCCTCGCTCGGGCTGCTCGCGGCCATGCTGGCGCAGGGCGAAAAGCGCTTCAGCACCGAAGCTTTCCAGGTGCGGCTGGGCGAGCGGGCTATTCCCGTGGGGCGCGACGATGCCATGTGGATCAACTACACCGGCGGGCCCGGTACCTATCCGCGCTACGCCTTTGCCGACGTGGTGCGCGGGCGCGTGGATCCGGCATTGCTGCGTGGCAAGACCCTGTTCGTCGGTGCCACGGCACTCGGCGTCTATGACATGCGGGTCACGCCCTTTCACCCCAATACGCCCGGGGTGGAGGTCCATGCGACGGTGGCGGACGATATCCTGAGCGGGCGCCATATCCAGCGCACCGGACTGCAGTCGCTTTTCGATCTGGCCATGATCGCGCTGTTGGGTGGCTTCAGCTTCTGGCTGACCGCGCGCCTGCGCCTGCAGGTGGCGATCCCGGTGATCGTGGGCCTGGGCGCCGGCTACGTGGGCCTGGGCTACTGGCTGTTCCTGCAAGGGCAGTGGGTCAGCATGGTCTACCCGCCGCTGGCGGCGACCGTGGCGCTGCTCGCGGGAGGCGGTTTCCGTTACATGGTGCTGGAACGCAGTGCGCGCGAGATGCGCGCCATGTTCTCCAGCTACCTCTCCAGCAAGCTCGTCAACCAGCTGGAGCGCAATCCGGCCGCGGCGCGCATCGGGGGCGACAATCGCGAGGTGACCGTGATGTTCACCGACATCAAGGGGTTCACGGCGTTCAGCGAGCGACACAAGCCGCAGGTGGTGGTCGAACGGCTCAACGAGTACCTGGCCGCCATGGTCCAGCTGATCCAGCAGCACGACGGTACGGTCGACAAGTTCATGGGCGACGGCATCCTGGCGTATTGGGGGGCACCGCTGGCCCAGCCCGACCATGCCAAGCGGGCGGTGGCCTGTGCCGTGGCCATGAAGCAGCGCATGGCGGAGCTGGCGGCGCAATGGCAGCAGCGGGGGCTGGAGCCCTTTGTCATCCGCGGTGGCATCCAGACGGGCGACGTGGTGGCGGGCAACATCGGCTCGCGCGGCAAGAAGATGGAGTACACCGTGATTGGCGACACCGTGAACCAGGCGTCGCGCCTGGAGGGCATGGCCAAGTATTTCGGCGTGGACTTCGTGGTCGGCGACACCACCTACCTCAAGACGTGCGACAGCTTCCGCTTCCGCCGCCTGGACCGGGTGCGCGTGGCGGGCAAGGACATCCCGGTGGCCATCCACGAGTTGCGTGGTCCGGTGCAGTCCGGCGAGGACCGGCTCGACAGCCTGTTCGCTGCGGCGCTGGGCCAGTTCCGGCAGCAGCAGTGGGAGCCGGCCGAGCGGGCCTTCGCCGCCATCCTGGCCGAGTTCCCGGACGATGTGCCCAGCCAGCTATATTTGGAACGCTGCGCACATTTCAGGGTGAATCCCGCCGGACCAGGCTGGGACGGCGTGTTCAACCGCCGCGACAAATAGACATTCTTGCGAGGACCATCCCGATGCGCCTGATCGCCGTAGCCGCTTGCACCGCTGTTACCCTGACCTTCACCCTGCTGGCGCCGGCCCGCGGGCAGACGCCTGCTTCGGCCGCGCCGGCACGCGTGGAATACGTGCGGGTGGTCAACTCGCCGGACGCACGCAAGCTGCTGGGCATGGGTGCCGGTCGCCTGTACCTGGCCCGCAAGGGCGGCCAGGTCGATGTGCTGGACGCCAGCCAGGGCGGACAGCTGCTGTTCAGCCTGCAGCCCAAGGATGCCGAAGGCCGTGCCCTTCTGGGCCAACCCGAAGCCGTGGCCGTGTCGCCCGACACGGTCTACGTGGTCGACAGCGACGAGAACCGCGTGGTGATGTACACGCCGGAGGGCAAGTACAAGGGGCGCTTTGGCGGACGCAGCAGCGAGGGGGGACTGTCTTCCCCGCAAGGCATCG
>DALYHW010000046.1:0-10443 GCA_031970695.1 Hylemonella sp.
CGCACGGCCGCATGAGCCCCTTCCAGCAGGCGCAGATGTTCAGCCTGCAGGACGCGAACATCCACAACCTGGCCGTCAAGGGGGTGTTCGACGACTGCCAGGACATTGTCAAGGCGGTCTCCAACGACCTCGAGTTCAAGCGCAAGTACAAGATCGGTACCGTCAACTCCATCAACTGGGCGCGCCTGGTGGCGCAGGTGGTGTACTACTTTGCCGGCTACTTCCAGGCCACGAAGACCAACGCCGAGCGCGTGAGCTTCACCGTGCCATCCGGCAACTTTGGCAATGTCTGCGCCGGTCACGTGGCGCGCATGATGGGCCTGCCGATCGAACGCCTGGTCGTGGCCACCAATGAAAACGACGTGCTCGACGAGTTCTTCCGCACCGGCGTCTATCGGCTGCGCGGCAGCGCCGACACGCACGAGACGTCCAGCCCGTCGATGGATATTTCCAAGGCCAGCAACTTCGAACGCTTCGTGTTTGATCTGCTGGGGCGCGATGGGGCAAGGGTCAAGGCCCTGTTTGGCGAGCAGCTGGGCCAATCCGGCCAGTTCACCCTCGGCGACGATCCCTCGTTTGCGCAGGCGCGTACCCGCTACCGTTTCACCAGCGGCAAGAGCGTGCATGCGGACCGCCTCGCGACCATCCGCGCGACCTACGAGCGCTTTGGCGTGATGATCGACACCCACACCGCCGACGGCGTGAAGGTCGCGCGTGAACAGCTGCAGCCGGGCGTGCCCATGATCGTGCTGGAGACGGCGTTGCCCATCAAGTTCGCCGCGACCATCGTCGAGGCGCTGGGGCGGGAACCCGAACGGCCGGCGAAGTTTCTCGGGATCGAGAGCCTGCCCAAGCGTGTGACCGTGGTCGATTCCGATGTGCAGGCGGTGAAAGACTACATCGTCGCCCACTGCCGCTGAGTCACCATGAAAGTCGTGGGTTTCGCCGGCTACTCCGGCTCGGGCAAGACCACGCTGGTCGAGCGCCTGATTCCGGAGCTCAAGCTGCGGGGCCTGCGGGTCTCTGTGGTCAAGCATGCGCACCACAAGTTCGACATCGACCATCCGGGCAAGGACAGCTGGCGTCATCGCGACGCCGGCGCGTTCGAGGTGGTGATCGCCTCGGACCGGCGGCTGGCCCTGATGCGGGAGTTCGAACAGCCCGCCGAGCTGACCGTGCACCAGTTGATTGCCGAGTTGTATGACGGCGTGGACTGGGTGCTGGTGGAGGGATTCAAGCACAGTGACCTGCTCAAGATCGAAGTGTGGCGCGCCGCCCTCGACAAGCCGGTGCGGTATCCGCATGATGACTTCATCGCGGCCATCGCCACGGATGCTCCCCAGCAGCTGCCGCAAGCCACGGCCCTGGAACTGCTCGACCTGAACGACCCCGGGGCGGTTGCGGATTGGCTGGTCGCCCACGGTGAGCGTTTCGAATACAGTCCGGAGTTGTACGCCCTATGAATGCCCCCCGTGCTCCCCTGAAATCGCTGGACCAGGCGCTGGCCGAGTTGCTGGACCATGCCGCGCCCTTGGCCGAGAGCGAGGAGGTCGGGACCTTCGACGCAGACGGCCGTGTGCTGGCTCAGGACCTGGTGTCGGCCCTGCACGTGCCCCCGCAGGACAATAGTTCCATGGACGGCTACGCCGTGCGCTGCGCCGACCTGCGCGAGGCGGGCGCCGTGCTGCGGGTGACGCAGCGTATTCCCGCGGGTCACCACGGCCAGCCGTTGAACCCGGGCGAAGCGGCTCGCATCTTTACCGGCGCCCCGGTGCCCGCAGGCGCTGATGCCATCGTGATGCAGGAAGACTGCGAGCCGCTGCAGGAGGGCGTGCAGGTGCGGGTCAACGCCGTGCCGCAGCCTGGCCAGTGGATCCGCCGTGCCGGCGAGGACGTGACACGAGGTGCCGTCGTGCTGGCGCGCGGCCAGCGCCTGACGCCTGCGGCGCTGGGCCTGGCGGCCAGCATTGGCCTGGACCGCCTCAGCGTGGCGCGCCGCCCGCGTGTGGCGCTGTTTTCCACCGGCGACGAACTCGTCATGCCGGGCGAGGTGCCGCCCGAGCAGATGGCGCCAGGCGCCATCTACAACTCCAACCGATTCTTCCTTCGCGCGCTGCTGCAGCGCCTGGGTTGTGAGGTTACCGACTACGGCATCGTGCCGGACCGGCGGGACGCCACGCTGAGCGCCTTGCAGGGTGCGGCCAAGAACCATGACCTCGTCCTCACCAGTGGCGGTGTCTCCGTGGGAGAGGAAGACCACATCAAGCCGTCAGTGCAGCAACTTGGCGAACTCGACCTCTGGCAGATCTCGATGAAGCCTGGCAAGCCGTTTGCGTATGGCAAGCTGTACCGGGGCGAGGGCGCTGCACGAGGCCCGCACGACGCCTGCCATTTCGCCGGCCTGCCGGGCAACCCGGTGTCCAGCTACATCACCTTCATGGTTCTGGTGCGGCCTTTCCTGCTCAAGCTGCAGGGCGTCACGCGGCTTGAGCTCGTGCGCATGGCGCTGCCGGCGCATTTCGACTGGCCACGAGCCGACAAGCGCCGCGAGTTCCTGCGCGTGCGTCGCAACGCGGCCGGCGGCCTGGACCTGTTTGCCAACCAGAGCTCGGGCGTGCTGACATCGGGGGTCTGGGGGGATGGCGTGGTCGATAACCCTGCCGGGCAGACGATTGCCAAAGGCGATATGGTTCAGTTCATTTCCTTTTCGGAACTGATGGGATGAAAATCAGCGTCAAATATTTCGCCTCCATCCGTGAGAGCGTGGGCACGGGCAGCGAGCAGTGGCAGACCGGCGCGGCCACCCTGGGCGGCTTGCGCGACGAGCTCATTGCGCGTGGCGGTGCCCATGCCCAGAGCCTGGCGCGCGGGCGTGCCGTGCGGGTGGCGTTGAACCAGGTCATGAGCGGGGAGGACGCCGCGCTGACGGACAACTGCGAGGTCGCCTTCTTCCCGCCTGTCACCGGAGGTTGATGCCATGACTGCACGCGTCTCGATCCAGACCGGGGACTTCGATGTCGCCGCCGAGATTGCGGCCCTGCGCGCACAGGACAAGCGCGTAGGCGCGGTCTGCACCTTCATCGGCACCGTGCGCGACCGCAATGACGGCCAGTCCGTCAGCACCCTCGAGCTGGAGCACTACCCCGGCATGACCGAGAAGTCGATCGAGGCCATGATCGACGCCGCATTCGAGCGCTTTGACATCTACGCCGCGCGCGTCATCCACCGTGTCGGCCCGCTGCAGCCGCTGGACCAGATCGTGCTGGTGGTCGTCACCTCCGCCCACCGCGGCGAGAGCTTTCAGGCTTGCGAGTTCCTGATGGACTACCTCAAGACCCAGGCGCCATTCTGGAAGAAGGAGCAGACGCCCGAGGGTGCGCGCTGGGTCGACGCCCGCGTCAGCGACGACCAGGCGCTGGCCAAGTGGGGCATCGCCTCCGGCAACACGGCCGTCTGAAGGCCCGGCGGCCACTGTGGCCGCATCCGTAGAAACCGCAGCTTGCCGGCGGCTGCCCGGGTCGTAAGATGGTATGCAAACATACCAACGACCCGAGGACAGACAGCATGGAGATCCGGCTCCCCAACACCGTCAACCCTGCACGCCCGCAGCGTGTGCCTTACCGGCGCATCGCCACCGAGGAGGCGTGGGCGCCGCAGGAGATGCTCGACATCTACAACCGTATCCTGGGCCATGCCGACGCCGACGCCGGGTTTCGGGGCCTGATGGGCTTCTACATGAGCAGCCCCAGCGAGCGGGCCCGCCACATCATGCGCTGCCTGACCGATCTGGACCAGCTGCGCCTGCAGCACATGGACGAAGCGGGCATCGACCAGGCCGTGATTGCCATCACCTCCCCAGGCACACAGGTGATGGACAAGGCGACCGCGGTGGCGTTTGCGCAAAGCGCCAACGACCAGCTCGCCGAGGCGGTACGCCGCCACCCCACGCGCTTTGCGGGAATGATTGCCATAGCCCCGCAGGACCCCGCCGCCGCCGCCAGGGAGATCGAGCGCGGAGTCAGCAAGCTGGGCATGCACTCCGTCATCATCAATTCGCACACCCACGGCGAATACCTTTCCGATCCGAAGTTCTGGGACATCTTCGCCGCGGCGGAAGCCCATGACGCCGCCATCTACCTGCATCCGAACGCGCTGCCGCCGTCCATGCTGCACCCCTTCCAGCAGTGCGGCCTGGACGGCGCGATCTATGGCTTTGGCGTCGAGACCGGCCTGCACGCGCTGCGCATCATCACCGCAGGTGTGTTCGACCGTTTCCCGAAGCTACGCATGGTGCTGGGCCACATGGGCGAGGCGCTGCCATTCTGGGCCTACCGGCTGGACTACATGCACCAGGCCACCGTGAAGTCGCAGCGCTACGCCAGTGTCAGGCCCATCCAGCGCAGGCCCAGCGAGTACCTGCGCCAGAACTTCTGGATCACCAACAGCGGCGTGGCCTGGGAGCACGCCATCAAGTTCGCTCAGGGCTTCCTCGGCGAAGATCGTGTGCTCTATGCGATGGACTATCCCTACCAGTACGCGCCGGACGAGGTGAACATTCTCGACGCCATGGACATGCCGCTGGAGACCAAACGCAAGTTTTTCCAGACCAATGCGGAGACCGTCTTCAAGCTCAAGTCATCCCAGTGACCAGACACGACAAACACGAGGAGACATCATGCGATTCATTTCCCGACTGCTCATGACCGTGGCGCTGGCCGCAGGCAGCACCCTGGCCGCCGCGCAGACCTGGCCGGCCCAGTCCGTCAAGATCATCGTGCCCTTCACCCCGGGGACCGGCATGGACACCATCGCGCGCACGGTTGCGCCCAGGTTGTCCGAGCGGCTGGGCCAGCCCGTGGTGGTCACCAATGCGCCGGGGGCGAGCGGCAATATCGGTGCGGACCAGGTTGCCAAGGCCGCACCCGATGGCTACACGGTGCTCATGGGGGCCAACACGATGCTGATGGCCTCCCAGCTCTACAAGAACGTGCCTTTTGATCCGGTGAAGGATTTTTCCCCCGTCTCGATGGCGGCCTGGGGGACGCTGATGCTGGTGGCCAATCCTCGAACGGGCATCAAGAGCCTGCAGGACCTGATCGCGCAGGCGAAGGCGCGCCCCGGCAGCATCACCTATGGGTCTCCCGGCGTGGGCACGCCCCATCACATGGCCATGGAGCTCTTCAAGACGCAGGCCCAGCTGTTCATGCTGCATGTGCCCTACCGCGGTTCGGCAGGCTACGTTACCGACCTGCTCTCGGGGGAGGTCAACGCCGGATTCCTGCCCGTGCATGTGGCGCAGAACTTCGTCAACTCCGGCAAGCTGGTGGCGCTGGCAGTCGGCAGCCCCAGGCGCCATCCCGTCGCTCCCAACGTGGCCACCTTCGAGGAGGTGGGCGTGAAGGGCGTGGACGTCGATCTCTGGTATGCCTTCTTCCTGCCTGCGAAGACGCCGGCAGCCGTTCAGCAGCGCCTGAACGGGGAGATTGGGGCCATCCTGAAGCTGCCTGAAGTGCGGGACGTTCTGGGCAAGGCGGGCATGGATGCCGGCTCGTCCACGCCGGAAGAACTGATGGCCGTGGTTCAGAAAGACTATCCGCGCTGGGGTGCCGTCATCAAACGCAACAACATCTCGGCCGACTGAGGGCGGGGCATGGAGGCAACACAAGTCCTGATCGTCGGCGGCGGTCCTGTCGGCCTGGGCCTGGCCATCGAGCTCGGCCAGCGGGGTATCCGCTGTGTCGTGGCCGAGCGGCACGCGACCCTGCATCGGGTGCCGCGAGGCCAGAACCTGACCCAGCGCACCATGGAGCACTTCCATTTCTGGGGTGCCGAGCGTGAATTGCGTGCCGCGCGGACCATCCCGCCCGAGTACGGCATCGGCGGGCTGACGGCCTACGGCACGCTGCTGGGTCCCTGGCACTACGACTGGCTCCAGCGTGAGCTAGTGCGACCGTATTACTACACGGCCAACGAGCGGCTGCCGCAGTACGCGACGGAAGCGGTCTTGCGCGAGCGCGTGGCGACCCTGCCCACGGTGCAGGTGCTCTACGGATGGCAGGCCGTCGAGGTACATGACGAGGGCACGCAGGTGCGGGCGGTCTTGGGCACAGCAGACGGTGGCACGCGACACGAGCTGCAGGCGGAGTACGTGGTGGGCTGCGACGGCAGCCGTTCGGTGGTGCGTCAGGCGGCCGGCATCACGCAGACCCTTTCCGACCACGATCGCATGATGGTGCTGCTGGTGTTCCGGTCGCAACAGCTGCACGAGCTGCTCAAGCGCTACCCCGGCAAGTCCTACTACAACGTGTTGCAGCCCGAGCTGGACGGTTACTGGAAGTTCTTCGGTCGCGTCGACCTGGGCAACAGCTGGTTCTTCCACGCTCCGGTGCCGCCGGGCACGACGCGCGACAACTTCGACTTCCGGCGCTACCTGCAGGACGCCGTGGGTGCCGAGTTCGATGTCGAGTTCGAGCACATCGGCTTCTGGGACCTGCGCTTTGCCATCGCCGACCGCTACCGTGCGGGCCGCATCTTGATCGCGGGCGACGCGGCGCACAGCCACCCGCCTTACGGCGGATACGGCGTCAACACCGGCTTCGAGGACGCCCGCAACCTCGGCTGGAAGCTGGCCGCCACGCTGCAGGGTTGGGGGGGCGAAGCCCTGCTGGATTCCTACGACTCGGAGCGGCGCCCCGTGTTCGAGTCCACCGCACGCGACTTCATCGCGCGATCGATCGAGGTCGATCGCGAATTCCTGCGTGCTTTCGACCCGGCACGTGACCGTGCCGCTTTCGAATCGGCATGGAAGGCACGTTCGGAGGGCGCAGTCGGCGAGGTTCATGCCTTTGAACCGCACTACGAGGGTTCGCCGGTGATTGCCGGTCCGGCGTCCGCCGGAGCTCTGGGTGGCAGCGCCGTGGGGCGGCACGCCTTCGAGGCGCGTGCCGGTCATCATCTGGCACCCGCGGCCCTGTCGGATGGCACCAATGTCTATGAGCGGCTGGGGCCGGGCTACACACTGCTGGCCTTTGGTGCGGCCGCCTCGGACGTACGTGCCTTTGCCGATGCCGCTTCCGAGCTGGGGCTGCCACTGCAACACGTCGAGGATTCGGCCCAGGGCGAATGCCAGCGTTACGGGCGCGCGCTGGTGCTGGTGCGCCCGGACCAGTTCGTGGCCTGGGCGGGATCGGGCGGGCTCACCGCCGCGCAGGCTCGCGCCATCCTGCAGCATGCCTGTGGTGCGCGCAGCCCGGTTCCCGCCTGAGCCGGGCGCGCCCGGCCGTCGGATCGCGGCTCGTTTGACCTCGGTCAAAAAAGAATCCGCTCCCATCCCTTGAAATCCTCGGGGTGCACCCAAAGCTGGGCTGCATTCGGAGGAATTCATGCGGATCGACAAACTCACCACCAAGTTCCAGGAAGCCCTCGGCGAGGCCCAGACCCTCGCACTGGGCAACGACCACGCCTACATCGAGCCGGCCCATCTGCTGCTGGCCATGTTGCAGCAGCAGGATGGTCCGAAGGCCCTGCTGGCGCGCGCCGGTGTCAACGTGGCGGGCCTGCAGAAAGCAGCCGAGGACGCCATGAAGAAATTGCCGCAGGTGGAAGGCCAAGACCAGGTGCAGGTCGGCCGTGACCTTGTCACCCTCCTGCAGGCAGCCGAGAAAGAATCCATCAAGCGCGGTGACCAGTTCGTGGCCAGCGAACTCTTCCTGTTGGCCTGTGCGGACAGCAAGACCGCCATCGGCGACATCCCCAAGGCCAATGGCCTGACGCGCAAGAGCCTGGAGGCTGCGATCGACGCCGTGCGCGGCGGCCAGAAGGTGGACAGCGCCGAGGCCGAAGGCCAGCGCGAGGCCCTGAAGAAATACACACTGGACCTGACCGAGCGCGCCCGCGCCGGCAAGCTCGATCCGGTGATCGGTCGTGACGACGAGATCCGCCGCGCCATCCAGGTGCTGCAGCGTCGCAGCAAGAACAACCCGGTGCTGATCGGCGAGCCCGGTGTGGGCAAGACCGCCATCGTCGAAGGGCTGGCCCAGCGCATCGTCAACGGCGAGGTGCCCGAGACCCTGCGCGACAAGAAGGTGCTGGTGCTGGACATGGCGGGCCTGCTGGCAGGCGCCAAGTACCGCGGCGAGTTCGAGGAACGCCTGAAGGCGGTGCTGAAGGAAGTGGCTCAGGACGAAGGCCGCATCATCCTCTTCATCGACGAAATCCACACCATGGTCGGTGCCGGCAAGGCCGAAGGGGCGATTGACGCCGGCAACATGCTCAAGCCCGCGCTGGCGCGTGGCGAGTTGCACTGCATTGGCGCCACCACACTGGACGAATATCGAAAATACATCGAGAAGGACGCCGCGCTGGAGCGCCGCTTCCAGAAGGTGCTGGTGGACGAGCCCACGGTGGAGCAGACCATCGCCATCCTGCGTGGCCTGCAGGAGAAGTACGAGGTGCACCACGGCGTGGACATCACCGACCCCGCCATCGTGGCCGCGGCGGAACTGAGCCACCGCTACATCACCGACCGCTTCCTGCCCGACAAGGCCATTGACCTGATCGACGAGGCCGCGGCCAAGATCAAGATCGAGATCGACTCCAAGCCCGAAGTCATGGACAAGCTGGACCGCCGGCTGATCCAGCTGCAGATCGAGCGCGAGGCCATGAAAAAGGAGACCGACGAGGCCTCCCAGAAGCGCCTGGCCCTGATCCAGGAAGAGATCACGCAGCTGCAGAAGGAAGCGGCAGACCTGGAGGAAATCTGGAAGTCCGAGAAGGCCCAGGCCCAGGGCAGCCAGCACGTGCGCGAGGAGGTCGAGAAGACCAAGCTGCAGATCGAGGAGCTCAAGCGCAAGGGCGACCTGGCCAAGGTCGCGGAGCTGCAGTACGGCAAGCTGCCCGAGCTGGAAAAGCGCCTCAAGGAAGCCCAGGCCAAGGAAGCCGCGGGCGAGGGCGCCAGCGGCAACAAGCTGCTGCGCACCCAGGTGGGTGCGGAAGAGATTGCCGAGGTGGTGTCGCGCGCCACCGGCATCCCCGTGGCCAAGATGATGCAGGGCGAGAAGGACAAGCTGCTGCAGATGGAGGACAAGCTGCATGAGCGCGTGGTGGGCCAGGACGAGGCCATCAGCGCGGTGGCCAATGCCATTCGCCGGTCCCGCTCGGGCCTGAGTGACCCGAACCGCCCCACCGGTTCTTTCCTCTTCCTCGGCCCCACCGGCGTGGGCAAGACTGAACTGTGCAAGGCGCTGGCGGGTTTCCTGTTCGACAGCGTGGACCATCTCGTGCGCATCGACATGAGCGAGTTCATGGAGAAGCACTCCGTGGCGCGCCTGATCGGCGCGCCCCCCGGCTACGTGGGTTACGAGGAGGGCGGCTACCTGACCGAAGCGGTGCGCCGCAAGCCCTACAGCGTCCTGCTGCTCGACGAGGTGGAGAAGGCCCACCCGGATGTCTTCAACGTGCTGCTGCAGGTGCTGGACGATGGCCGCCTTACCGACGGCCAGGGCCGCACCGTGGACTTCAAGAACACCGTGATCGTGATGACGAGCAACATCGGTTCGCACCTGATCCAGAGCATGGTGGGGCAGCCGTATGACGACATCAAGGAAGCGGTCTGGGGTGAGCTGAAGAACCACTTCCGTCCGGAGTTCCTCAACCGCATCGATGAGACGGTGGTCTTCCACGGACTGGATGCCCGGCACATCGCCAGCATTGCGAAGATCCAGTTGCAGGCACTGCAGGATCGGCTGGCAAAAATGGAGCTCACGCTCAAGGTGTCCGACAAGGCACTGGACGAGCTGGCCAAGGTCGGCTTCGATCCCGTCTTCGGCGCCCGTCCGCTCAAACGCGCCATCCAGCAGCGCATCGAAAACCCGCTCTCGAAGCTGCTGCTGGAGGGCAGGTTCGCGCCCAAGGATGCAATCGATGTCGACACCGACCCGGTGCGCAATCCGGGGCAGTTCAGCTTCGTCAAAGGCTGACCCCGACCCGGCGCCCAGGTTGTAGGGGAGGGCCCGTGCCTGATGCGTACAGGTACGGGCTTTCTTGTGTGCCGCGGCGGCGCCTCTGCACGCGCAGGTTAGCCGGCTTTTTGCACTTTTTTACGCCGGGGTTAACACGCTTGAAATGTTTCCGTGGCAACCTATCCTTGTCTGCAGACACTGACCTGCAGATCTGGGGGGTAGAAATGGAAAATCCGGCCTACAAGATCGAAAGCTCGCACCGCATCGTGGCCACCTTGCCGCGATCGCCGGTGTACAACGGTGTCCTGTTCGCGGACCGGGATCTGGCCGTGTCGCTGGCGGCGAAGAGCAAGACCGAACCGCCGGGAGGCGTCGTCAAGGTGATCCACGTGCCCACCGGCGAGGTGGTGTTCAGCAAAACCAGCGAGTGGGGTGCGCTCTGACGCGCATTGACACCTTCTGATCTGTCCAGGGCGCATCTCCG
>DALYHW010000046.1:10453-10771 GCA_031970695.1 Hylemonella sp.
GCGGGCTTCCATCGTCCGATGGATCCGGGGCGGCGCCCCGACCTGCGCGCCAGTGTCCGGTCCGGCCTGAACACCCCTGCGGTTTTTACGCATGCAGTGACCGGTCCACACTGCAAGAATTTCCCGTTTGACTGAGAATTGACGCGGCGGCGCCCCAAGGGGTTGCCATGCCGCCGATGATGATGTCTTGCCGAGGACGACGTATACCCATGAGCACCCTGATCTACACCCACGAGGCCTGTTTTGACCACCAGCCGGGCCCGCATCACCCTGAGTCTCCGGCGCGGCTCGAGGCGGTGCTCAAGGCGCTGAAAACGC
>DALYHW010000046.1:10781-15247 GCA_031970695.1 Hylemonella sp.
GGAATTTGACGCCGCAGTCTGGCGTGAGGCGCCGCTGGGTTCATACGATCAGGTGCTGCTGGTCCACACCCCCGACTACGTGGACGAAGTCAAATCCCTGGCACCCAGGCAGGGTTACCAGATGCTGGACGCGGGCGACACCATCATGTCGCCGGGCTCGCTGGAGGCCGTGATGCGCTGCGTGGGCGCCGCCTGCGCGGGCGTGGACGATGTTGTGGCTGGTCATGCGGCCAATGTTTTCTGTGCCACGCGTCCCTGCGGCCATCATGCCGAGGCCAACCGTGCCATGGGCTTTTGTGTTTTCAACCAGGCGGCGATTGCGGCCTTGCATGCGCGCGAGGCGCATGGCCTGAGGCGCGTCGCGGTCATCGATTTCGATGTCCACCATGGGAACGGCACGCAGCACAGCTTCTGGGATGATCCCGACCTGTTTTACGGTTCCAGCCACCAGTCCCCTTTCTATCCAGGCACGGGCGGCTGGCAGGAGACCGGTGTGGCGAACAACATCGTGAACACGCCGTTGAAACCCGGCTCGGGCTCGGCCGCCTTCCGCGCCGCCATGCAGAACGAGATGCTGCCCGCACTGCGCAAGTTTGAACCCGAGCTTGTCATCATCTCTGCCGGTTTCGATGCGCACCACCTGGACCCGCTGGGTGGCCTGAAGTTCACCGACGAGGACTTCCACTGGATCACGCGCGAGCTCATGCAGGTGGCCGATGAGTCCGCACGAGGCCGCGTGGTCTCGGTGCTCGAGGGAGGCTACAGCCTGGAGGGGCTGGCCAGCGGAACTGCTGCGCACGTGCGGGCATTGATGGGGCGCTGATCCGCATCCGCAAATAAATGTCGGGCCTCGGGGTAATCGAGGTACAATACACGGGTCGCTGCAAATTGCTTACCTTTGCGGTGACTGTTGTCTGACACGGTCCGCAGTCTCTACGCACTGCCAACCACGCCCTCGCAAGCCGCTCACGCCGGCTCCTCTGGTCGTCAAACTCCCTCCGAGCGGCAAGCCACATCCCCGGTCTTTTCTCTCTTCCCTGGACCGGACCCCCCGAGCGGCTCGTGCCGCAACGTCCGCGCTGGCGCGTGACGGTTTTTCCCTGATTCCAAGTCGCGCGGCGAACGCCGCTCGCACAAACACATGAATACCACCCAAGAACAAGCATTCTCGGTGGGCAAGTATCTTGTCTCACCACTCACCCGGCTCAACGAGGCCGGACAGTACATCGCATCCCTGTCCATCCGCAGTGGCAGTGGCCGCGGCACACATGACCGCGTGTTTCGTTTTCTGCCGGAATTCAGCACCCGAGAAGGTGCTGTGCAATACGCGATCGCCCAGGGACACCAGTGGCTGCAACAGCGCCACAGCTACGCGTGAAGCGCAGCGATCCGAATCCACCCATCGACCACCACAAGGAGCAGCCACCATGGCCAAAGAGGAACTGATTGAGATGCAGGGCAAGGTCATGGAGGTGCTGCCCGATTCGCGCTTTCGCGTCACGCTGGAGAATGGCCATAGCCTTGTGGCCTATACCGGCGGCAAGATGCGCAAGCACCACATCCGCATACTCGCGGGCGACAACGTTTCCCTGGAACTGTCGCCCTATGACCTGGGCAAGGGGCGCATCACCTTCCGCCACCTCCCGCCCCGTAACAGCGGTGCTTCCGCACCCACGCCGGTCCGGCGCCAATTCCGTTGAACGGACCGGCATCCGCCGGGCGTTCTTTTTCTCCGCGCCATTGCACTATTTTTGGCAGGCGCATTTCTGAAAGGCTCTAGCATGAGCAGCAAACTTTACGTCGGCAATCTGTCTTACTCGGTCCGCGACGATGACCTTCAACAGCGTTTTTCCGAGTTCGGCAGTGTCCAGTCCGCCAAGGTCGTGATGGATCGCGACAGCGGCCGTTCCAAGGGCTTCGGCTTTGTCGAGATGTCCACTGCCGACCAGGCCCAGGCGGCCATCCGTGGCATGCACGGCCAGTCCGTGGATGGTCGCGACATGGTGGTCAACGAAGCCCGCCCGATGGAAGCCCGCGCCCCGCGCAGCGGCGGCTATGGTGGTGGCTCCGGCGGTGGTCGCTTCGGCGGCGGCTCGGACCATCGCCGCAGCTACTGATCGGCGTCTGACCGCCGGCCGGCACTGGTTGCCGGCGCACAGGTGACCGGCGAGGCACTGAAGGCCCGCTTCATGCGAAAGCACGAGGCGGGCTTTTTTTCGTCTGGCGCCGGGCAAGGTGCCGGCGAAGCCGCCACGGTTGCGCTCAGTTGCCGCAATATGTGGCAATGGCTTGCGACTGCACCTCGCGCTGGTTGGCAATGTCGGCGTCGTCCATGAAGTTGCGTGCGCCATCGGCGTCCGTGCGGTACAGGCGCCGTCCGCTGTCGAGCGCAGCCAGGCGTTGCCGGGCCTGCGCGCACCGCGTCTGCAACTGCGCCCGACGCTCGCGTTCCTCCATTTCCTTCTGGGACTTCATCAGCTCGTTTTGCTGGCGCAGGGATTTTTCCGCCGGGGAGGGCAGGTAGGGGTTGGGTCCGGGCGGCGGCGGCGGTGCGTCCGGCACCTTGATTTGCTGTGACTTCTGGTTCGGCGCCGGCGGCGGATGGTCCGTGTAGCGGACCTTGCCGTTTTCATCCACCCATTTGTAGATCTGGCCCTGCGCCTGCGCGACGGCGGCAAGGGCCAGGGCCAGCAGTACGACCCAGCCTTTCATGGACACCCCCCTGTTGGTCTTGAGTAATTCTCGTCGTCGGTGCAGTCAGGTCCGCTTCGGAATTTCCAGTCCGCGCCGTACCGCCGGGCGCGCGGCGAAGGCCTCAAGGACACGCGTGACTTCAGGAAAGTCCTCGATGAACACCAGCTCACCGGCCTTGTAGCGCAGCAGCAGGTTGCGCACCCACGGGAAGACTGCGATGTCCGCAATCGTGTAGTCATTGCCCATGATCCACTTACGGCCCTTGAGGCGCTCGTTGAGCACACCCAGCAGGCGGCGTGACTCGGCCACGTAGCGGTCGCGCGGGCGTTTGTCCTCGAAATCCTTGCCGGCAAAGATGGTGAAAAAACCCACCTGCCCGAACATAGGGCCCACGCCGCCCATCTGCCACATCAGCCATTGCAGCGTCTCGTACTTGCCGGCATCGTCGGCCGGCAACAGCTTGCCCGTCTTGCCGGCCAGGTAGACCAGGATGGCGCCCGACTCGAACAGCGCCAGCGGCTTGCCGCCGGGCCCGTCCGGATCGAGGATTGCAGGGATCTTGTTGTTGGGGTTGAGGCTGAGGAACTCGGGCGAGAACTGGTCGTTGCTCTCGAAGCTCACCAGGTGCGCCTCGTAGGGCAGGCCAGTCTCTTCCAGCGCGATGGAGATTTTCACGCCATTGGGCGTGGGCAGCGAGTACAGCTGCAGGTGCTCAGGGTGCCGGGCGGGCCATTTTTGGGTGATGGGGAAGGCGGAGAGATCGTTCATGGTGCGCTGCCTGTGAGTTGCGACCGCACCACTGTAGCCCAAACTCTCCACGGTCGCCGACCGGCAAGTCACGTGACGAGGGTCAGCGTGAATAGATGCGGCAATCGACTTGAGTGCTGGGTTGCTTGTCTTTCGTGCACCCCGGTGCGGTACCCAGGTCGGAGCTTCCCGTGGGGCCTCCGTGCCGTCAATCGGCGTGCGGCCGCGGGCTGTTGCAGGTAAGCATCAGCGGCTCGCGCGTGACCTGCAGCGTGGAATGGGCAACGCCGAAACGGGTCTGCAGGCCTTCGCTCGTGTCGCGCACGAAGTCGTCGCCCGGGTGGCCCGCCGGCATCACCAGGTGGGCGGTCAAGGCGACCTGGGTGGTGCTCAGCGCCCAGACGTGCAGGTCGCTGACCTGCGCCACACCCGGCCGTGTTGCCAGCCAGGCGTGCAGGGCGGGCAGGTCCACGTGCTCCGGCACGCCGTCAAACAGCAGGTGCACGGACTGGCGCAACAGGCTCCAGGTCCCGACCACGATGACGAAAGCGATGGCCAGGCTGATCACCGGGTCCAGCCAGGCCCAGCCCTGCCACAGGTAGAGCGCTCCACCCACCACCACACCCAATGAAACCAGCGCGTCGGCCGCCATGTGCAGGAACGCCCCGCGCACGTTCAGATCGTGTGCCCGATCACGCAGGAACAGCAGGGCGGTCGCGCTGTTGACCACGATGCCGACGCTGGCCACGGCGATCAGTGTCCAGCCTTCGGTGGGTTCGGGCGTGGCCAGGCGCTGGATGGCTTCGAGGCCCAGCGAACCCATGGCGACGAGCAGCAGCACGGCGTTGGCGAAGGCGGCCAGGATGGAGGCACGACGCCAGCCATAGGTGTGGCGGGCATCAGGTCGCAGGCGGGTGGCCAGCGCGGCCATCCACGCCAGCAGCAGCCCGGCCACGTCGCTCAGGTTGTGCGCGGCATCGGCCAGCAAGGCGAGTGAGTTGATCCTCCAGCCCGCGCCCGCCTCG
>DALYHW010000047.1:0-8771 GCA_031970695.1 Hylemonella sp.
TCCTGGCCCACGTAGTGCGCCCAGCCGCCGCCGCTCTGGCCGATGCAGCCGCACAGCATCAGCATGTTGATGATGCCGCGGTAGTTCATGTCGCTGTGGTACCAGTGGTTCATGGCCGCGCCGATGATGACCATGGACTTGCCGTGAGTCTTGTCGGCGTTCTCGGCAAACTGGCGCGCCACGGTGATGAGCTGCTGGCGCGGCACACCCGTGATCTTTTCCTGCCAGGCCGGGGTGTAGGGGGTGTCCTCGTCGTAGTGCTGGGCGGCGTTCTCGCCCGGCAGGCTGCGGGCCACGCCGAGGTTGGCCGCCTGCAGGTCGAATACGGTGGCCACCAGCGCCTCGCGCTTGTCGCCTTCCTTGCCCAGGCTGATGCGGGTCACCGGCACGGTGCGCAGCATCACGCTGCTGTTGCCGGCACCGGCGGTGTTGTTGGGGAAGTGCTCGTGCGCGATGCCGCCGAAATAGGGGAAGGCCACCTGTGCGGTGTCACACGTCGCGCCGCCTTCCAGGGCCGACAGCTTGAGCTTGACTGTGTTGCCGTGGCGGCCTTCCTTGTCCTCGAGGTTCCACTTGCCGGCATCGGCACGGCCGTCCGGACCCCAGCGGAAGCCGATGGAGCCCTGCGGCAGCACCACCTTGCCGGAGGCGTCGAAGGCCACGGTCTTCCACTCGGGGTTGTTGGCCTGGCCCAGCTTGCCGTTGAAGTCGGACGCACGCACGTAGCGGTCGGGTACCAGCACGGTCTTGCCGTCCGGCCCCTGTTGCTCCTTGAGCATGACCAGCATGGGCAGGTCGGTGTAGCGGCGTGCGTAGTCGTCGAAATAGGTGCTGGGCTTGTCGAAGTAGAACTCCTTGAGGATCACGTGGCTCATCGCCACCGCCATGGCCGCGTCCGTGCCCTGCTTGGGGTGCATCCAGATGTCGGCCAGCTTGGAGATCTCGGCGTAGTCCGGCGTGACGGCCACGGTCTTGGCGCCCTTGTAGCGCACCTCGGTGAAGAAGTGGGCATCCGGGGTGCGCGTCTGCGGCACGTTGGAGCCCCAGGCGATGATGTAGGTGGAGTTGTACCAGTCGGCCGACTCGGGTACGTCGGTCTGCTCGCCCCAGATCTGGGGGCTGGCCGGCGGCAGGTCGCAGTACCAGTCGTAGAAGCTCATGCACACGCCACCCAGCAGCGAAAGGTAGCGGCTGCCCGCGGCATAGCTGATCATGGACATGGCCGGGATCGGCGAGAAGCCGATCACGCGGTCCGGGCCGTGTTTCTTGACCGTGTAGATGTTCGCCGCGGCGATCATCTCGTTGACTTCGTCCCAGCTCGAGCGGACAAATCCACCCAGGCCCCGCACGCTCTGGTACTCCTTGCGCTTGGCGTTGCTTTCGGCGATCGAGGCCCAGGCCTCCACGGGGGCGTTCGTGAGGCGGGCCTCACGCCACAGCTTGAGCAGGCGTGCGCGCACCATGGGGTACTTCACGCGGTTGGCGGAATACAGGTACCAGCTGTAGCTGGCGCCCCGGGCGCAGCCACGCGGCTCGTGGTTGGGCATGTCCCAGCGCGTACGCGGGTAGTCCGTCTGCTGGGTTTCCCAGGTGACGATGCCGCCCTTGACGTAGATCTTCCACGAGCAGGAGCCCGTGCAGTTCACGCCATGGGTGGAACGCACGATCTTGTCGTGGGCCCAGCGGTTGCGGTACGCGTCTTCCCAGGTGCGGTCTTCGCCCGTGGTGACGCCGTGGTTGTCGGAGAAGCTCTCACGCGGCTGCGAGAAGTAGCTCAGTCGGTCCAGAAAATGGCTCATGTCGGCCTCCAGTCAAATCGATCGCGGTCAGGGTTCAGGGGTTCTTCACGTAGGCGTTGCGGCGCAGGTAGAACCACCAGTTGAGGATCAGGCACAGGGCATAGAAGACGGCGAAGCCGTACATCGCCAGCTGCGGCGTGCCGGCCTTGATCTGGGCGCCGATCACCACCGGGGCCACGAAGGCGCCGTAGGCGGCGATGGCCGAGGTCCAGCCCAGCACCGGGCCGGCCTGGGTGCGGTCGAAGATCACGGCGATGGTGCGGAAGGTCGAGCCGTTGCCGATGCCGCTGGCCGTGAACAACACCACGAACAGCAGCATGAAGGTGGTGAAGTACTGCTCGGGTGTGGCCGACTGGTAGGCCTGCAGCATGATGTAGCCCACGGCGGCCGAGGCCACCACCATCACGGCCGAGATGATCTGCGTGACGATGGACCCCCCCACCTTGTCCGAGATCCAGCCGCCGATGGGGCGCACGGCCGCACCGACGAAGGGGCCGATCCAGGCGTAGGTCAGGGCACTGGGTGCGTTGGGGTTCTTGGCATGGACCCAGGCGTTGGTCGCCGCGTCGAAGACGTGCGTGCTGCCGAAGATGACCGTAATGGACAGGGGCAGCGCCATCGAGAAGCCGATGAAGGAGCCGAAGGTCACGATGTACAGCGCCGTCATCGACCAGGTGTGCTTGTCACGGAAGATGGCGAATTGCTTGGCGATGTTCTCCTTCATCGGACCGATGGCGGCCAGCTTCATGGTGAACAGCGTGGCCACGATGATCAGCGGCATGGCCACCCACATGTTGAGCAGGCCCAGGCCCGTGGGGGCGGGCAGGTAGAGGTACAGGCCCAGGATGGCCGGCGCGAAGGAGAGGGTGTAGAGCCAGGTGACCTTGACGAAGGCGCCGATGGTGCTGCCCGCGCTGTTGTCGATATCGGGCGTGACGGTCTTGAGGTTGTTCATGCCGAACCACGCCAGCACCGACAGCGGCACCAGCGAGATCAGCCAGGCGAAACCCGCGTTCTGGATCCAGGTGGGCGTGCCGGCGGCGATCTTGCCGAAGATCCAGCCGCTGTCCTTCACCAGCGTCATGGCCTCGCCGCCGAAGGGGCCGAACAGGCTCATGGTCATGACAAAGGGAATGACGATCTGCATGGTCGTCACGCCGAAGTTGCCCAGCCCGGCGTTCAGGCCCAGCGCCGTGCCCTGCAGGCGCTTGGGGAAGAAGGTGCCGATATTGGACATGGAGCTGGCGAAGTTGCCGCCGCCCACGCCCGACCACAGCGCCATGAGCTGGAACACCCACAGCGGCCAGTCCTTGTGCTGCAGGCAGATGCCGGTGCCGATGGCCGGGGCCAGCAGCATGGCGGTGGTGAGGAAGATGGTGTTGCGACCGCCGGCGATGCGGATCAGGAAGGAGGCCGGGATGCGCATGGTGGCGCCGGCCAGGCCTGCGATGGCGGTCAGCGTGAAGAGCTCGGCCTGGCTGAAGGGGAAGCCCAGGTTGAGCATCTGCACGGTGATGATGCCCCACATGCCCCAGATCGCGAAGCCGCACAGCAGCGCGGGGATCGAGATCCAGAGGTTGCGGTAGGCGATGTGGCGGCCGGTGTTCTCCCAGAACTGTTCGTCCTCGGGGCGCCAGTCCGTGATGGTGGCGCCCGATTGTTTGGTGCTCGTGTCCATGGTGTGTCCTTGTGGGGTCAGCCCTTGAGGCTGAAAGAGGTGGCCTTGTTGCCCATGACTTCGGTGCGGCGCACCTCGGTCCAGTACATCCAGATCAGCGAGACCCAGACCACGCCGTACATGAGCATGAAGGCGCTGGAGCGGATGCCGGTGAAGTCGAGCAGGGCGCCGAACATGATGGGCAGCACGAAGCCGCCCAGCCCGCCCGCGAGGCCGACGATGCCGCTGATGGTGCCGATGTTGCCGGGGTAGTCGTCGCTGATGTACTTGAATACGCTGGCCTTGCCGAAGGCCCACGCGATGCCCAGGACGGCCATCAGGCCGGTGAAGGCATAGACGTTGAGGCCGAAATGGAAGGTCTGCGGGCCGTTGATGGTGGTGACCGTGAATTCGAACTGCGGGTAGGAAAGCAGGAACAGGCAGATCCAGCTGACCCACATCACCCACCAGGTCACGCTGTGGGCGCCGTACTTGTCACTGAGCCAGCCGCCCACGGCGCGCAGCACGCCGCCGGGCAACGAGAAGCAGGCCGCCAGCAGGGCCGCGGCGCGGATGTCCAGCCCGTATTCGCCCACGTAGTACTGCACCATCCACAGCGAGAGCGCCACGTAGCCGCCGAACACGATGCTGTAGTACTGGCAGTACTTGATGACCTTGGGGTCCTTCAGGGCCCGGAGCTGGTCGCTGAACTTGACGTTGCTCGGCACCAGGTGGGCCGGATCGCTGTGGCTGAACAGCCAGAAGATGATGACGGTGCCCAGCATGATGGCCGCGTAGACCTGTGGCACCATGGTCCAGCCGAAGGCGACCACCAGGGCTGGCGCGACGAACTTGTTGACCGCTGCGCCCGAGTTGCCGGCGCCGTAAACACCCATGGCGAAGCCCTGGCGGTTCTTGGGGAACCAGCGTGCGACGTAGGGCGTTCCCACCGAGAAGGAGCCGCCGGCCAGGCCCACGAACAGGCCGATGACCAGGAAGTGCCAGTAGGCGGTGGCATAGGCCATGAGGTAGATGGCCGGCACGGTGCAGGCCATGAGGATGGCCATGACGATGCGCCCGCCGTAACGGTCGGTCCAGATGCCCAGCGGCACGCGGATCAGCGAGCCCGTGAGCACCGGCGTGGCGGTCAGCAGGCCGAATTCGGTGGCGTTGAGGTTGAGCGCCTTCTTGATCGGAATGCCGATCACGCCGAACATCATCCACACCATGAAACACACGGTGAAGGCCAGGGTGCTGACGATCAGCACCGAAAGCGCCTGTCTGTTTCTGTCCATGTCACATCTCCTTTGAGGGTGCATGGACTGTAGAAAGCGGTGCGCCAACACGCCATCCTTCGGAGGTAGCGGCCGCGCGGCCGGGCATCCTCCGAAAGAACTATCCGGACGGCTTATCTGGGGGAAGCTTGAGGTGGATCAAATGCCGGGTTGCCCGGCCCGGGCGCCGGCCACGCCTGCCCGCGGTCAGCGCCGCGGGTCGAGTTCACTCGAGCCCCACTGCTTAAGCTGGCGCTCGGTATCGGCACTTTCGGCCTCGAGGCTGTCCTGCGGCAGGTTGCGCAGGCATTCCTCCAGGGCGGCCGGGTCCTGGGCCTGCGGGTTCGGCGGCGGCGCTGTGGGCCCCCGGGGTGACTTGCCGTCCCAGACGAAGGGGTTGCGGAACTTCGGCGGGTCCGGCAGGCAGTCGTACTTGTAGATGGGCGGCCAGCCCGCGTCGAAGGGCTGGAAGGAGATGGTCTGCTCGAAGAACAGGGGCTTGCCAGTGGGCGTGGGCGGCAGCGGCGGCATCTGGCGGATCGCTTCGCGGGCCAGCTGCTCGGCCCGTGCCGACGTGCTCCAGAGCGTCTCCAGGCTGGCGAGCCGGCCATCGGGCGCGATTTCGACGCGAAAGCGCACGATGCCCTGGTCCGGGCCTTCGACGGCGGTGCCCATCATGCTGCGCACCTGCTGGCCCCAGTTGTAGCGGTAGCGCTTGCTGTTCTTGGGCGTGTACTTCGCGGCCAGGGCCCATTCCTCGGCCGAGGGGGCGGGTGGTGCGGCCATCGACGCCGGCTGCCGGACCGGTGTCGTGTCGCGCTCCGGCGGAGCGGGCAGAGCCGAGGCCTGCGGGGGCGCGGGCCGCGGTGGCCGCTGCGTCGGCGCGGCGGTGTAGATGGTCAGCGGCGTGTCGGCCACCGGCGGCGCCACGGAGGGACGGCTGTGCCCGCGCCACAGGCTGGCGAGGCCCAGCGCCAGCAGATGGAGTGCGAGGGTGAAAAGCAGCGCGAGCATGACGCTGCGGTTGATTCTCATGCGGACGGTTCGCGCGTGGGCACGGTGATCGAAGGCAGGGGCGGGCCGCCCGTGGTGGGGGCGGCGCCAGCGCGGAGCCGCTCTGTATGAGCGGCAAAAGAGGCGCAGCTTACACCGGTTCCAGGGCGTGCCCCGACTGGTCCTCAGGACCGGTCGTCGCCCCAGCGATGGCGCACCCAGCGCTGCAGGCGCGGGCGCAGGGGCAGGAAGGCCCGGTAGGCCAGCTCCAGCACCCAGCTCAGCGGCGGCAACGCACCCAGCCAGCCCGCCACCCGCCACCGTGGCAGGCTGCGCCACAGCCGGGCGAAAGCGGCGGCGCCACTGTAGAGGCGGCCTTGCGCGTCACGCACGTGGAAGCGCCGCAGCGCGGCTTCACAGGAGAGGTCGGCGCCGGTTGGCGCGCCCGCGCTGACGTCGAGCCAGGCCAGGCGATCCGCACCGCGCTGGCGACGGTACAGCGCGATTTCGCGCTGGCACAAGGGGCAGCTGCCGTCGTAATAGACCGTGAGCAGCGGGGCGGTGGGTGTCATGGGACAGCATCATGCCCCGCACGCCGTCCCTGCGGTGGCCACCGGTGGCAAGACCCGCCGGGCCCTGCGGCCATGGACCGCAGGTGTCTCAGTTGACGCCGGCGGTCGTCGCCAGCACGGCGGCCTGGACGCGGGTGCTCACATCGAGCTTGCGCAGCACGTGCTGCACGTGGATCTTGACCGTGGTCTCGGCGATGCCGAGTTCGGCGCCGATCTCCTTGTTGCTGGCGCCACGGGCGATGCCGCGCAGGATGTCGCGTTCGCGCGGGGACAGGCTGTCGAGCAGTGCCGCGGCCGGGCCGCAAGCCGCGGGGGCGGGCGCGCTGGCAGGGGTGCCCCCCTGGAAGGCCGAGACGAGCTTGCTGGTCATCTCGGCGGCCACCACGTTCTCGCCGCGCATGGCCCGCTCGATGGCGGCGGCGAGCGCGTCACCTTCGATGGTCTTGAGCAGGTAACCCGCCGCGCCCCCCTTGAGCGCCGCGGCCAGGTCCTGCTCGTCCTCGCTCACCGTGAGCATGAGCACGCGCGCCCCCGGCGCGGCTTCGCGCAGCGCGGGCAGTGCGTCCACGCCGCGTACGCCGGGCAGGTGGTTGTCGAGCAGGATCAGGTCGGGTTGCAGTTCCTGCGCGCGGCGCTGGGCTTCGCCGGCATCGGCGGCGTCGCCCACGACGTCGAGCCGCGGTTCCCGCGCCAGCAGGGCCATGAGGCCGCGGCGAAACAGGGTGTGGTCGTCGACGACGAGGATGCGGATGCGGTCAGGTGGCGGCATGGTCGGGAACAGGGAGGTCGGCTGGCGGCGTGGCCATCGCGACGGGCTGGGCAGGCAACGTCAGCACGATCGAGGTGCCGGCACCACGGGTGGAGAGGACTTCGACGCGGGCACCAATGCGCTCGGCACGCTCGCGCATGATGCGCAGGCCCACGTGGGTCTCGTCCACGCCATCGTCGCTGTTGAAGCCGCTGCCGTCGTCGCGTACTTCGAAACGCCACTCGGGCTGCTGCTGCACATCCAGCCAGACCTGGCTGGCACGGGCATGCTTGCGCACGTTCGACAGTGCTTCCTGCACGATGTGCAGCACCTGGATTTGCAGGTCGGGTGCCAGGGGCAGTCCGTGGCCCTGCATGTGCAGCTTGGCCTTGAGGCCGCTTTGCAGCTCGAACTTGTGCAAGGTCGTGGCGAGCGCCGTCTCGATGTCCTCGGTGTTGGTACGGGTGCGGAAGTGCATGAGCAGTTCGCGCACGTCGCCGTAGCTCTCGCGCACGCCGGCGTCGATCTCGTCGAGCACCTGGGCCATGGCGCGCTGGTCACCACGGGCCAGCGCGTCACGCATCAGCTGGACCTGGATCTTGAGGAAGGCCAGCGACTGGGCGATGGAGTCGTGCAGCTCGCGCGCGAGCAGGTTGCGCTCCTGGGCCACGGCGGCTTCACGGTCCAGCGAGTTCAGGCGCAGGTTTTCCATGGCCCCCGCCAGGTGGCTGGCCAGGACTTCCAGCAGAGAGCGCTCGGCTGGCGATGGCACCAGCCGGGCGTGGAAGAACAGGTCGACTTCGCCCATCAGGCGTTCGTGCAGCCGCACGGGGATGCTGACCAGGGTCTCGAAGCCCGAGCGCCCGCACAGCCGCTCGCGGGTCTCGCCCAGCGCGTGGATGGGAATCACCCGCAGCCCGCCGGCGTCGGTGGCCGTGTTGCCGCAGTCGCAGTCGCCCTTGTGGATGCAATGCTCGGTTTCCACCATCTCGGCCGGCAGGCCCTGGGCTGCCAGCATCAGGTAGCGCTGGTTGGCCTCGTCGGACCAGCGCAGTGCCACGCCGTCGGCGTGGGCGATGCGCAGGACGCTGCGCACGAAACCCTGGGCCAGCTCGTCCAGCGTGGTGGCGCGTGCCACCAGCGAGGTGACCTCGTACAGGCTCTCCAGCCGCTCGCGCTTGACTTCCAGCTCCGCGGTCTTTTCCGCTACCCGGGCTTCGAGGTTGCGGTACATCGATTGCAGGTGCTCGGCCATGCCATTGAAGCCTTCGGCCAGGGTGCCGAATTCGTCGCGGGTGAGCTTGTCCACGCGGGCGTCGAAGTCCCCGCCCTGGACCTTGCGGATGGCCTGCTTGAGCAGGCTCACAGGCTCCAGGACGAAGAGGTGGCCGGCGTACAGCATCGCCACGGCACCCAGGATGACCAGCGCCATCAGCGCGGTCTGCAGCAGGTGGAGGATGGCCGTCCAGCGCGAGATGTGGGACTCGATGCTGCGCACGAAGTCGTCGATGTGCTGCACGAAGAGGATGGTGTGGGCATGCAGGCCGGTACGGGTCACCGTGGACGACAGCAGGGGACGGAAACTGTCCCAGTCCCGCTCGATCAGGGTGAAGCGCTGCTGCACGGTGTCGTCCCATGGAACAAACAGCGGGCGATCCGGGTCTCCGACGCGCAGCAGGGCCAGGCTGTCCTCGAACTCCCGGACCTGGCTGCCAAGCTCGCTGGGGC
>DALYHW010000047.1:8781-15227 GCA_031970695.1 Hylemonella sp.
GACAGCGCCAGCCGGTAGGCCTGCATGCGCATGCGGCCCGCCTCGTTCACGGCCGCGGCCCCGCCGTCCAGTTGCCACGACACCCACAGCGTGGCCGCCGTGGCCAACAATGCCAGCAGCAGGAAGGGGGTGCCGACGAGCGCGAGTTTTGCGCTCAGGCTCCAGTGCTTGCGGCTCGTCATGGCCGGCATCTTAGCGCCGCAGGGTCATGAACTCAATTTGACCTGAGTCATGTTCCGGTACCGCCGCCGCGCCTAGACTGGCCGGGTATCTAACAAGGAGTACCCGGATGGATCTGCTGAAACACGACATCGCCCACGAATTCCCGCAGCTCAAGGACAAGATCCACACCCTCAAGACCACCCATCACCATTTCGCCCGGCTGTACAAGGAGTACGACGAGGTCAACCACACCGTGGCCCGTGTGGAGACGGGCGGCGAGGTGATGAGCGTCGAGGCGCTGGAAAACCTGAAGAAGCAGCGCCTGCGGCTCAAGGACGAGATCGTGCAGATGCTCCAGCAGGCCTGAACGGGCGCGGGTCCGCCCGAACCCGTGTCACGCGGGGTTGCCGGGCGCGAACCTGTCCCTAGCCGCGCACGTCGGCGACCGGCTCACGGCCGAAGTCCGGCCGCTCCAGCCAGGCCAGGACCTTGCGGGCGGCGGCTTCGGGACTGTCGAGCTGGCCGCCGCTCTTGAGTTGTTCAAAACGGCGGCGGTCGGGAAAGGCGGCGTCGTCCGCGCTACGCAGCTGGACCTGCATGTCGGTGTCGATCACGCCCGGGGCCAGCGAGCAGACCTTCGCGCCGTTCGGCTTGAGGGCTTCTTCCAGCGCCAGGCAGCGGGTGTAGTGGTCCATGCCGGCTTTGGCGGCGCAGTACGTGGCCTGCGACGCCATGGCCCGGCGGCCCAGCCCCGAGGAAATATTGAGGATGCGACGCGGCACGCCCCAGTCCGCAGTCGCGGCGAGGAAGGCCGCACTCAGCGCCATGGGCGCTTCCAGGCCCACGCGCAGCGCCTGCGCGAGGTCGTCCGGGTCCAGGGCTGAGAGGGGCGCGATGTGCGGGATCACGCCGGCGTTGTTGATCAGCGTGGCCCCGGCACAGCGCAGGCCGGGCTTGCCCAGCCATTGGCGCAGCATGGCTGCGGCCTCGCGGCTGTGCGCAAGGTCCAGCGGCCACTGTTCCAGCGCGCAGCCGCTTTGCTGTGCGAGCGCGTCCAGCTGCGGATTCTCCCAGCGTGAGATGCACAGCAGCCGGTGTTCAGGCCGCAGCAGTGCGCGGGCCATGGCCAGGCCCATGCCGCGGGAGGCGCCGGTGAGAACGTAGAGGTGCGGGTCGGTCATGGGCAGTCCTGCGGTGGGGTCAGAAGGGGGGCGGACTGCGCCAGTGCAGGCGCTGGCCGCTCAGGGGATGGTCCAGCGCCAGCTCACTGGCGTGCAGCAGCAGGCGTGCGCTGCGGGCCTGCACCGCGGCGTCGGCATACAGTGGATCGCCCAGGATGGCGTGTCCGATCGACTGCAGGTGCACCCGCAACTGGTGTGAGCGGCCCGTCACGGGCTCGAGTTCCAGCCGGGTTTGCGGGCGGCCCTGCGCGTCGCGTTCGCGTGCCAGTACCCGCCAGCGCGTCAGGCTGGGCTTGCCTTGCGGGTGGATGTGCTGGCGGGGGCGGTTGGGCCAGTCGGTTATGAGCGGCTGCGCCACTTCGCCGCAGTCGTCTGCCGGATGGCCAGCCACGACGGCGATGTAGCGCTTGTGCACGCCGCGCGCTTCGAAGGCCATGCTCAGCTGCCGCTGCATCGCCGCGCCGCGTGCCATCAGGAGCAGGCCCGACGTGGCCATGTCCAGCCGGTGCACGATCAGCGCGTCGGGCCAGTGCGCCTGCGCACGCGCGCTGGCGCAGTCCTGCTTGTCGGCACCGCGACCGGGCACGGAGAGCAGGCCCGCCGGCTTGTCCAGCACCAGCAGCGCCTCGTCCGCGTGGACACAGGGGATGTCCGGCATCACGCAGGCTCTCAGCGCTTGCCGTCGCCCTGGATAAGCCGCTGCACGGTGTCGCACAGCTCCGACACGTCGTTGGGCTTGTGGATCAGCGCGCGGGCGCCGGCGGCCTGTGCGCTCTCCTCGATCTCGGGGGTGATGTAGCCCGAGGCCATGGCCATGGGCAGTTGCGGCCGGATCTGGCGGGCCTCGTTGAGCAGTTCCACGCCGCTGAAGCCTGGCATGTTGTAGTCTGTGACCAGCAGGTCGAAGTCCGCCGGGTGTTCACGCAGTGCGGCCAGCGCATCCTGCGGGTTGGTGTAGGCGCTGACCTTGAAGCCGCGTCGACCCAGCACACGCTCCACGAGGAAGGCCAGTGCCTGGTCGTCGTCGACGTACATGACGTGGCGTCCGAAGCCCATGGCGGTCTGCAGGCGCGGCGGCTCGGTGGGTGCCGGTGCACTTTCGGTGTCGGCCACCGGGAAGTAGAGCGTGAAGACGCTGCCCTGTCCGGGCGCGCTGCGTACATCCACCGTGCCCAGGTGCGTGCGCATCACGCCGTGCACCACGGCCAGGCCCAGGCCCGTGCCCTGGCCCACGGGCTTGGTCGTGAAGAAGGGCTCGAAGATGCGCTGCAGGGTCTCGGGCTCCATGCCGCTGCCGCTGTCGCTGACGGCCAGTGTCACGTAACGCCCCGCCGCCAGGCCCAGGCGCTGGCATTCCAGCAGGTCCGGGTGGCAGCTGTCGAGTTCGATGCTCACCGTGCCCCGGCCGCCGCCGAGCGCGTGGATGGCGTTGGTGCACAGGTTGATCAGCGCCTGCTCGACCTGGGTCGCGTCGGCCAGCACCGCCGGGGTCTCGTGCAGCCGCACCTGAAGGTCCACGGCCGGCGGCAGCGTGACCTTCATCAGCCGCACCGACTCGTGGACCACTTCGCTGAGCTGGATGGGGTGGCGCTTGGGGGGCTCGTTGCGGCTGAACGTCAGGATCTGGCGCACCAGGTCGCGCCCGCGGCGCCCGGCCTTTTCGATCTCGGTCAGGCAGACCTGCACCGGTGAATCGGCACCGGCGTCCTGGCGTGCCAGCGTGACGTTGCCCAGGATGGCGCCCAGGATGTTGTTGAAGTCGTGCGCGATGCCGCCGGCCATGGTGCCGATGGCCTGCATCTTGTGGGCCTCGCGCAGCTGCGCCTCCAGCACGTTGCGCTGCGCTTCCATTTGCCGGCGCGTGGTCAGGTCGCGCGCGAACACGGTGGTGATGTCGCCCTCGCCCTCGGGCTGGCGTTCGCGCGACACGCTGATCTCTAGCGTCAGCGGCCGGCCGTCGGCCGTGCGTCCGTTGACCTCGCCGAGCGTGGCCTGGGTGGACACGCGGGTGGCGGCAATCGCCTCGATGGCCTCGGGCAGGAATCGCCCGAGCGAGGTCTTGAGGGCCTGCTCGGGCGGGCAGGCAAACAGCGCGGCCGCGGCCGGGTTGAACACCGTGATGCGCTGCTCGCCATCGACGCAGATGATGGCGTCCAGCGAGGAGTTGATGATGGCCGCCAGCCGGTTTTCGGACAGCCGGAGTTCCTCGTTGCGCTGCTGCAGCGCGAGCGCGCTCTCCTGCAGGGCGCGGCGGCGTTCCTGCAGGGCGCGCCGCTCGGTCAGCAGCGGGCCCTGGTCGATCACGGCGCAGATGAAGTGGATCAGCTCGCGGTCCTGCGAGTACTGGATGCGTGCAATGTGCAGGTCGCCCGTGAAGCGGGCTTCCAGGCCGCTGGAGAACACCACTTCGCTGGTGTCGCTGTGGCCCTTGAGCTTGGCTTCGTCCAGTGCCTGCTGCACGCGTTCGACGTGGTCGGGCGTGACCAGCGGCAGCAGGAAGTTGAGGGGCGGGTCCGACTCCTTGGGCCGGAACAGCCGCAATGCCATG
Organism: Hylemonella sp.; assembly: GCA_031970695.1. Lineage (GTDB taxonomy): Bacteria > Pseudomonadota > Gammaproteobacteria > Burkholderiales > Burkholderiaceae_C > Hylemonella. The sequence goes on from DALYHW010000047.1 coordinate 12,673, forward strand.
GCATTGCTCTGCTCGACCATGCCGAACTCATCGACCACCATCAGGGCCAGCGGCACGTTGGAGAACAGCGACTCGAAGCGTTCGGATGCGCCCTCGGCGGCGATGCGGCTGTATTCGAGCGCGGTGTTCTGGGCTTCCAGCTCGGCCTGGTAGGCGCGCAGGTCGTCGATCAGCTTGGGCAGGGACCGGCGGTTCATGCCAGGGGTCACGGGGCTGATTTGGCGGCGAACCAGAAGCTCACGATGGCGGCGGTCGGGTCGTCAAAGGTGGCACCCAGCGCCATCTCTCCCTTGTCCAGCAGGACGCATTCCTGGCGGCGCAGCGAGATCACGGCCGAGGAACCGGCAAAACGCACCCAGGTGCCGTAGCTGCTGATGTCGGTTAGCACGAAAAGGTCGCCCCGGCGGTCAAGCCGCGCATGCAGGCGCGAGACCCGCGGGTCGAGCACGGCGAACTGGGCGTCGTTGCCGCGGCCGAGGAAGACCGGCATGTCGATGGCCTCGAACAGGGTGCGGTTGTGGTTCCAGCTCAGCTCGATGGTGCTGGGCAGGCGGCTGGTCGGCACGCCCACCGTCTCCAGGCCGGCGGCCATGGTGAGGAATTCGGACGTGCTTTCGCGCAACCAGTCGATGCGGTAGACCACGGACTGGCCGGTCTTGCCACGGATGTCCATCGGTCCGAGGTTGCGGTAGCGGATGTCGTCGTCGTGGGGCAGCGCGTCGATCACGCTTTCCGAGGCGAAAATCTGGTCGGATCCGGACAGGTCGCTCAGGCGCGCGGCCACGTTGACGGCATCACCGAAACAGTCGCCGTCCTGTTCCACCACCTCGCCGCGCGCCATGCCGATCTTGATCTTCATCTGGCTGTGGCTGGGGTAGGTGGCGTTGCGTTCGCGGTGCTCGGTCTGGATCTCGATCACCGCCTGCACGGCGGCCGGGTTGTATTCGAACGACATCAGCACCCCGTCACCCAGGTACTTGATGACACGACCACCGCGCGCCTGGCACAGCTTGCCGATCCAGTGGGTGGTGCGGGTGACCACTTCGGCGGCCCGCGAATTGCCCAACGCTTCGAACAGACCGGTACTGCCAGTCAGATCAGCAAAGACGATGGTGAGTTCGGACATTCGTACGGGAAGCGGTTGTGTGACAGGTTCGCTACTTATTATCACCGGGCCGGGACCCCGAACCGCCTCCCGGGCGCAATCTTGAGCATGGCCGTCGGCGAACCGTGGCGGCGGCACCGCGTTTTTCGGGTCCGGAGGCGGGCCGGGACTGGCGGGCGCGGTCCGGACGGTGTGTAATAAGGCCATACCGGTGGTGGCACGACCGCTGCCTGCTGCCACGAGGAACTCCATGGGAATCGACCCGGCCATCGTCCAGAACATCGCCGAGCGCATGCGTGCCGAGGTCCTGCCCCGCGCGCCGGCAGCGCCCGGGCTCAGGCTCGATCCGGCCATCATCCAGAAGATTGCCCAGAAAGTTCCCATCTTCGCGGGCATGAGCCAGGCGGACCTGCTCGCCACGCTGGCCACGGGGGAGCACTTCACGGTCGCCACCGGAGAGACTGTGTTTCGCGAGGGCGACATGGGCAACTCCTTTTACGTGCTGATTGCCGGTGACGTGGCAGTCGAAAAACTGCGCGACGGCAAGACCGTGGAGCTGACCCGCCTGGGCCCGGGGGAGTGTTTCGGGGAGATGGCGCTGGTGGGCAATGACGTGCGCTCGGCCACGGTGCGGGCCCTGGGCCATGTGGTCGCCATGCGGTTTTACCGCGAGCTGATCGACGCCAATCCCGAGAGCGCCTCCGCAATCTACCGCAACATCGCGCGCATCCTTGCCGCGCGCCTGGGTGAATCCAGCCTGCGGCTGGCGGACCTGAAAAAACGCGACGGCACAGGCTGAGGCTCTCGCCGGCCCCTGCAGCCGGGGGTCAGTCGAGTCCGGCGAGCAGGGCGGCGATGTCCTGCAGGCTGGCCACAGCGGTCACGCCTTCGGGCAGGCGCCGGCGCAAGGCCGGGTGGCTGCCGCCGGCCCAGATCCTTATGTCCGGGGGCAGCAGACCGCGCAGTTCGGTCAGGCCACGTTGCAGCAGCGGCATCGGGTAGGCCGGGCTGAAACTGAGCCCCACGATACGTGCACGGTTGGCCCGCGCCGCCTGGGCGATTTCCGTGACGGGCGTCTGCGTGCCCAGTGAAATGCAGTCACAACCTTCGAGGGCGAGCATGGCCTCGGCCATCAGCAGGCCCAGCGCATGCGGCTCCTGCGGCAGGGTGGTGAGCAGGACCCGTGGGCGGCCCGGCTGCGGCAGCGCCGGGGTGCTGCCCAGCGCGCCACGCAGCACTGCGATCACGCCCTCGGTGTACATGTGCTCCTCGAACACCTGGATTTCACCACGCATCCAGGCCTCACCCACCTGCACATTCAGCGGGGCGAGCAGCTCGGTCAGGAAGCGGGCCAGGCCCAGGCGCAACGCCGCCTGGTTCAGCGTGCGGCGCAACTCCAGGACTTCATGGCGCTGCAGCAGTGTCAAGATGGCGCGTATCTCGGGGCTGG
>DALYHW010000048.1:0-15198 GCA_031970695.1 Hylemonella sp.
CCGCGCCCTGGTCGTTATAGCGCGCGGCGATCTCCACGGGATCACCGGCGTCCCGCAACTCGACGAAGTTGACGCCCTTGACGACACGCCCGCCTGTCACGTCCAGACAGGGAATGATTCTTTTGGCCAGCATGGGGGGGATTGTAGGTTGACGGGTGGTCCGGCTTCAGCACACGGGGTCAGGCACTGCCAGCCGCTCCAGACGGCTCCGGGCGCCACCATGACCGGCTGCATGACCTGGGCCGCCTCCACGCACACCATGCGCTGCCAGCCGCCTGCGGGCAAGTCATCCAGCGCCGTGCCCTTGTCGGCCCCCGGGTTCCACACCACGGTCTGGGCCCAGCTATCGCTCTGGGCGAGCTCCAGCGTCTGCGGGCCGTCGCGCAACCGCAGCGGCCGTGTCGCAGCCGCGTAGACACGATCGAATTCACCGTCGAAGCGGAGCCCGTCGGACCCATGGCCGTGCCGGTCGGATACGGCATCCCATTCGGGCTGTCCAGCCAGCCCGTCGAGGATCGTATGTGCAATGTCGTCCACCGCGAGGTAGGTATGCAAGGCGCCGGTGAATTCAATCGGCTGGGCGTCCGTGTTCTGTACAGCCAGCGTGATCTGCAGGCCGCCCGGTCGCAGGGCCACCGTCAGCTCGCACACGAACGACCGGGGCCAGATCGCCAGTGTCACGGGGTTGCTGCTCAGGCGCAGGCCAAGCCGCACTTCCTCGCCCGCCATGGCGGAGGAAGCGATAGGCTGCCACGCCAGCTGTCGTGCGAAACCGTGCTTGGGAAGCCTGCCACGCTGGTTGAATTGAGGAAAACAGACCGGCACACCACCGCGGACGGCGGACCGGCCATCGAACCTGGCCCGGGGACTGAGGTAGAGCCGCTCTCGTCCGCGGCTGACCCACGAGACCAGCTGGGCGCCATGAAGCAGCACCCGCGCGCTGTCACCGCAGGGCAGATGCAGCGTCAGCGACGGCAGGCCGTGGAACAGTTCCACGCCGCCGCCCGCTTCAGCCATTCAACTCGTCGGCTCGAATCTGGGCAGCCTCGAAGTCGAGATCGCCGGTGTAGATGGCCCGGCCGCAGATCACGCCCTCGACGCCTTCGCCCTCCACAGCACACAGGGCCTCGATATCGGCCATGCCCTTGAGGCCGCCAGACGCGATGACCGGAATCGTCAGCGCCTGGGCCAGCCTCACGGTGGCCTCGATATTGATACCCGAGAGCATGCCGTCGCGACCGATGTCGGTATAGATGATGGACTCGACGCCATAGTCCTCGAACTTCTTGCCCAGGTCCACCACCTCATGCCGGGTCAGCTTGCTCCACCCATCGGTGGCCACCTTGCCATCCTTGGCGTCCAGTCCAACGATGATGTGACCACCGAAGGCCGTGCAGGCATCCTGCAGGAAACCGGGGTTTTTCACCGCGGCGGTACCGATGATGACGTAGCGCAGGCCGGCGTCCAGATAGCGCTCGATGGTGTCCAGGTCGCGGATGCCACCGCCGAGCTGCACGTCCACCTCGCTGCCGACCTCTTTCAGGATGCTGCGGATGGCCTGCTCGTTCTTCGGCTGGCCGGCAAAAGCGCCATTAAGGTCGACCAGATGCAGGCGACGCGCGCCCTTGTCCACCCATTTGCGGGCCATCACAGCAGGATCCTCACCAAAGGTGGTGGATTGATCCATGTCGCCCTGTTTGAGGCGCACGCAGTGACCGTCCTTGAGGTCAATGGCAGGAATGAGAAGCATGATGCTGGAGCAAAGTCAGGCTGACTGGGGCGCGTTCGGGTTGAACAGGCGCGGGATCAGGGATTCCAGTGGAGGAAGTTGCGATAAAGGGCCAAGCCGTGGGCAGCACTTTTTTCTGGGTGGAATTGTGTCGCGAAAATATTATCGCGCGCAATCGCCGCCGTGAAACGGCCGCCGTAATCAGCCTCGCCCGCGCTGTGGCGCGCATCCGACGGTCGCGCGTAGAAGCTGTGCACGAAATAGAAGTAGCTGCCATCGGGCACGCCGGCCCAGACCGGATGCCGCCCCTCGCCGTGGTCCATCTGCAGGACCTGGTTCCAGCCCATCTGCGGCACCTTGTAGCGGCTGCCATCGGGCTGCATACGCCCCGCCAGATCGAACTTGATGACCTCGCCATGGATGAGGCCCAGGCCGGGGGTGTCGCCCTCGGCGCTGTGGTCCAGCATCATCTGCATGCCCACGCAGACGCCGAACAGCGGCTTGCTGGCGGCAGCTTCCAGCACCGCATCGCGCAGGCCGGAATCGCGCAACTCGCGCATGCAGTCGGGCATGGCGCCCTGGCCCGGCAGCACGACGCGCGCCGCAGCACGCACTTCGTCCGGGCGCGAAGTGATGAGCACATGCCAGCCACTGCCCTCGGCCGCAGCCTGCACGGCCTGCGAGACCGAGCGCAGGTTGCCCATGCCGTAATCGACGACGGCGACGGTCCTGGCCGCAATTCCGGAAGTCATGTCCTTACAGCGAGCCTTTGGTCGAGGGGATGATGCCGGCGGATCGCGGATCGATCTCCAGCGCGGCACGCAGCGCGCGGCCAAAAGCCTTGAACACGGTCTCGGCCTGGTGGTGCGCGTTTTCACCCTTCAGGTTGTCGATGTGCAAGGTCACGAAGGCGTGGTTCACGAAACCCTGGAAGAACTCGTAGGCGAGCTGGCTGTCAAAGGTGCCGATCATGCCGCTCTTGAATGGCACGTGCATCTCCAGCCCCGGACGACCGGAAAAATCGACCACCACGCGCGACAACGCCTCGTCCAGCGGCACATAGGCGTGGCCATAGCGGCGAATGCCCTTTTTGTCGCCAACGGCCTTGGCAACAGCCTGCCCCAGCGTGATCCCCACGTCTTCGACCGTGTGGTGGCCGTCGATGTGCAAATCGCCCTTGGCCTGGATGTCCAGGTCGATCAATCCGTGACGGGCGATCTGGTCCAGCATGTGGTCGAAGAAACCGATACCCGTGGACAGGCGCGAGACGCCGGTACCGTCGAGATTGACCTTGACGGTGATCTGGGTCTCGGCAGTGTTACGGGATACCTCGGCGGTGCGTGCGGTGCTCATAGTGCTTCTTTCAGGGCGGCCAGCATCTGCTGGTTTTCCTGCGGGGTGCCGACGGTCAGGCGCAGGCAATTGCCCAGCAGGGGGTGCATCTTGGACACGTTCTTGACCAGGATCTTGCGCGCCTTCAGGCCCTCGAAAGTTTTCGCGGCATCCGGCACACGCACCAGGATCATGTTGGCATCGCTCTTCCAGGCCCGCACCCCGGGCATGGCAGCCAACGCTTCCAAAATAATAGCACGCTGCTGCTTGATCTCCTGCGCCTGGGCGGCAAATACATCCGCATGCTCAAGCGCGAAAAGCGCACACTCGTAATTGAGCACACTGACGTTGTACGGCGGCCGGACCTTGTCAAACTCCGCGATGAGCGCCGTCGGGCCCATCATATAACCCAGCCGCACCCCGGCCAGGCCGAACTTGGACAGAGTGCGCATCAGCAGCACGTGGCGGTTGGCCTCAGGCTTGGCGCGGATGCGCTCGAGCCAGCTGCGCGAAGCGAAGGGCTGGTAGGCTTCATCCATCACCACCAGCCCGCCCTGTTCGCCGACAGCGGCGATGATCTTCTCGATGGCGGTGTCGTTCCAGAGGTTGGCCGTGGGGTTGTTCGGATAGGCCAGGTAGGTGATGGCCGGCTTGTGGCGGGCAATCGCACCAAGCATCGCCACCATGTCAAGTTCAAAATCGGCGGTCAGCGGTACGCCATGGAAGGCCAGTCCCTGCAGCTGAGCGCTCATGGCGTACATCACGAAACCGGGAACGGGCGCCAGGATGGATGCACCCGGAACGTCGCATGCCATGGCCAGCAGGGAGATCAACTCGTCCGAACCGTTGCCCAGCATGAGGTCGTAGCCCTCGGGCATGTCGGCGTATCGCGCCAGCGCGGCCCGCAGGTCGTTGACGCGCCCGTCCGGGTAGCGGTTGAGCGCCAGCTGGCCCAGACGGTGCCCGAGTTCGGCCTGCAATGCGGGCGTCAGGCCGTAGGGGTTCTCCATGGCGTCAAGCTTGACCATGCCCACGGAATCCTGCACGGCATAGGCGTGCATGCCCTGCACGTCCCGGCGGATCAGGCGCTGCAACTTGGGATCGAGCTCACTCATTTCTTCGCAACTTTCAGGCGCATCTCGGCCGCACGCGCGTGCGCCTGCAACCCTTCGCCATGGGCCAGCACCGAGGCAATCTGGCCCAGGGCCTGGGCGCCCGCCTCGCTGACCTCGATCAGGCTGGACCGCTTCTGAAAGTCGTACACGCCCAGCGGTGACGAGAAACGGGCAGTGCCACTGGTGGGCAGCACATGGTTGGGACCGGCGCAATAGTCCCCGAGCGATTCGCTGGTGTAGGCGCCCAGGAAGATGGCGCCGGCATGCTTGAGCAGCGGCTCCCACTGGTGGGGTTCGCGACTGGACACCTCCAGGTGTTCAGGCGCGATGCGGTTGGAGATGGCGCAAGCCTCTTCCATGCTGCGCGTCTGGATCAACGCGCCACGCCCGGTGAGGGACTTGGCGATGATCTCGGCGCGCGGCATCTGCGGCAGCAGGCGGTCGATCTCACGCTGCACGGCTTCGATGTAGGCGGCGTCCGGACACAGCAGGATGCTCTGCGCGAGCTCATCGTGCTCCGCCTGGGAAAACAAGTCCATGGCCACCCAGTCGGCCGGCGTGCTGCCGTCGGCCAGCACCAGGATCTCGCTGGGGCCGGCGATCATGTCGATGCCCACCTGGCCGAACACGCGCCGCTTGGCGCTGGCCACGTAGGCATTGCCCGGGCCGGTGATCTTGTCCACCCCGGGAACGGTGGCCGTTCCGTAAGCCAGGGCCGCGACGGCCTGGGCACCGCCAATCGTGAACGCACGCGTGACGCCCGCCACGTAGGCGGCGGACAGCACCAGCGGATTCTTCTCGCCGCGTGGCGTCGGCACCACCATGATGATTTCACCGACGCCGGCAACATGAGCGGGAATGGCGTTCATCAGGACAGACGAGGGATACGCCGCCTTGCCGCCAGGCACGTAGATGCCGACCCGGTCGAGTGGCGTGACCTTCTGACCCAGCAGGGTACCGTCGGCGTCGCGATAGCTCCAGCTTTCGCCGCTGGCACGCTTCTGGGCCTCATGGTAGCTGCGCACACGCTGCGCGGCGGATTGCAGCGCCTCACGCTGCGCCGCCGGCAAGCCATCAAAAGCCGCCTTCAGTTCGGCCTGGGTCAGCTCGAGGTCCTTGAGCGCGGCGCCCGGCACGCCATCGAAGCGGGCCGTGTACTCGAGCACCGCGGCGTCGCCCCGCTGGCGTACGTCGGCCAGGATCTCCGCGACGCGCTGCTCGATAGCCGCATCGGTCTCGCCCGACCAGTGCAGGCGCTCCTGAAAGCGCTGCTCAAAATCGGCCTGGGTCGTGGACAGGCGCAGCGGGCGGGCTTGCAGGCTCATGACTGCCCCAGCGCCCGGCCGAAGGCGTCGATGATCTTGCGCATGGGTTCACGCTTGAGCTTGAGTGCGGCCTGATTGACCACCAGACGCGAAGAGATGTCCATGATGCGCTCGACCTCAACCAGGTTGTTGGCCTTGAGCGTATTGCCGGTGGACACCAGATCAACAATGGCATCGGCCAGTCCGGTCAGCGGCGCCAGTTCCATGCTGCCGTAGAGCTTGATCAGGTCCACGTGCACACCCTTGGCGGCAAAAAAATCACGGGCAATCGCCACGTATTTTGTGGCCACGCGCAAGCGCGCGCCCTGGCGCACGGCGGCCGCATAGTCAAAGCCCTCGCGCACGGCAACGCTGACGCGGCACTTGGCGATCTGCAGATCCAGCGGCTGGTACAGCCCTTCGTTGCCATGTTCCAGCAAGGTGTCCAGCCCCGTGATGCCGAGGTCGGCACCGCCGTACTGGACATAGGTCGGCACGTCCGTGGCGCGCACCAGCACAACGCGCACATCGGGCTGGTTGGTCGCCAGGATGAGCTTGCGCGTCTTTTCCGGATCGTCCAGCACCTCGATGCCGGCCGCTTTCAGCAGCGGCAGGGTCTCGTCGAAGATGCGTCCTTTGGACAGGGCAAGGGTAATCATGTCGGGGCTCTCAATGGAGTCATTTTCTCACTTGATCCGCTCGATGTCCGCACCCAGCCCAGCGAGTTTGGCTTCCATGCGGTCATAGCCGCGGTCGAGGTGGTAAATGCGGTCCACCATGGTCTCGCCGTCGGCCACCAGGCCGGCGATCACGAGGCTGGCCGAGGCGCGCAGGTCCGTGGCCATGACGGTCGCACCGGAAAGCTGCTTCACGCCTTCGACGACGGCCACCTTGCCGTCGATCTGGATCCTGGCCCCCAGGCGGACGAGCTCGTTCACGTGCATGTAACGGTTCTCAAAAATGGTCTCGGTGACCTTGGCCGTGCCCTGCGCGATACAGTTGAGCGCCATGAACTGCGCCTGCATGTCCGTCGGAAAACCCGGGTACTCGGTTGTACGGAAACTCTGCGCCTGCAGGCGACCGTGCGACTGGATGCGGATGCCGTCGGCCAGGGCCGTCACGGTAGCACCGGCCGCCACAAGCTTCTCGATCACGGCGTCGAGGTGGTCGGCCCGGCCATGCTTGAGCACGACGTCACCCCCGGTCGCTGCGACGGCACACAGAAAGGTGCCAGCCTCGATGCGGTCGGCCACCACGCGGTGGTCACAGCCGCCGAGTGCCTCCACACCCTGCACGCGGATGCGGCTGGTACCGTGACCTTCGATCTTTGCGCCCATCTTGATGAGCATTTCCGCCAGGTCAGGAATCTCCGGCTCCTGCGCGGCGTTCTCCAGCACGGTTTCACCTTCGGCCAGCGCCGCGGCCATCAGCAGGTTCTCCGTCCCCGTGACGGTCACCATGTCGGTGGTGATGCGTGCGCCTTGCAGGCGCTGTCGACCCTTGGGCAGCTTGGCCAGGATGTAGCCGTGCTCGACCGAAATCTCTGCGCCCATGGCCTGCAGGCCCTTGATGTGCTGGTCGACCGGACGCGAACCGATCGCGCAGCCGCCGGGCAGGGAAACGGTCGCCTCGCCAAAGCGCGCCAGCAGCGGGCCGAGTGCGAGCACAGAGGCGCGCATGGTCTTGACCAGCTCGTAGGGCGCTTCGGGACTGGTCAGCTTCGACGCATCGATCCGGACCGTACCGTCTTCGCCCTGCCCGACTTGCACGCCCATGTTGCGGATCAGCTTGAGCATGGTCGACACGTCCTGCAGACGGGGCACATTGCGCAAGATCACCGGCTGGGCTGTCAGCAAGGCCGCGCACAACTCCGGCAGCGCGGCATTCTTGGCGCCGGAAACCAGCACCTCACCACGCAACTCGCGCCCGCCACGAATCAGCAATTTATCCATGGCGGTTCAGTTGGATTGCGCGGCCCATTCGGACGGCGTGTAGGTTTTCATGGAGAGCGCGTGCACCTCGTCGGTGTGCATCTTTTGGCCCAGCGTTGCGTACACGCGTTGATGACGCTGGATCGGACGCTTGCCCTCGAATTCGGGCGAAACGATGGTGGCGTACCAGTGGCGGCCGTCACCGGTCAGCTCGATGTGCTCGCACTGCAGGCCGGCGGCGATCAGCGCTTGGAGTTGTTCTGCGGTCATGTAGGGTCCTTCCCTTTAACTGCGGATCTTGTAACCGATGCGCAGCAGGTGCACGGCCAATCCGCCGACGGCCAGGAGGGCCGTGCCAACGATCGCCAGGCTCAGCCAAGGCGACACATCGCTCACGCCGAAGAAGCCGTGGCGAAAGCCGTCGATCATGTAGAAGAAGGGGTTGAGATGGCTCACGCCCTGCCAGAAGGCGGGCAGGGAATGGATGGAATAAAACACGCCGCTCAGGAAGGTCATGGGCATGATGATGAAGTTCTGGAAAGCGGCCAGCTGGTCGAACTTCTCGGCCCACAGCCCGGCGATCAGCCCCAGCGAGCCCAGCAACGCCGCGCCCAGGACCGCAAACACCAGCACCCAGAGCGGCGCCTGCACCGTCAGGTCGGTCGCCCAGAACGTCACCAGCAACACACCCGAGCCCACCACCAGGCCCCGCAGGACCGAGGATCCGACATAGGCCAGGTACCAGGCCCAGTGCGACAGCGGGGTGAGCAGCAGGAAGACCAGGTTGCCCATGATCTTGCTCTGGATCAGCGACGAGGAGCTGTTGGCAAAGGCGTTCTGCAGCAGGCTCATCATCACCAGGCCCGGCACCAGAAAAGCGGTGTAGCTGATCCGGTCGTAGACCTTGACGTGGTCTTCCAGCACGTGACCGAAGATCAGCAGGTACAGGACCGCCGTCAGCACCGGTGCGGCGATCGTCTGGAAGCTGACCTTCCAGAAGCGCAGCACCTCCTTGTAAAGCAAGGTCTGCCAGCCGCTCATTTTTTCTCTCCCATGACCTCGAGAAACACATCCTCGAGGTCGGCCTTGGTGATCTCGACGTCGTCCACGACCACGCCGGCCTCGCGCACAGCGGCAAGATAGGTCTCGATCTCGCGCGCGTCATGTGCGGGGAACTGCACGATGCGCCCCGTCACCCGGGCCTGCGCGGCCAGGTCTGCAGGCAGCTCACCGTAGACCTTCATGCGCAGCACATGGCTGGAGGCTGCCTTGAGCAGTTCGCTGGTGCGCTCCAGGGCAACGACCTTGCCACTTTTGAGCATGGCAATGCGACCGCACAACGCCTCGGCTTCCTCGAGGTAATGCGTTGTCAGCAACACGGTGTGGCCTTGCTTGTTCAAACGGGCGATGAATTGCCACAGGGTCTGGCGCAGCTCCACGTCCACGCCCGCCGTGGGCTCGTCCAGCACGATGACCGGGGGTTTGTGCACCAGCGCCTGCGCGACCAGCACGCGGCGCTTCATGCCGCCCGAGAGCTGCCGCATGTTGGCGTTGGCCTTGTCGGCGAGTCCCAGGCTCTCCAGCAGCTCGTCGATCCAGGCGTCGTTGTTCCTGACGCCGAAGTAGCCGGACTGGATGCGCAGGGTCTCACGGACGTTGAAGAAGGGATCGAATACCAGTTCCTGCGGCACGACGCCCAGTTGGCGGCGCGCCAGCGCATAGTCGGCCTGCACGTCGTGGCCCAGCACGGCGACACGCCCCCGGCTGGCCCGCACCAGACCCGCCAGGATGCTGATCAGGGTGGTCTTGCCGGCGCCGTTGGGACCGAGCAGGCCGAAGAACTCGCCCTCCTCGATGTCCAGGCTGACATCGTCCAGGGCTGCGAAGGTGGCGCCCTTGGGTCCGCGGGCGAGCGGGTAGTACCGGGAAACGGACTGGAAGGAGATGGCTGGCATGGGAGACCGCTATTTTAAGCGGGCCGCCCGAGGCCGGCCGGCGTGGGGACTCAGGCTGCGGGCTGCAGCAGGTCAGCCACGCCGTAGAGGCGGGCAAGATCCAGCAGGCGCGGCGAGAGGCCGCGGATTTCGAACTTCTTGCCCAGGGCCAGGCCGGCGCGCCGGAACTCCAGCAGCACGGCGAGTGCAGAGGAATCAAAACGCTGGAGCGCCGCCGCATCCACCATCACCGCGGCCCCGGTCTGGGAAGGCAGGCCCTGGACCAGCATGCGCAAACAGGCCGTGGCCTGCTTGTGGGTCAGTTCAGCGGGCAACACCAGCACGATCAGCCCTTCCTGGCGCCAGCATTGGCCTTGTTACGGTCCACCAGCGAGCTGATCAGGCCGTCGATACCCTTGGCATTGACTTCCGCCGCAAACTGCCCGCGATAGTTCTGGACCAGCCAGATACCCATGACGTTGAGGTCGTAGATCTTCCAGCCGCGACCTTCGCCCTGCGCCTTCTCCAGGCGATAGTCCAGTTGCACCGGCTCGGCATTGCCCTTGCCCCGCACCTCGGTCCGGACCACGACGTCCTTGTCCTCGGCGTTCGCACGCATGGGCTTGACCGAGACCGTCATGTCGTCGACCTGCTGCAGCGCGCCAGCGTAGGTGCGCACGAGCAGCGTCTTGTACTCCTCCTGCAGGCGCTTGCGCTGCTCGGGCGTGGCCTGGCGCCAGCCCGGGCCGACGGAGGCCGCGGTCATACGCTGGAAATTCACGTTGGGCATGATCTTGGTGTCGACCAGGGTCATCAAGCGGTTGATATCGCCGTTGCGGATGGCCTGGTCGCCCTTGATGCTGTCAAGCACCTCGTTGGAGAGCTTGAGAATCATCGCGTCGGCACCCTCGTCGGCGGCACGCGCCGGGGCCAGCAGGAAACCTCCAGCAAGCAGGACGGCTGCGCCGGCCGTCAGCAGACGGTGAAGAACTCGACGATGCATGGCATTTCTCTCCAGATTTCGGTTAAACCGGCCCGCTTCTCGCAGGGCCGGTAATCAGATAACGCGGCGGGTGCGTGCCGGGCCGACAGCTTCAGCGGGCCGGGGCCGCCGCACCGGGCTCGGCCTGCCCGTCTCCCTCCGTCGGCTCGACATCCTCCGGCATAGGCTCATCGGGCGGATTTCCGTCGTAGACCTGATTGCGTCGATGCTGCAGGTAGGCGTCCCGCAGGAAAGTATATTTGTCCAGCGCCGCCTGCTCAAGCAGCCCCTCCTGCTTGAGGAGGTTGGCGCGTTTGTGCACACCCCGCACGACGATCAGGCTGTTGCGGGTCGGGATGTCGTCAATGTGCGTCACCAGGTCGCCGCGCCATTCCGCTTGCAGGGCCGCCGTATCGCGCAGCGTCGAAGGACCCAGCACCGGGAGGACGACATATGGCCCGGCCCCCACACCCCAGTAGCCCAGGGTCTGCCCAAAGTCCTCGCTGTGGCGCGGGATCTGCATTTCGCTGGCGACGTCCAGCACCCCCCCCAGCCCCATGAGGGTGTTGACCCAGAAACGGGTCAGGCTCTCTGCCGCAGCCTGCCCCTTGAGTTGCAGGACGCTGTTCACCAGGGTCCAGGCATCCTCGAGATTGCCGAAGAAGTTGCCGACCCCCTTGCGCACCAGTTCCGGCGTGGTGTCCCGGTAGACCGTTGCGACCGGCTTGAGCAGGTTGCGATCAAGCGTGTCGTTGAACTTGTAGACACCACGGTTCCAAGGCTCGAGCGGGTCGGCCGGATTGGCGTTCGGTCCGGTCGCGCAGGCACCGAGCAGCAACACGCAGGCGAGCGCTGCCAGCAGGCGCATGCGCCGGATCAGACCCGCGTGGCTAGTCGGCCCGCCACTCATTTCGCCGGCGTACCCGACCCGCCACCGGACTTGCCGTCGGCCGCCTTGTTGTAGAGGAACTGACCAATCAGGTTTTCGAGCACGATGGCCGACTGGGTAGTGGTCACGACATCGCCCGCAGCGAGATTGGCATCATCGGCGCCGGCTTCGATGCCGATGTACTGGTCACCCAGCAGGCCGCTGGTCAACACCTTGAGCGAACTGTCCTTGGGAAACTTGTAGCGGGATTCGAGCGACAGCATGACCCGCGCCTGAAAGGTCCTGTCGTCGAAACTGATGGACTCGACACGTCCGACCACGACGCCGCCGCTCTTGACGGCAGCCTTTGGCTTGAGGCCCCCGATATTGTCGAAGCGCGCCTCGACCCGGTAGGTGGACTGGAAGCTCAGGTTGAGCAGATTGGCGGCCTGCAGTGCCAGGAACAGGATGGCCGCCGCACCGATCAGCACGAACAGACCGACCCACACATCATTTTTTGAGCGTTGCACCACACTCTCCTCAAATCGTGAACATCATCGCGGTCAGGACGAAGTCCAGACCCAGTACCGCCAGCGACGCCATGACCACGGTCCGCGTCGTCGCGCTCGACACACCCTCGGGCGTCGCCTGCGCTTCATATCCTTGCAACAGGGCCACAAAGGTCACAGTAAACCCGAACACGATGCTCTTGACCACACCGTTGCCCACATCCTTCCAGATGTCGACTCCGCCCTGCATCCGGCCCCAGAACGCACCCGGGTCGACGCCGATCATGACGACGCCCACCACCCAGCCACCGATCACGCCCACCGCGCAGAACACGGCGGCCAGCAGAGGCATGGCCAGTACGCCACCCCAGAACCGGGGGGCAAGAATTCGGCGCACCGGGTCGACCGCCATCATTTCCATCGCGCTCAGCTGTTCGCCCGCCTTCATCAGGCCGATCTCGGCCGTCAGGGAGGTGCCGGCGCGCCCGGCAAACAGCAGGGCCGTGATGACGGGCCCGAGTTCGCGCACCAGGCTCAGCGTCACCATCTGGCCCAGCGCCTCGGTCGAACCGTAATCGACCAGGATGTAATAGCCCTGCAGGCCCAGCACAAAACCGACGAACAGACCGGACACCACGATGATCGCCAGCGAGTAGTTGCCCAGAAAGTGAAGTTGGTCACGCACCAGGCCAAATCGCCGGAAGCTCGCCCCCGCCAGCTGTACCAGGCGCATGAACAGGCGGGCCGCATAGCCCATGTCGTCCAGCTTGCCACGGACCGCATAACCCACATCGGAAGGACGCCACCAGCTCATGCCCGCTCCACGCCAAAGTCCTGGTCCACCGTCGGACCGGGGTAGTGAAAATGCACTGGCCCCTCGGCCTGCGCCTGGACGAACTGCTGGACCAGGGGATCGGTGGAGGCCTTGACCTCGGCCGGTGTCCCCTGGGCGGCAATGCCGCCATTGGCAAGGATCACCACTTGGTCCGCAATCTGGAAGGTCTCCTCCAGATCGTGCGAGACGACGATGCTGGTCAGGCCCATGGCGTCGTTGAGCCGGCGGATCAGCTGCGCCGCTGTGCCCAAGGAAATCGGATCCAGGCCGGCGAAGGGTTCGTCGTACATCACCAGTTCCGGATCGAGCACGATGGCGCGCGCCAGCGCCACGCGGCGCGCCATGCCACCCGAAACCTCGCTGGGCATGAGGTCGCGCGCACCGCGCAGGCCCACGGCGTTGAGTTTCATTAGCACCACGCTGCGCACCAGTTCCTCGGAGAGGTCGGTATGTTCGCGCAGCGGAAACGCCACGTTCTCAAACACACTGAGGTCGGCAAACAGGGCGCCGAACTGGAACAGCATGCCCATGCGCCTGCGAGCGAGGTAAAGCTGCTGCGGGTCCATGCCGGTCACGTCCTGGCCGTCGAACAGCACCTGGCCCTGCTGGGCGCGGTTCTGGCCGCCGATCAGTCGCAGCACGGTCGTCTTGCCCCCGCCGGACGCACCCATGAGCGCCGTGACCTTGCCCCGCGGAACTGTGAGGCTCACGTCCTTGAGGATGACGCGGTCGCTGTAGCCGAACGTGACATTGCGCAGTTCGACCAGGGGGGAGTCAGAAGAGGCGGCCATAAAAAAGCAAAAGCCGGAATGAGCCGGCTTTTGCATCATAAGGCATCGGGCTGAATCAGCGCGGCAGCGAACTCGTCCCCATGAGGAACTCGTCGACCGCGCGGGCCGCCTGGCGGCCTTCGCGGATCGCCCAGACCACCAGGCTCTGGCCACGGCGCATGTCCCCGGCTGCAAACACCTTAGCGACATTGGTGGCGTAGCCGCCAGAAAAGTCAGTGCTTGCTTTGGCGTTGCCGCGCCCGTCCTTGTCAACGCCGAAGCCGTCGAGGATGGTCGCCACCGGACTCACGAAACCCATGGCCAGCAGCACGAGGTCGGCCTGGTATTCCTTCTCGGTACCGGGCACCTCGACGAACTTACCATCCTTGAACTCCACGTGCACGGTCTTCAGGCCCGTGACCTTGCCATTCTTGCCCATGAATTCCTTGGTCGAAATGGCGAACTCACGCACGCAGCCTTCTTCGTGGCTGGAACTGGTGCGCAGCTTCAGCGGCCAGTAGGGCCAGACCAGGGGCTTGTTCTCCTGCTCGGGCGGCATGGGCATCACCTCGAACTGGGTCACGCTGGCAGCACCGTGGCGGTTGCTGGTGCCCACGCAGTCGGAGCCGGTGTCGCCACCGCCGATCACGATGACGTGCTTGCCGGTGGCCATGATCTGGTCCTTGATCTTGCCACCCGCATTGACGCGGTTCTGCTGCGGCAGAAATTCCATGGCGAAGTGGATACCGTCGAGGTCGCGACCCGGCACCGGCAGGTCACGCGACTGCTCGGCACCGCCGGCCAGCAGCACGGCATCAAAGTCCTTCTGCAGTTGCGCGGGGCTGATGGTTTCCTTGGCCCAGTTCGTGACCTTGGAACCTTTGGGCAGTTCACCGACCATGGTGTTGGTCTTGAACACCACGCCCTCGGCTTCCATCTGCTTGACGCGGCGATCGATGTGGCCTTTGTCGAACTTGAAATCCGGGATACCGAAGCGAAGCAGGCCGCCGATGGTGTCGTTCTTCTCGAACACCGTCACGGCATGGCCCGCGCGTGCCAGCTGCTGGGCAGCAGCCATGCCGGCAGGGCCCGAGCCCACCACTGCAACCTTCTTGCCGGTCTTCACGGCCGCAGGCTGCGGCTGCACCCAGCCGTTCTCCCAAGCCTTGTCGATGATGGCATGCTCGATCGACTTGATGCCGACCGCGTCATTGTTGATGTTCAGCGTACAGGCCGCCTCGCAGGGCGCGGGGCACACGCGGCCGGTGAAGTCCGGGAAGTTGTTGGTGCTGTGGAGCACGGCAATCGCGTTCTGCCAGTCGCCGCGGTAGACCAGGTCGTTGAAGTCCGGAATGATGTTATTGACAGGACAGCCGCTGTTGCAAAACGGCGTGCCGCAATCCATGCAGCGCGCGCCCTGGACCTTGGCCTGCTCGTCGCTCAGTCCGATCACGAATTCCTTGTAGTTCTTGACACGCTTCTCGACAGGCTCATAGCCCTCCTCGATGCGCTCGTACTCCATGAAGCCGGTGACTTTACCCATGATGTATTCCTTCGTACTACTTCTTACTTGGCCGCAGCGGCTTCTTTCTTGCCAGCCGCCTTCGCGGGCGCGGCCTTCTTGGCGTTGATTTCGCCCAGGGCGCGCTTGTACTCGTTCGGGAACACCTTCACGAACTTCGCACGAGCCTCGTTCCAGTGGTCGAGCAGATCGCGCGCGCGCTTGCTGCCAGTCCAGCGGTGGTGGTCCTCCAGCAGCTTCTTGAGCTGGGCCTCGTCGGTCTGATCACGATGCCAGATCTCGCGCGGCAGGCTCTTCTCCTGCTCGGCGGCGGGCAATACCTTCTCCATGGAGACCATGGCGGTGTTGCAACGCGTGGCAAACTGGC
>DALYHW010000049.1:0-2875 GCA_031970695.1 Hylemonella sp.
CGGCCACGCTCAACGGGGCAGCGAGCGTCCCCGTGGTGGCTGGGGCCAGCATCACGGCGGTCGTGAACGTGACCACCGACAACACGGGGGGCAACAGCAACTGGCGATCAACCGGCTGGCGCATCGCCGGCACGGCCGGGGCAATGACCTGCGTGAATCACAGCGACAACAATGGTGCCGGCAACTACAGCCAGACTTTCACGATCACGGCGCCCGGGGCCAATGGCACCTACAACGCCTATTTCATCGCCTACAGCGACAACGCCTGTACCCAGGGCGCCAGCGCGACCACCACGCTGACCGGTGGCGTGATCGTCGCGCCGCCGACGCCTGTCGTGACATCGATCAACCGTGCCAGCTTCGATCCGACCAAGGCCAACACGTCGGTGTCATGGACCGTGGTCTTCAGCCAGAGTGTGACCGGGGTGGACAGCGCAGACTTTGCCCTGGTTCCGACCGGGGCTGTGACCGGCGCCAGTATTACCTCCGTGACCGGTAGCGGCACGACCTGGACCGTGACCGCCAACACGGGCACGGGCAAGACCGGCACGCTGGGACTGAATCTCGTGGACAACGACAGCATCGCAGGCGGCGGCGTGGCGCTGGGCGGCGCGGGGGCCGGCAACGGCAGTTTTGCGGGGCAGTCCTACACGCTGCTCGCCTCGGTCTGCACGGGGGCGGCCGACGTGCTGTTCTGCGACGACTTCGAGCGCGCCAATCCCGGCACCGTGGGCAACGGCTGGACCGTCACCCCGGCCAACGTCACCAATTGCACGGGGGCGGTGGGAAATACCGGCTGCGCCGGCATCGACAGCGACATTCCGCCCTACACCACCTACACCAATCCGCGCGCCAATCCGACGCGTGCGATGTTCACGCGCTGGTCCATCGTGTCGGTGGACAGCCCCACGATCAATCTCGCGGGGAAAACGGGCGCCCAGCTCAGCTTCTGGATGCGTCGCGGTAGCGATGCTTTCAGCGAATACCCGGAGGGAACCGGTGAGAACTATCTGGTGCAGTACTATGCCAGCGATAACAGTTGGAAGATACTGGCTCAGTTTCCTTCAGGCATCACCCCTGGGCAGATTTTTACGCCGACGATCGAGTTGCCCCCCGACGCGCTGCATGCAGGCTTCAGGCTCCGTTTCTATCAGCCATCTGGCAGCGGCCGGAGCGGCTCGGGAGGCGCGCCCGGGGTCGTAGGGTATGACTACTGGCACATGGATGACGTGGTCGTCCGTGAGGTCAGTGCGCCTCGTTTCACCGGCGCCTTCTGCGACAACTTTGAGGCTGGCCTTGGGCGCTGGAGCATCACGGCGGAAGGGGCCCCCGGTGGTGCCAATATCGGTGACGCCAGTATCGGCAGCCTGGCCTTTCAGTCCGCCACCCAGGAACTGGACATGCGCTGGGGTTATGTCTCCGCCGCCACCTTCAAGACGGACATGCGGGGTGTGACGGGCAATATCACCTACTGGGTCCGCAGCGGCACGAACACAACGCGCGATCCGGTGACCAACGAGAACCTCGTGGTCGAATACCAGAACAGTACCGGTGTCTGGACCAACCTCGCCACCTACCCGGGGTCCGCGGCCGCCGGTACCACCTATTCTGCGACCCACGTGCTGCCTGCGGATGCGAAGCATGCCAACTTCCGTCTGCGCTTTCGCCAACTGGCCGGCAGCGGCTACGACCGCAGCTACTGGCACGTCGACGACGTCTGCGTCGGCGATCTGCTGCCGACGGCCGATCTGGCCCTGGTCAAGACCGGCGGCACCCTGGTGCCCGGGTCCAACTCGAGCTACTCGCTGCAGGTCACCAACAATGGCCCGGGCACGCTGTCAGGCTCCCTGTCGGTCACCGACAACCTGCCGACCGGCCTGAGCTACCTTTCCGGCAGCGGCACCAACTGGGTGTGCAGTGCAGCCGGTCAGGCGGTGACCTGCAACTGGTCGGGCACCCTGGCGGCCGGGGCCGCCGCGCCCGAGCTGTTCCTGACGGTGGCCGTGGCGCCCTCGGTGACCGGCACCGTGACGAACACGGCGACGGTGACAGGAACCGTCAACGACCCGAACACCGCCAACAACACCAGCTCGTACACCTCGGGCAATTTTGTGCCTGCCTACGTCTACACGGATCGCCCCTGCACCGACGGTATACCCATCGGACAGCCGGGGCAGGTCTGCAGCAAGGTGGACTGGGCCAACGTCACGGCCGGCCAGGACAAGACCGGTATCTACCTCACCGCGGTCAACGGGGCCGGTGTGCCAACGCGTCTGAGCGCCAGTTCCGCGACGACCGTCGGGCTCCAGTTTGGCCTGACCTGTCACAACCCAGTGGCCAACGCGGGCGTGCAGGCCACCTTCTCCGCTGCAGGAACGGCGTTGCCCCTGTGCACCGGCAATAGCGCGGAGCCCACCAGCTGGACCGCGACCAGCAACGTGACATTTGCCGCGGGTGCGACCAGCGTCGCGACGTCCTACACGTTCAACTACGGCGACGTGGGCCTGGTCGAGCTGTTCGTGCGCAACGCTGCGGACACGGCCCAGAAGGGGACCAGCGGCAACTTCGTGTCCCGACCCGCCGGGTTCGTGCTTTCGGAAATCAAACCCACGGCCAATCCGGCCGGGCGTTGCGCCGTGGCGACCACGCCGGCGCCGGCCGTTACGTGCGCGAGCTCGGCGTCCGATGCGGCTATTTTTGTGCGCGCAGGAGAGGACTTCTCCGTGATCGTCAAGGCGGTCACGGCCAGTGGGGCGGCGGCGCCGAACTACGGCAAGGAGATCCAGCCCGAGAGCGTGCGGCTCGTGCCTGCCAATGTGGTCGCGGGCATGATCTCGCCCCCCGCGGTGCTGGGCAGCTTCGGCACGTTCAGCGC
>DALYHW010000049.1:2897-15131 GCA_031970695.1 Hylemonella sp.
GGAACAACGTTCCCCTGGGCGGAAGTGGGCATCATTACGCTGACGCCGCAGGTCGCCGATGGCGACTACCTCGGGGCTGGAAACGTCATCGGCACGCCCAGTGGGAATGTCGGGCGGTTCATCCCCGATCATTTTGATACCGTGGTGACCCAGGGCTGCGCGGGCGGATCGTTCACTTATTCGGGGCAACCCTTCACGGTGCAGGTGACGGCCCGCAACCTGGCCGGCAACACGACCCAGAACTACCGTGGATCCGCCACGGCGGCGGAAAGCTTTGCCAGGACCAGCACGCTCTCGGACGCCGGATCGACCGCCAACTTCTCGAACAATGTCATCGCGGCCACGGACTACGCTGCAGGAGTTGCCACCAACACCCTGGTGACCTACACCTTTGCCACCACGCCGTCGGCGCCGGCGAGCATTGCGGTTCGTGCGGTGGATATGGACGCGGTCAGTTCCGCCGGCCATGCCGAGGGGGCGGCCAATATCCGCAGCGGGCGCCTGTCGCTGGCCAATGCCTATGGCTCCGAACTGCTGACGCTGCCCATGGTACTGGAAGCCCAGTACTGGGTTGCGGGCGGTTATTACACCCGCAACACCGACGACAGCTGCACCGTCGTGCCCATGGACAGCATCATGATGGACAGCTATACCGGCCAGCTGAATGCCTGCGAGACGCAGATCACGCCGACCGGCAGCCAGACCCTGAGCGCTGGCCGGCTGCCGGGCAGCGGGCTGGTGCTGACCCGGCCCGGGGCGGGCAATGCCGGCAGTGTCATGCTGACGCTCAACACCGGGAATACCGCCACCGGCAACACCTGTACCTCGGCTGCCCAGTCCGCGGCCAAGGCGGGCAAGCTGCCCTGGCTGGGGCCTGATCCGTCGGCACGCGCCACCTTTGGCATCTACAAGAGCCGGTTGATCTACAGCCGCGAGAACTATTGAAACTGATTGCAGTGCAGCAAGCCGGCGGTGAATCCGTCAATTTGTTGGCAATTTGCCATTCCGCTTCGGCGCCCCACAGGCTCAGCTATGAAAAATGCAGCAAAATAGCTGCACGTCTGTTCATTTGGCCGCCCTCGCTGATGATTTTTTCCGCTGCAACACCCTCCTTGGTATCCGCGACCTGGTCGCGTTCGCGGGGGTGTCTGTGAAGCTGCCCCGTTTCAGCGGCCGCTTGCACCACCGGGACCGGCTGGTGCTGGCGTGGTCGGACGGTGTGCTGGCCTACGTCGAGGCGCGCCATGAAGAGGCCGATACCTACCGTGTGCGGCGCTTCGGCGTGCTGCGCCGGGGCGACAACCCGGACCAGTTTGCCGGCCAGCTTGCCGCGCTGGGCTGGCGGGGCCGCCCGGCGCAGGCCATGCTGCGGCCGGCCCAGTACCAGATCCTGCAGATCGATGCGCCGGCCGTGGCGCCCGAGGAGTTGCGCACGGCGGCGCGCTGGCAGATTCGTGACCTCGTGAGCCAGCACGTCGATGACCTGACGCTGGACGTGCTCAAGGTCGGCGACGACGAGGTGCGCACCACCGGTAGCCTGTTTGTCGTGGCCGCGCCGAATGCAGAGATCCGTGCGGTGATGCAGACGGCGCTGTCGCTGCGCTGCGATGTGAAGGTGATCGACATCCACGACCTGGCCCAGCGCAACCTGCAGTCCGCGTTGATGCGCCGTCAGGGGGATCCCGAGCGGGCGCATGCCGCCATTGTCATGACCGACGACAGCCGGGCCCTGCTGACCATCTGTGCCAACGACGAGTTGTTCTACACCCGCCGCATCGACCTGGGTGCGGGCTTCATGCAGGCGGACTGGGGGCAGGGCGCGCAGCCGCAGGAGTTGTCGCTGGCCGGCGAGTCCGATCGCGCCCAGCGTCTGGTGGTCGAGGTCCAGCGTTCGCTGGACCTGTGGGATCGCACCTGGCCCATGCTGGTGCTGGACCGGATCTACGTGCAGGCCGCCGATCGCACCGCCGAGCTCGCGGGCTGGCTGGGGCGCGAACTCGGCCACGCCGTGCAGCCGCTGGACGTGTCGGCGCTGTTTCCGGGTTTTGAAGGTGGCAGCGAGGAAGACCGGCAGTTGTGCTGGCCGCTGCTGGGTGTGTTGCTGCGCAGCGAAGATCGCAAGCTCTGAACAGGACGACCAGACGCCATGCCGCAGCAAATCAATCTCTGCACGCCGCTGTTCCTGACGCAGAAGCGCTACTTCTCGGCCCAGACCATGGCCCAGGCGCTGGGCGTTTTCGTGCTGCTCGGTGGCGCCCTGTCGGCCTACTGGAGCTGGACACTCAAGACGCTGGGCGATGGTTACCAGCAGTCGATCCACGCCAACCAGCGCGAGATCGAGCGTCTGCGCACCGCCATCAAGCTGAACAAGGACAATGCTGCCCCGGCCGACGCCGCCCTGATGCGGGACGTGCAGGCCACCGAGGCCGAACTCGCACGGCGCGAACTGCTGCTGGCGGAACTGCGGCGCGGTCTGCTGCGCGAGGGGTATGGCCACGCCGCCCGGCTGCAGCTGGTGGCCCGCAGCATCCCGCCGCAGGCCTGGGTGACGGGCATCGTGGCTGACGACCTGCGGCTCGAACTCAGTGGCTACACCCTGGAGCCCGCGGCGCTCAATGGCTGGGTGGCCCGGCTGGCCGAAAGTCCTCTGCTGCAGGGCCAGCAGCTTTCCGTCGTCAAGGTGGAGCGCGTCGCGACTGACGCGCGTGGTCCCGCCTTGGTGCCGGCGCCGGTGGTGGCCCAGCGCGCGGGGGTTGCGCTGTGGGCCTACACCCTGGTGACGGCGGTGGCGCCTGCCAAGCCCGCAGGAGTGCAGCCATGAAGCGCTGGTGGACCGTCCTTGCCGCGCGCGTGGACGCGCTCAGTCTGCGTGAACGGGTGTTCCTGTTCGTGACGCTGCTGGTCCTGTCCATGCTCATGGCCAATGTGTTGTGGCTGACCCCGGCCCAGGAACAGCACCGCCAGCTGACCCAGCGCTTCGCCGCGCAGGACGTCGAACTGCAGACCCTGCGGGAAGAACTCAAGAACACCAGCGGCGAAACGGGCGAGGCCAAGCAGAAGCGCGAGCAGCTGGCCCAGATGCGTGAGCGACTGGCTGCCGTGAACGCGGAGATTGCCGCGACCCCGCAGGCCAAAGAGGATGAGACGCCGCTGGCGAAGGTGCTGGTGCACTTCCTGCGCCGGCACGAGGGGCTGGTGCTGGTGCGCACGGCCACGCTGGCGCCCGAGAACCGCAGTGCGCAGCCGGCAGGCGAGGCCACCGGCCTGCGGCGCCAGGGGCTGGAACTCACGGTGGCCGGGCCCTATGCCGAGCTGAACCGCTATGTGCACACACTGGAGCGGGCCTTGCCGGCGCTGCGCTGGGGCACGATGAAGATGAACAGCGAACAGCTGCCGGCCCAGCTCACCTTGCAGGTCTGGCTGGTGGGGGGCGGGACATGAAGGTCCGCGCCCTGCTGGTCTCCATGGTCCTCATCGGTGTCGCTGGGCCCTTGCCCGCGCAGGTCTTGCGTGACCCGACGGTGCCGCCCCTGGGCGGCGGCGCTGGCACCGCCACAACCCGGCCGCGCCCCAGCACGGGTAGTTGGCCCGTGATCGTGGTCGATGGCAAGGCACATGTCGCCGTGGGCACGCGGCTGTATGCCGAGGGCGACCAGCTGGGCAAGGCGCGCATCGAACGTATTACCGAGACCGAAGTCTGGCTGCGCGAAGGTCGCGAGCTGCGCAAGGTCCAGAACTATCCGGGCGTGCGCCGCAGCATCGTGCCGCCGCAGCAACCCTGAAAACCTGTTTTTCGTGAAAATGGTGACCTCATGACCGCAACGACCATGACCCGATCGAAACGCCAGGGCGCGACGCCCGGGCTGCTCCTCGGCAGCGTGCTGTGCCTCGCGCTCCTGTCCGGCTGCGTCACCCGCTCCGATCTGGCCAAGGATGTCGAGTCCGGCATCCGGGCCGAGGTGGCACCGGTGCCCGCCGCAGCGGCCTCTGCGCCGGCGGCCGTGCCGGCGCGTGTGTCTGAAGCGCTGGCCGAGCCCGCGGTCCCGGTCCCGCCCGAGCCGCGGCTGGACCTGCTGGTCAACAACGCCAGCGCCCGTGAGGTGTTCATCGCGCTTGTGGCCGATACGCGCTACAGCATGCTGCTGCACCCGGAGGTGACCGGCACCATTTCCGTCACCCTGCGCGGCGTGACGGTGCAGGAGGCCCTGGAGTCGATTCGTGATGTGTACGGCTACGACTTCCGCATCGAGGGGCGTCGCATCACGGTGTACGCACCCACGCTGCAGACCCGCATGTTCACGCTGAATTACCCGAATGCCCAGCGCATCGGCCGCAGTGAAGTGCGGGTGTCGTCCGGTGCCGCGCCGTTCAACCAGGGCGTGCCCGGCGCAACCGGCGTTGCCACGGGGGTGGCCGGCACGGCCGGAACCCCCGCCGGGACGACGGGCGCCGCGGGTGTCACGCAGCGCGAGAGCAGCCGCGTCTCCACGAATTCGTCGACCGACTTCTGGACCGAGCTCGCCGATGCCGTGCGCAGCCTGGTTGGCAAGGGCGAGGGGCGCAATGTGGTGATCAGCCCGCAGGCGGGCATCATGGCCGTGCGCGCCATGCCCGACGAACTGCGTCAGGTGGAGAAGTTCCTCAAGGCCATGCAGGTGGCGGTGGAACGCCAGGTCATGCTCGAGGCCAAGATTGTCGAGGTGGAACTGCGCGAGGGCCAGCAGAGCGGCATCAACTGGGGTGCGTTCGGCACGGATTCCAGCGGCACTGCTGCGGTGGGCGTGCTGGGCAGTGCGCTGACCAACAACAGTGCGCTGGTGCAATCGGGCAGCGCGATCGCTGGTGTGGTCCCGCCGCCCTCGTTTGCGGCCGGTGGCGGCCTGTTCGGCCTGGCGCTGGCGACCAACCAGTTCGCGGCCGTGCTCGGCTTCCTCGAAACCCAGGGCAATGTGCAGACGCTGTCGAGCCCGCGGGTTGCCACGCTGAACAACCAGAAAGCCGTGCTCAAGGTCGGTTCGGACGACTATTTCGTGACCAATGTGACCGGTGGTACCACCAGCAGCAGCGGTGTGGTGGGCGTGGCCGGGACCACGACCCTGCCCACGCTGACCCTAACGCCGTTCTTCTCGGGTATTGCGCTGGACGTGACACCGCAGATCGACGATGGCTCAGGCATCATGCTGCACATCCATCCGTCCGTGACCTCCGTGACCGAGAAGACCAAGGACGTAGATCTGGGCAGCGTCGGCCTGTACCGCCTGCCGCTGGCCTCGAGTGCCGTCAACGAGACCGACACCATGGTGCGCCTGCAGGACGGCAACATCGCCGCCATCGGCGGCCTGATGCAGATGTCGTCGAGCCAGACCGCCTCTGGCGTGCCGGGCACGACGGGGGCCTCCAACCCGATCGGATTCCTGTTCGGCAACCGCGCCAATGCCGCGCGCAAGAAGGAACTGGTCGTGCTGATCAAGCCGACCATCATCCGCAGTGCCCAGGACTGGGAAGCGCAGACCCAGCGCTCCCGTGCCGCGCTGGACGACATCGACCCCAGCCGCCGCCGCGTGATCCGCGTCGATGGCGCGACGCAGGATGCGCCGGCAGGCAAACGCTGAGCGATGTACCTGCGCCATTTCCAACTGCGTGAAGCGCCGTTTTCCATCACCCCGGATCCGGCCTTCTTCTACCCGCATGAAGGCGCGCAGGCGGCGTTGAATACCCTGCTGGTGGCCCTGCGCAGCGGCGAGGGCTTCCTGAAGATCGTGGGCGAGGTCGGCTGTGGCAAGACCCTGCTGTGCCGCCAGCTGTTGCGCAGCCTGCAGGACGAGTTCGTCACCGCCTACATTCCCAATCCGGACATGGGGCCGGATGACCTCCTGATGGCCTTGGCACAAGAGTTCGATATCGAGCTCGTGCCGCCCGTCGGCCGCAGCCAGGTGCTGGCCAAGCTGCAGGAGCGGCTGCTGGCGCATGCCGAGGCGGGGCGACCGGTGCTGGTCTGCATCGACGAGGCCCAGGCCACCCGCATGGCCACGCTGGAAAGCCTGCGCCTGCTGTCCAACCTCGAGACCGAAAAGCGCAAGCTGTTGCAGATCGTGCTGTTCGGTCAGCCCGAACTGGACGAGGTTCTGGCGCGTCCGCAGAT
This sequence comes from Hylemonella sp., assembly GCA_031970695.1. Taxonomy (GTDB): domain Bacteria; phylum Pseudomonadota; class Gammaproteobacteria; order Burkholderiales; family Burkholderiaceae_C; genus Hylemonella. Next base: position 9,040 of record DALYHW010000049.1, read on the forward strand.
TCGCCAGCTGCTGCAGCGCATCACCTTCAGCGAATACCTGGGAGGCATGCGGCCCGAACGCATTCCCGCCTACCTTGCACACCGGCTGGCCGTGGCCGCCGAGGACGGGCTGACCGACATACACCTGTTCGAGCCGGCTGCGGCGCAGGCCATCGCGCGCTACAGCCGCGGCGTGCCCCGCCTGGTCAATGTGCTCGCCCACAAGTGCCTGCTGCTGGCGTACGGAGAAAACGTGCACCGCGTGAACGCGGACCATGTGGAGCTGGCCGCTGCCGATACACCCGGGGTGGCGGCTGCGGCATCGCGCTGGCAGCGCTGGGGGCCGGGTCGGCTCTGGCAGCGACTGTGGCGTCCGCGTTCCGCAGTGCGCCAGCCGGCGTCGGGGGACCTGTCGTGAGTGTGATCAACAAGATGCTGCGGGACCTCGATGCCCGCCGTGCCGATGGCGCGTTGCCCGACCTTGCGCGCGAGGTCCGCTCTGCAGCGATGCAGGGTACTGTCAGTGTGGGAGGCACCGGGCGCCGATCGGCAAGGCGCTGGTTGCTGTTGCCGCTTCTGCTGTTGGCAGCCGCCGCGGCCTGGTACTGGACCACGCCGACGCCGGCACCAACGCCGGTGCCGCCGGCCGTCGTACCGCCGCCGCTTGCCGCTCAGGTGCCGCAGGGCCCGGCGTCCGTACCGGCTGCCGGGCCGGAGGCCGCTGCCGCGCCGTTGCAGACGGCGGCCCCCGAGCCCGTGGAGGAGGCGCCCAGGCCGACCCGCGCCCAGCGCAAGGCGGCCAGCAAGCCGGAGCCCGCCGTGACCGCGCGTACGGGCAAGGAGAAAAAGCCGTCCGTCCGCCCGGATGACGAGCCCGCCGCGCGGATGACGACGGCGCCGGGACCCGTGACGACACCGCCTGCCGCCTCGGCCGCTGCGCCCGTCTTGCCGCCCCCGGCTCCGCGCCGCCAGCCTGCCGTGCAGGAGACCCTGGCCCAGGCGCAAACCCTGTGGGCTGCCGGCTCCTACGACCCGGCGGTGGCACTGCTGCGGGAAGCCGTGGTCGTGGCTGAAGGATCGCCCGAGGCACAGGCCCAGCTGCCGGCAGTCGCGCGCGAACTCGCGCGCATGGAGATGGCGCTGGGCCGCAGTGGTGCGGCACTGGACCTGCTCACGCGGCTCGAACCGCGACTGGCTGGCCACGCCGACCTCTGGGCCATGCGCGGCAATGCGGCCCAGCGGCTGGGACGTCACGCGGAGTCGGTCCAGGCCTACCAGCGGGCCCTGCAACTGCGTCCCGGTGAGCAGCGCTGGCTGCTGGGTGCGGCGGTGTCGCTCGCGGCCCTGGGGCAGGCCGAGCAGGCTGCGCAGTATGCCGAGCAGGCGCGCGCGCTGGGGCCGGTCAGTGCCGAGGTGCTCGCTTATCTGCGCCAGGCCGGCGTTCCCCTGCGCTGAGGGCCGAGCCATGGTGCAGGGCTTGCGTGCAGCGTTCGGTAGAATGACCGTGCCCTGTGGTCGTTGGACGGGGAACTGCTGACCATGCTCAAACGTATCCGCGTCGAACAAATCATCCTGGGGATGCACATCAAGGAGTTCTGTGGCTCCTGGATGGAGCACCCGTTCTGGCGCAGCGGCTTTGTGCTCAAGGATCCCAAGGACCTGGAGCGCATCCTCTCCAGCAGCATCAAGGAAGTCTGGATCGACAGCAGCAAGGGCCTGGACGTGGCCGCCGGCCAGACGGCCGTGTCGGAGGCACAGTCCGATGCACAGGTCGAGCAGGAACTGCAGGCCGTGGCCCAGTCCCGGCGCGAGACGGCGCCGGTCGCCATGGGCGATGAACTCGAGCGGGCGGCGCAGATCTGCCGGCAGTCCAAGAAGGCCGTGGTCTCCATGTTCAAGGAGGCACGTATGGGCAAGACGGTCGACGCCGCCGGAGCCCAGCGACTCGTCGACGAGATTTCCGACTCGGTCGCGCGCAACGCCAGTGCGCTCATCAGCCTGGCACGGCTGAAGAACGCGGACGATTACACCTACATGCACTCGGTGGCCGTGTGCGCGATGATGATCGCGCTGGCCCGCCAGCTCAACCTGGACGCGGCCCAGACGCGCTCGGCCGGAATCGCGGGACTGCTCCACGACCTGGGCAAGGCCCGCATGCCCATGGAGGTGCTGAACAAGCCGGGCAAGCTCACCGACGCCGAGTTCGGCATCATGAAGAGCCATCCGGTCGAAGGGCACAAGATGCTGATGGCGGTCGGTGATGTCGACCCGATCGCACTGGACGTGTGCCTGCACCACCACGAGAAGACCGATGGCTCGGGCTACCCCAAGGGGCTCAAGGACTCGGAAATCAGCCTGTTTGCCAAGATGGGGGCGGTTTGCGACGTCTATGACGCCATCACCTCGAATCGCCCCTACAAGAGTGGCTGGGATCCGGCGGAGTCGCTGCGCAAGATGGCCGAATGGGCCAACGGGCATTTCGACCAGAAGGTGTTTCAGGCCTTCGTGAAGAGCCTGGGCATTTATCCCATCGGCTCTCTGGTGCGCCTGAACTCGGGCAAGCTGGGGGTGGTGATGGAACAGTCAAACAAGTCCCTGACCATGCCCCTGGTCAAGGTGTTCTTCTCCACCAAGTCCAATCTGCGCATTCCACCGGAGGTCATCGACCTGTCCGCGCCGAACTGCAGCGACAAGATCGCCGGGCGCGAAGATCCCGCGGTGTGGAAGTTCTCCGACCTGAACGAGCTCTGGTCAGGCCTGCCCGGCCAGCCCTGGTGACGCGGACCCGGGCGCTCCCCGGGTGTCATCAAAAAAGAAAAGGGGCGGATCGCTCCGCCCCCTGCGTGCCGCCCCGGCTTCAGCAGCCGCGGGTCACGGGCATCTCCACCGGCTTCGGGGTCGGCGCGTATTTGCCCAGTTCCAGCTTGGCGATGGCGTTGCGGTGCACTTCGTCCGGACCGTCGGCAAAGCGCAGCGTGCGCGCGTGGGCGTAGCTGTAGGCCAGCGGGAAGTCCTGGCACATGCCGCCGCCGCCGTGCACCTGCATGGCCCAGTCGATCACCTGGCAGGCCATGCTGGGTGCGACCACCTTGATCATGGCGATCTCGGTCCTGGCGACCTTGTTGCCCACGGTGTCCATCATCCATGCCGCCTTGAGGGTGAGCAGGCGTGCCATGTCGATCTTGCAGCGCGCCTCGGCAATGCGCTCCTGCGTCACGGTCTGGGCCGCCACCGGCTTGCCGAAGGCCACGCGCGCGGAGGCGCGCTTGCACATGTACTCCAGCGCACGTTCGGCCTGGCCGATCAGGCGCATGCAGTGGTGGATGCGGCCGGGGCCGAGGCGACCCTGCGCGATCTCGAAGCCACGGCCCTCGCCCAGCAGGATGTTCGAGGCAGGGACGCGCACGTTCTTGAACTCGACCTCCATGTGGCCATGCGGCGCATCGTCGTAGCCCATGACGGACAGCGGCCGCAGCACCTTGACGCCGGGCGTGCTGGCGGGCACCAGGATCATGCTCTGCTGCGAGTGGCGCGGCGCTTCCGGATCGGTCTTGCCCATGACGATGTAGATGGCACAGCGCGGGTCACCGGCGCCGGAGGTCCACCATTTGCGGCCATTGATCACGTACTCGTCGCCCTGGCGCTCGATACGGGTGGCGATGTTGGTGGCGTCGCTCGAGGCCACATCGGGTTCAGTCATCGCAAAGGCCGAACGGATCTTGCCGGCCAGCAGCGGCTGGAGCCACTCGTCGCGGTGTTCCGGTTTGCCGTAGCGCGCGATCGTCTCCATGTTGCCGGTATCCGGGGCCGAGCAGTTGAAGACCTCGCTCGCCCAGTGCACGCGACCCATAATCTCGGCCAGTGGCGCGTATTCCTGGTTGGTCAGGCCGGCGCCCTGCACACCCGCAATCTCGGCGCTGTCCCTGGGCAGGAACAGGTTCCACAACCCTTCCTTCTGGGCCTGGACCTTCAGCCGTTCGATCAGCTGCAGCGGTGTCCACCGCTTGCCTGCGGCGGTGTTGGCCTCGATTTCCTCGTGGAAGGCGTGTTCGTTCGGATAGATGTGGTCATCCATGAACTTGAGCAGGCGGGCCTGGAAGTCCTTGGTGCGGGGGGAGTAGTCGAAGTCCATGAGGATCTCCTGGTTGCGATGTGAAAGGGTCAGGCCCGATGGGCGAATTGCCAGGCCATGGCGGCCATGGGGCGCGCGCCGGCGGCTGACTTTTGCGCCTGCGCGCTGGACGCGGTGCCGTTTTCCACCCGCTTGGCGATGCCCTGCAGGATGGCGGCGATGCGGAACATGTTGTAAGCCATGTAGAAGTTCCAGTCCGCCCTCAGCGTTTGCGGCTGTGCCAGGCCGGTGCGCTCGCAGTAGAGGCGGATGTACTCGTCTTCGGGGGGGATGCCCAGCTGCGCGAGATCCAGCCCGCCGATGCCGCGGAAGGTGCCGGGCGGGATGTGCCAGGCCATGCAGTGGTAAGCGAAGTCGGCCAGCGGGTGTCCGAGGGTGGAGAGTTCCCAATCCAGCACCCCGATCACGCGCGCTTCGTTGGCGTGGAACATCAGGTTGTCCAGCCGGTAGTCACCGTGCACGATGCTGACCAGGCCCTCGTCCCGGGCACTGGCCGGCAGGTGCGCCGGCAGCCACTCGAGCAGTTTCTCCATTTCGGGAATGGGCTGCGACAGCGCACCCACGCCGTCGGCCGAGGCGCGGTACTGCTTGCCCCAGCGGCCGATTTGGCGCTCCACGTAATTGCCGGGTTTCCCATAGTCCGCCAGGCCCCGCTCGGCGAACTTCACCGTATGCAGCGCGGCAATGACCCGGTTCATCTCGAGATAGATGGCACGCCGGCCGGCAGGATCGAAGTCGGGCAGGGACTGGTCCCACAGGACCCGTCCGGCCATGAACTCCATGACGTAGAACGCGCGGCCGATCACGGCCTCGTCTTCGCACAGCACGTGCATGCGCGGGACCGGCACGTCGGTGCCGTGCAGGCCGCGCATGACCGCGTATTCACGTTCAATGGCATGGGCCGAGGGCAGCAGCTTGGCGACCGGCCCGGGCTTGGCGCGCATCACATAGCTGCGTGCAGGCGTGATGAGCTTGTAGGTCGGGTTCGATTGACCGCCCTTGAAGGCTTCGACGCTCAGCGGGCCGGTAAAACCCTCGAGGTTCTGCTCCAGCCAGGCCTGCAGCGCGGCCACGTCGAAGGCGTGGGCGGCGGGGACGGGGCGGGTACCCGTGTACTGTTGTTCGAGTTCGCTCATAGGGGGCAACGGTGCCTTGTGGTCGGATTCAATGATCGGATTCGACGATGCGCATGAGCGCATCGCGGTTGCGCACCACGAGGCCACCCGGCTCGATGCGGATCGCGTCCTCGCGCTCCATGGCCTTGAGTTCCTGGTTCACACGCTGGCGCGAGGCGCCCAGCAGCTGGGCGAGCTCCTCCTGCGCCAGTTGCAGGCCGATGCGCATCTCGCGGCTGTCGCTCAGCGAGGGGATGCCGTAGCTGCGCAGCAGGTGCAGCAGCTGCTTGGCAAGGCGCGCGCGCAGGGGCAGGGTATTGAGGTCTTCCACCAGGCCGTAGAGCTGGCGGATGCGCCGCGCATGCAGGCGCAGCAGGGCTTCGTAGAGCTCGACGTGGCTGGCCAGGATCTTCTTGAAATCGGCCTTGGCCACGCACAGGGTGGTGGTGTCGCCATGTGCATAGGCGTCGTGCGTGCGTCGGTCGCCGTCGAAGATCGCCACATCGCCAAACCACACACCCGGCTCGACATAGGTCAGGGTCACCTGCTTGCCCGAGATCGAGGTGGAACTCACGCGCACAGCACCCTTGGCGCAGGCGACCCACTCCTCGGGCGGCTCGCCGCGGGCACAGATGAGGTCGCCGTCCTTGTAGCGTCTGACGTAGGCACATCGCAGGATGTCGTGGGGTAATGAAGGTGAGAGGGATGCAAACCAGCGCCCGGCATTGATTGCCGAGCGTTCCTCGATGGTAAGAATCGGGTCGTCCATGGGCTGTCTTCTGGGTGACGTGTCGCGCACCCATTGTCACCCGCGGGACGGGGCGCGCGCCAGAGGGTTGTCACCTGCGTGTCTGCCTGTCCTGGAC
>DALYHW010000050.1:0-9433 GCA_031970695.1 Hylemonella sp.
CCGGCGCTCATGCCCGCGCCCATCCATTACGCCCATCGCCTGGTCGAGCGCCAGGCCCAGCTGCGCAAGGACGGCCGACTGCCCTTCCTGCGTCCGGACGCGAAGAGCCAGGTCACCATGCGCTACGTGGACGGCAAGCCGCACAGCATCGACACCGTGGTGCTGTCTACCCAGCACAGCCCCGACCAGTCCGAGACCGCCACCAAGCTCAAGGCCAGCTTCATCGAAGCCGTGATCGAGGAGATCATCAAGCCGGTGCTGCCCAAGGAGTGGCTGAAAGACACCAAGTACCTGGTGAACCCGACCGGGCGTTTTGTCATCGGGGGCCCGCAGGGTGACTGCGGCCTGACCGGTCGCAAGATCATCGTCGACACGTATGGCGGTGCCTGCCCGCACGGTGGCGGTGCCTTCTCGGGCAAGGACCCGTCCAAGGTGGACCGCTCGGCCGCCTACGCCACGCGCTACGTGGCCAAGAACGTGGTGGCCGCTGGCCTGGCCAAGAAGTGCCAGATCCAGGTGGCCTACGCCATCGGCGTGGCCAAGCCCATGAACATCACGGTCAACACCGAGGGCACCGGCGTCATCCCCGACGAGAAGATCGCCGCCCTCGTGGCAGAGCACTTCGACCTGCGTCCCAAGGGCATCATCCAGATGCTGGACCTGCTGCGCCCGATCTACGAAAAGACGGCCGCCTACGGCCACTTCGGCCGCGAAGAGCCCGAGTTCTCCTGGGAAAAGACCGACAAAGCTGCTGCGCTGCGCGTAGCAGCCGGCCTGTAAGGGCGCCACGCGCAGTCGCGCGTGGTTTGACGGTCTTTCGGCGCAGGCTCACATCGGCAAAGCCGATGTGAAGGGCCGCAAGGCCCGGCCGAAGCCAAAAGAGCGTGCAGACGAAAAGAAGGAAGCTCACAGATGAAACTGCAGACACAACGCTGGATTGATCGCTGGGTCGGCCAGCTGCTGTGTTCGGCCATTTCACTGTGGGCGCGTCTGCTGGGCACACGCTCGCCCCGGGTCGACCGGACCCGGGCACCCCGCCACATCCTGGTCATCCTGCTGTCCGAGATGGGCAGCATCGTGCTGGCGGGTCCGATGTTCAAGGCGCTGCGCGAACGCTATCCGGATGCCACGCTGCACGTGCTGCAGCTGAAGAAGAACCAGGAAGTCGCGCGCATGCTGCGCCTGACGGAAGACGCCAACTTCCATGGCCTGGACGACAGCTCGCCGTTCAGGCTGGCACGCGATATCTGGCGCGTCAGCGTGGCCATGCGCCGCCTGCCGCTGGACGCGGTGATCGACTGCGAGCTGTTCTCGCGGGTCAGCAGCCTGCTGTGCTACCTGACCGGCGCGCCGCGCCGCGCCGGCTTCACGCCGCACACGCAGGAAGGCCTGTACCGCGGCAGCTACATCAACTGCGCGATCCCCTACAACCCCTACCAGCACATCAGCAAGCAGTTCCTCTCGCTGGTCGATGCGCTGGAAGGTGACAGCATGCCGCACCACAAGGCGGCACCGATCCGCGGGCTGCCGACGGAAACCGGCCTGTCGGTGCCGTTTGCGCCGGAGGAACTGGCCAGCTATCGGGCCAAGGTGCTGGCCGACCATCCGGTGCTCGCGGGCCGCAAGATCGCGCTGATGTACCCGGGCGGCGGCATCCTGCCCGAACGCGCCTGGCCTGCATCCCATTACGCACGTGTCGCCCGGGGTCTCGTGGAGGCCGGCCATGCGGTGGCCTTCATTGGCCTCAAGGACGACACGGCGCTGGCCAGCGAGATCCGTGCCCAGGTGGGCAGCGAAGCCTGCGTGGCCCTCACGGGCTACACGCGTAGTTTGCGTGAACTGCTGATGCTCTTCCACGCGAGCGACCTGCTGCTGACCAACGACGGCGGCCCCGGCCACTTCGCCAGCCTCACGCCCATCCGCGTGCTCATGTTCTTCGGCCCCGAGACCGGCAAACTCTATGGCCCGCTGCCTGGCCCGTTCGGCCCGCAGGCCACGGTGTACGAGTCGGGCATCGCCTGCTCGCCCTGTCTGTCTGCCTACAACCACCGCCTGACCTTCTGCGACGGCGACAACCAGTGCCTCAAGCGCATCGCCCCCGACCCGGTACTGGCCGACGCCCTGCAGGCGCTGCGCGAGCAGCCCGTCTCCGCATGAACAAACCTTCCCTGCGCGAGCGCCTCTGGCAGCTGATCGACTGGCTGCATGGTTTCCGCTACATCCGCTTCGGCATCGTCGGCGCCAGCGGCACGGTCGTGAACGTGGCCGTGCTGTACGTGGCGCACGAGTACCTGTTCCGCGCGATCGAGCCTGCAGGCAGCAAGCCCTATTTCTCGCTGGCGCTGGCCATCGCGGTTGCCACAGTCAACAATTTCACCTGGAACCGGCTGTGGACGTGGTCAGACCGTTCCCACGCCACCTCGGTGCAAGAAGGTGAGCGGCTGAGCAAGCGCAGTCTGCTCGCGCAACTGGGACAGTACGCCACTGCGTCCTGGCTGGGCATCCTGCTGCAGTACGGATTGACACTGTGGCTGACGCACTTCATGCACTACCTGCTCGCCAACGTGATCGCCATCGTGATCGCCAGCGTGAGCAACTTCATCGCCAACGACCGCTGGACCTTCCGTCACAAGCGCCAGGACCCGTCGGCATAATCGCGGGCAGGCCGGCTTGTGCCGGCGCTCCACCCGCCATGCACCCCACCCATCGCCTTTCCGATCGCCGCGACACGACCTTCTGGCTGCTGGTCCTGTTGCTGGCCGCCTTTGTCTACGTCTTCGGACTCGATGGCCAGTACGTGCCCAGCAACGGCGACGAGCTCGTCTACGCGCACATCGCGCGCAAGACCGCCGAAAGCGGCCACTGGCTGCCGCTGGCCTCCGAACTCGTCGATACCCGCAACACCAAGCCGCCCATGCTGTTCTGGCAAGCCATGGTCGCGGGCGATTGGGGCGCGCACTGGACCCTGGGCGCCCTGCGCAGCCCCAGCCTGCTGTACCTGCTGCTGGCCAGTGGCGCCGTCGTGCTGTGCCTGCGTGCCGTCACGCGGCGCTGGCAGGATGGCCTGATGGCGGCCTGCGTGTTCCTCGCCTTCCTCAGCACCTTCCGCTACGGTCGACCCTACCTCACCAGCGCGCCGGAGACCTTCTGGTTCAGCCTGCCACTGTTCGCGCTGCTCTGGCAACGTGCACGACGACCCGACGATGGCCCGGGCTGGATGGCCCATCTGGTCTTCGGTCTCGGTCTGGGCGTGGGCCTGGCCTACAAATCGTTTGCACTGGTCGCGCCCGCAGCCGCAGCGTGGTGGCTGGCCCTGGTCCTGAGCGAAGTGCAACTCCAGTGGCGCGTCCTGTGGCGGCACACCCTGCGCGTCGGTGCGAGCGCCTTGATCGCCCTGGCCGTGTTCGGCCTGTGGTTCGTGCTCGACCCCGACCCGCAAGCGGTCTGGCAGGAATTCATCGTCGCCGAGAACGCCGCCAAGTTCCGCGACCCGCGCAGCTGGTGGCAGGCGGCCTTCGCCCTGGATGGCTCCAGCGTCTGGTCGCAGCTGCTGGCCTACGGGGTCAACGCCGGCCTGCTGTTTGGTGTGACGCTCGGGCTGGCCTGGCTGGGCCTGCGGCAGTTGCCCCGGCTGCGCGAACGCATGCCGCTGTCGGCCCAGACCGCCATCCTCCTGGCCTGGACCCTGGTCTGGCTGCTGGTCTTTCTGCTGCCCAACCAGCGCTCGGCACGCTACGTGATCCCCGCCATGCCGGCGGTTGCCATGCTAATCGCCCTGCACTGGCAAAAAATCGGTCGCGCGTGGTTCCTGCCCACACTGCTGTTCGCCGCGATGGCCCTGGCCATGGTGACGCGCATCGCATGGACCGGCCATACGCTCGGACTCAGTGGCCAGGCCCAATGGACCGGGGTCGTCACCCTGGCGCTGATCGGTGGCGGCGCGATCCTCGCCGGCCTGGCTCGCGCCGCCTGGACCCGCGGCGCTGCCGTGCTGGCCACATTGCTGGTCTATGCCGGCTTCAACCTCGCCGTAGATCCCATGGACGGCCCGGTGGGGCGTTATGACGCCAAGGTCATCGCCGCGGCCCCGGCGGGCGAAATCGCGGTGCCCAATGGCTTCAACAGCCAGTTCGAGCGCTTCCAGTTCCTGCTGCCCGGCGAACACCATTTCGTGCCCTACGAGACGGGTGCCCGTCGCCGCGCCGATACGCCCTGGCAGCCCGAACAGGAGCTGGCCCAGCTGCTCGCCACGCACGCCGCCGTGGTCTGGATCCAGCACGACAGCGCGCGCACCACACCACCGTGTCTCCCAGCGTGCCAGGTACGCGGTGAACGCTGGTTACTGACCAGCCGGCACCTGCCCGGCGAAGTCCGGCTGGACAACGTCTGGCACCCGGAACAATGGCTGTACCGGCGGGAATGGCTGCTGACGCAGAATCAGTGACGGCACAGCCTGCGCCGGACCCATTGCAGTTGCAGATACAGCCAGAGCAGCGGATCGAGCAGTACATCCAGCGCATTGCCCGTGGGCAAGCGCAATAAGAGATGCAGCAGGAGTGCCGCGCAAAGCAACACCGACAGCGCACCCGCGCCACGCAAGGCCCAGGGCAGCACGGCAAATAGCCCCAATGCGCCCAGCGCGAGCGGCGCGAACCCCCCGTCGTACAGGCTTACGGGCCACACCGCAAACGCATCGAGCAGCAACACCCAGCCCAGCAGCGCGAACGCGGGCGTCCACGCATGCAAGGCCGCCATCGGTACGGGTGCCAGCCAGCGTGGCCGGTAGTGGTGCAGCAGCGCCCAGCCGCACAGCAGCACGAGCAGCAGGCTCGGGGTGCGAAATGCCAGGCCCAGCCAGAAGTCCGGAGAATACGGGCCGGGCACCAGGCACCACAGCAGCATGGCCGGCGGCAGCCAGCGGCCTGCCGCCCCCTGGTCGCGACCACGCCAGCGCAGGACCAGCAGCGTGATGCAGGCCAGTACGAGGCCCCAGCCAAGGGCGAAATAAAGACGCTTGATCACCAGCACCGGCAGCAAAGGGCTCTGGGTCGACAACAGGGCAGTGATCAGGCTGGGCATGTCCATCGGTTTACACACATCAGGGCTTTGCCGGCAGGAAGATGAAGCGCTGCCAGGCAATCGCCTGCCGTTGCTCGGTGTAGCTGATCCACAGGCTGCCATCGACCCAGGCCATGGACGGGTAGGAGAACTCGCTGCGGTCCCCGCCCTGGGCCAGCATCTCGACCTGGGTCCAGTGCAGTCCGTCGCTGGAGCGGCTGAGTGCAAGCTGCATGCGGGATTCAGGCTGCGGGTTGTGCGCCATCCACATCTGGCCAGGTAGCAGGCTCAGGCCGACGATGGACGAGTCGGGGTTGGGCAGTCCCGGGTCGGGCAGGTCCTGCCAGTGCAGGCCACCGTCTGTCGTCTGCGCGGCACGCAACTGGCGCGCTGCGCGGTTGTCGCGCATCAGTGCGATCCATTCGGTCTCGCTGCGCATGAGCACGGTCGGCTGGAGGAGGTCGCCACGGCGTGACATCCGCACCATGCCGCGGAACTCACCTTGGGCGTCGAAGCGCAAGGCCACCGGGTACTTGACGCCAAGCTCGAAATAGGCCGGCAGCACCATGCCGCCGTCCGCCAGCGGCAGCGGCATGGCACGGACCAGATGGCTGGTATTCCAGAGCCAGGACAGGGGCAAAACGCGCTGCGGCTCAAAGGGCTTCTCAGGGGCGTCCTGGCGCAGATGCAGGATACGTCCGGCAGCCCAGCCACCCAGCCCGGTCGCCACGACAAACAGGTGCACGCGCCCCTGCGCGTCTCGCCAGGCCACAGGGTTGCCGAGACGACGCAGTCCGTAACCGAGCCGGCCACCAGCCGCGTGACGGTTGACCACATATACGGGCGGACTCCACTGCTGGGTCGCCCGGTCGAATTGGGACATCGCGATCTGCACGTCGGGCCCGCTCTCGCGTGAACCGGCAAACCAATAGACCTGCAGGGCGCCCGGCTGGCCAGCGGGCAGCGCCAGCAGGTTGCTGGCATGGGCCGCGGCTGCGCCGGTGGGCATGGGAATACGACCCGCCGACTGCAGGACCAGCGTACCACTCGCGGCGGCCGTCGCTGCCGGCCAGACCCCGCGGGGTGCGGGCGGCGGGTCGGCCCGAAGCCAGGCATCCGTCAACGCAAGCGTTGCGCACAGGCCGAACGCCAGCAGCCAGCGAAGTGGCCCGGGCTGGCTGAATCGGGAAAACAACAGCTTGGTCACGGAATGGGCAGGGGATGTGAAGCAGTTGGCGAATGCGACCGCCATCGCAGTGTAGCCAATCGGGGTGGTCGTTATCATGCGGCGAGAAGCGCCCTCGGGAGACCCTTACATGCACACGCTCAAGTGCCTTGCCTCTGTCCTGCTGCTGGCCGGTTCATGGACCAGCGCCTGGGCGCAGAGTCCGCTACCGGCGCAGGCCACCACCGATGCGACCGCCGTACCCGTGATCGACGTGTCGCGGCCGCCACCGCCGACCATCGCCGACGTGGTGCTGCTGCTGCGCAGCTACCAGCCGGATACCGAGCGGATCCGCACGGTGCGTGCGGCGATGGACGCGGCGGTTCCCGCCGGCAGCGATCCGGTGGAACTCGCGCGCGCGTGGCATAAGAAAGCGCTGGCCGCCGAGGACTTGCAGGAATTCGAGAAGCGCACCACATTTCTCGAGCAGGCGCTGGTCTATGCCCAGCAGACCCAGCTGGAGCCCCAGGCCCTCGGAGGTCCCGTGCGGGTGCGGTTCGAGCACGCGATCAGCCTGTGGTTCTCCCGTAGCGTCGCGGCCTCGCAGGAAAAGATGCTGGTGCTGGCGGAGGACCTGCAGAAGGCGCAGCAGGGCCCGCTGCTGCTGACAAGCTACTTCCACATCATCGCCAACTATGTCCATCTGGGTGACCTCGAAAATGCCCGCAACGCCATGTCGCGGGCCGACCAGATCTACCGCACCCTGTCGAACCGGCCGCGACTCGCGTCGCGCCTGCCGCATTTCCAGCAGCTGCTGGAAACCGCGCGTGGTTTTCTGCTGACCCATGAAGGCCGGCTGGACGAAGCCGAGCGCTCCTACCTCGCCGCCTTGCGCGCCGGTGAGCGCAACGTGGAACTCGACGGCGGCAACAACGCCAGCACACCCTTCGAGATTCCGCTCGATCGGCTGCAGACCCGCAACAATTCGACACGGCTGTTCCTGTCACGTGTCCTCATCCAGCAACAGCGCCTGAACGAGGCCGAGCTACTCCTGCGCGAAGTGCTCAAGAGTTCGCTCCGGCTCAACGGCCGAAACTCCTTTATCACCGGGCGAGCCTTGTGGACCCTGTCGCTGGTGTTTACCAACCGCGGACGTCACGCCGAAGCCGTGGTGCTGGCCGAATGGGCAGACCGATCCCTGCAGGAAGCGGGCATTTCCGAAACCAGCCCGGCCCGCCTGAACGGTCGCATCATCCTGGCCAACGCGCTGACCGCCTCCGGGCGCGCCACCGAAGCCGTGGCGCTGTATGACGCCATCCGCGACAAGGTCAGCGGCGATACACGGGTGGACGAAGGCTTTGGGCAGGGCACCCCCCTGTCGATCCGCGCCTACATCCTGACACAGCGTTTTGCCGACGCGCTGCGCGATGGCGACAACCTTGTGCGCTACAACACACGCAACTTCGGCGCCGGCCACTACAACACGGCCGAAGCGCGCGCCTACCGCGCCATGGCACTGCACCGCCTGGGACGCCTGGACGAGGCACGCAAGGAGTTCGCCGATGCATTGACGGTCCTCACCGATCCCGACAAGGTGGTGGGCAAGAGCAGCGCCAGCGTGGCCCGCACCACCCGGCTGCGCCTGATCCTCAACGAATACCTCAACGTGCTGATCGGCAGCAAGGGTACGCGGACCCCGGCCGACACGGCCGAGGCATTCCGCGTCGCCGATGTGGCACGCTGGCAAAGCGTGCAGAAGGCGCTGGCCGGCTCGGCCCTGCGCGCTGCGGCCGGCTCGCCCGAGCTGGGCGCCAAGATCAAGAAGGTGCAGGACGCCGACGATGAACTGCAGGCGGTCTACAAGAACCTGATCACACAACGCTCGGCCCCGCCCGAACAGCAGCTGCCCGCAGTCATCAAGGCCATGGAGCAGCGGATTGCCGAGCTGCAGAAGCAGCAGCAGCGCGACCTGGTCGACATTCGCCGCCAGTTCCCCCAGTACGACGACCTGGTCAATCCGCGGCCCGCCGATCTCGCCACGGCGCGGCGCGCCCTCAAACCCCGGGAAGCCCTGCTGTCGATCTACGTGACACCCGGCGGCAGCTATGTGTGGGCCACCGGGCCCCAGGGCGACCTGCGCTTTCATTTCAGCCCGAAGAAGCCCGAGTGGGTGGCCGACCAGGTCAAGCGCTTGCGGGATTCGGTCGACCTGACCACGGGCATCTCGCTGGACCGCCTGCGCTTTGACCTCGAAGCGGGCCAGTCGCTGTACCAGGAGTTGCTGGCCCCGGTCGAATCGGCGTGGTCCCAGGCTGACACACTGCTGGTCGTCGCCAATGATTCGCTGGGGCAGATCCCCTTCTCGCTGCTGCCCACTGGCGCTCCGGAGGGCCAGGCCACGCCGGGGCTGCCGATGTCGCAATACCGGCAGGTGCCCTGGCTGGCCCGCAAGGTGGCCGTCGCCTACCTGCCCTCCGTCAGCGCGCTGGTCACCCTGCGCTCGCTGCCCGCCGCGCCCAGCCGGCGCGACCCCTTCCTCGGTTTTGGCGATCCCGACTTCGGTGCGCAGACCGAAGGCGGCGGCACCCGCGGCGCCCAGCGTGTCGCCGGTGCCACGCGCAACCTGAAGATCAAGCGCACGCCGGGCTGGGACGAGAACCAGACCAGCGCCGACGCACCGGTGGCCCCGCCGCAGCCCGTACCCGAAACGCCGACCCTCACGGCCTTGCCGGATACACGCGAGGAGATCACCGCAATCGCCACCGCACTGCAGGCCGACCCGCGGCGTGATGCCTTCTTCGGACCTCAGGCCAATCGCCAGAACGTGCTGGCCAGCGACCTCAAGCGCCGCCGCATCGTGGCCTTCGCGACCCACGGTCTCGTGGCCGGTGATCTGCCGGGCCTGGACCAGCCGGCCCTGGCGCTCTCGCCGGCGCAAGGGCAGCCGATCACGGACGGCCTGCTCAAGCTGGAAGATATCCTGAAGCTCTCGCTCGATGCGGACCTGGTCGTGCTGTCAGCGTGCAACACCGCGGCGGCAGACGGCACCGGTGCCGAGGCGGTCTCGGGACTGGGACGTGGATTCTTCTACGCGGGCGCACGCTCTGTGCTGGCGACCCACTGGCCGGTGGAAACCGTTTCGGCAAAACTCCTCACCACCGAATTGTTCAAGCGCCAAGCTGCGGATGCGAAATTAACCCGCGCTCAATC
>DALYHW010000050.1:9443-14980 GCA_031970695.1 Hylemonella sp.
CGCGTGAACTGGTAACCCACCTGTTCGAGCGTTATGCCCGGGATCCGCAGCTCACCCGTGCGCAGGCGCTGCGCCGCGCCATGCTGGACCTGATCGATATCGACTCGGCGAAGGACGATCAGGGCCGGGCCGTCATGGCTTATTCGCATCCGGCGTTCTGGGCGCCTTACGCACTGTACGGAGACCCCGGACGTTGACGGCCGGCGGCACGTGGTTGAACGCCAGCGCCTGCGAGATCAACGGGTAGGTGCCCGGTGGCACCTCCTGCAGCAGGCCGACGCCGTCGGCCTCTTCCTGCATCACCACCGCCGCAGTCGAGAGCGGGCCTGAGCTGCCCTGGGGATCACGGAAGGTCAGCACCAGTTGGTCCTGCCCGGTCGCACCGGCGAACTCGAGGTACTGGTCTTCCACGAGCGGCACCAGGATCTCGTTGCCGGCCCGCAGCAGGACAGCCTGGCTGGCATCACGCGGGTAGACCTGCTGGCGCGCACCGGTGGGACTGATGTTCTCGATGACGAACCAGGCGTCGAATGACGAGATCACCTTGAGCTTGATGCGCTCGCCGCTGCGGAACTCCGCACGCAGGGGGCGCAGGCCGGCAACATTACCCTTGCCGTCGAAACCAAGGACCGCCACATGCGCGCCCTGGAAGTTGGTGACACGCCGCTCGGCGTCAGCGGGCGGTGTGGCCGGTGCCTCGGCGGCGCTGGCCGACTTGAAACTGAAGATCGGAAACAGCGCACTGCCCGCGGACGAGGCCAGGCTGGACAACGCCGAGTTGCGCAGCAGCTTCTTGTAATTGATGGGCTCGGTCACCTCGGTGGTGAGCTGCTGCTTGCGCCACTCCTGGAAGCTGGCAATCGCGAACTTGAGCGCCACGTTGAGCAGGAAGCCGAAGAGGAAGAACTTGGGCTGCAACTCCTCGTCCGCCTTGACGCCGGCCGAGGGTGGCTGGTCTGCCGCTGCGGCCGTGGCGACGATGTCCGCGCGCGCGGGCATCAGGAGGGAAAAGCACAACGCGCCGATCAGCAGCCGGCTGGTAAACATCTTCATCGCACACTCTCCTGCAGGGATCGCTCGGCCAGATCCGCGATTTCGCGCAGGCTGGCGGCCTGGGCCACCGCCTGCGCGCGCTGGTAGGCCGCGCGGGCGTCGCTGCCATTGCCGGCACGGCGCTGGATATCACCGATGAGCAGCCAGTCCCGCGCAATTTTCTCGGGCAATGCGAGCCGGCGGTCCAGCTCCAGTGAGGTCTGCGCCGCAGGCAGCGCCCTGGCGGCGTCGCCTTGCGCAAGCCGGGCTGCCGCAACCAGCCGCCACGCGTTGGCCACCTCGCGGTCTTCGGCCTGCTCGCGCAGCAAAGACACGGCCGCCTCCGCCTGCCCCAACGTGTCAGCCGACTTGCCCTGCGCCCAGGCCACGCGGGCCGACAGCAGCAGGACACGGCCCCGCTCGGGGCAACGCGCCTCACACCGCGACGACAGGCGCGCCAAAGCCGCCTGCGCCGCATCGTTCGATCCCAGCGACAGCTGGGCCTGCACCTGCAGCAGCAGGGACTGGATTTGCCAGGCCTCGTCCGTCACCTGGCTGGCATGCGCCAGCGCCTGCTGGGCCTGCCCCTGCGCCAGCTCCGACTGGGCCTGCTGCAACCGGTTGCGCGCGGCAGCCACGGGCTCGTCCAGGCTGCTGCGCAGGCGGACTGCCTCACCGAAGTGGCGCGCCGCCGCGGCGTAGTCGCCCTGCGCGTAGCGGCGCGCGCCGCTGCTTTCCTGCTCCTGGGCCTGCACCCGCAGGCGCGGCTCGGGTGGCGGCTTGGGCGAGGAACCACAGGCCGCCAGCAATAAGGCGGCCAGCAGGGCCGCAAACCGGAACATTGCTTCAGCGTGGCGCAACACTGCCCTCCGCGCGCGGATCGCTGTCCGCCTTGAGTTGCTGGGGCGCCGGCGCATCCACCAGATTCTTGATGGGCCAGGCGGTCTTGGCACCGGTCAGGATCTCGCGCACATCGCCGGCCACGGCCCGGCCGTCCTGCAGCAAGGGCGGCACCGAGCCTTCGGCCTCGGCGGTGATCCTCTCGATGTGCGCAACCACGCCCTGCGTCTTGTCGAGCAATGCGGGCAAACGGGCGTTCACCGTGGTGAGCGCCTTGTCCACCTGCACCAGGCTGGCCTCGGCCTTGCCCACGGCGCGCGTGGCCGCCTGCCCGACATCGCCGAGCTGCTGGTTGCCGGTCTTGAGGAGGGTGTTGAGCGACGCCGTGGCCTCGCGCACCTGGCCCAGTGTGGCCGGCAAGCCGTGCTGCGAATCGGCCAGCGTACCGGTAATGACCTTGATGTCGCCCAGGATAGGGATGATCTTGTCACGCAGGCTGTTGGCCATGGCCGTCAGGCCATCGGCCCGCGTGAATGCCAGTTGTGCGCCGTTGGCGGCCAGCCGCGTGCGGTCCTTGCCGGGCATGATCTCCAGCACGGCCGAACCGACCAACCCCTCCTTGCGCAACTCGATCACCGCATCACGCGTCACGAAGCGCATGGACTCGGCATCGATCTCCAGCTGCACCTCGACGCGGCCATCGGCCCGCAGGGTGACCTCATCGACGGCACCCACCTTGAAGCCGGCGATCTTGACCGACTGCCCCTTGCTGATGTCCTGGGCCGACTCGGTCACGAAATTGAGCACGGCCGTCTGGCGCAACAGGCCCTGCCGCACGAAGATGGCGGTCACGATCGCCAGCGTGGCCAGCAGGCCGGCCAGCAGGAAACGGCGCGTACCGCGATGCAGCAGCGCCACCTCGCTGTCCTGCTCAATCAGGATGGACATGCCAGCCCCTCGAAGTCAACGGTCCGGCGACACTCCGGCAGCGCTGGCAGGCCATGCGCGTCAAGGTCGACAAACAGCACCGGACGAAATGGATGAAACTCGTGGTACGCCGCCTCGGTGCGCAGCAGCGCTTCGGCCTGGCGTCGCGACAGGCCGGCAAAGGCACGGTCGACCACCAGCAGCTCGGGCGGACGCATCAGGTGCAGCACGAAGCCTGCGAGCCAGCGTTCCATGGGTTCCAGCCGCATGGCCTGCTCCGCACCCAGCCGGCGCACACGCTCCGCACTGAGGCCACACAGGCGGAATGCCAGCTGCAGCAGGTGGTCCCAGTCACGCCGGGTCTGCGCATCCACCTCCCTGCCGTAACTCAGCGCCAGCGAGAGATTGGCCGACAACGTCATGGCGCCCAGCAGCCCGCCGTCCTTCGCAAGAACCGCCACGCCCGGGACCGCCTCGAGCGCGGCGACGACGGCATCGATCCCGCTGTCATCCGGCATCACCAGACGGTAGCGCCCGCCATGGTCCAGTGGCAACTCGAGCACGGCCTGTGCATCGCAGGACAAGGCCAGCTCACGCTGCCGGCGCGCAGCACTCCAGCTCACCCTAGCGCACCTCCTCGATGGTCAGCAGGGCTGCGGCATAACCCGTGGAGCAGCGTTTCTTGATGGCCAGGTTGCGGGTACGTGCAGGGTCACCACACTCCGCATCCTGCGCCCTCGCACTGCTGGCCGTGACCAGCTGGACGTCCTGCGCGGCGCTGGACTCCACCACCGAGAACGGCCCGGCGGGCTTGAGCCCCGCGGCCCGGAAATCGCGCGGGTTGTCGGTAACGATCGCCAGCAGCGTGTTCTTGCCAGGCGGGCCTTCGGCCGAAAGCTGCCAGGAAGGACGGGGCAGTTGCAGGGTGCCGCCCGGCGGCACGATGTTGTTGCGGTCGAGCTGATTGGGAAACAGCAGGTCGAAGGTCTCGCCGTCGGAGCCCACCATCACCAGGTAGACATAACCGCCCTCGCGTGAGGTCAGCGTGAAGTCGATCGTATCCACGCCGATCTTGAGTGCCGTCTTGGCGGCCGTGAGGGTGACCAGGCGACGGTCATCGCGGCTGTTGTAGATGTCCTGCAGGGCGGCCAGCGCCGACGGCTTGGCCGGCGGTGTCGCGATCGGTGCAGGCGCCGGGGCAGGCGGGGGAGCCGGGGGTGCCGACACATTGGCCGCCGGGGCGGCAACAGGTGCCGCGGTCGCCAGCACCACCGGCGCGGCGGGGGCCGGTGCAGGCGCGGCGGCTGGGGCTGCCACCACCGGCACCGGGGCGGGCGGCGGAGTGACCACCGGAGCGGGAACATTGGCCTGGGCTGCAGGTGCAGGTGCAGGCGTGGGCGCGAGAGCCACCGCGGGAGGCGCGGCTGCGGCTGCGGGTGCCGGCGTCGCGGACACGGCCGTTCCCGTGGTCGCCGTGTCCTTGACCGCGTAGCTCAACACCATCGACGGGTTGCCATTGAGCGCCACGTGGTGCGGCAGGAAACCCTGCACGTTCTTGAGTTTGTCGTTGATGCGCTCCTGGGCGCAGGCCTGGATCTCCGCCGCAGACAGGCCGCCGCTGCCGTCGGTATCGCGTGCCGCACCGGCCAGGCAGGCCAGCCAGGCCTGCGAGGCCACCCCGCCGCGGCCGGGCTGGTCCAGCGAGACCTCGCTGTCCCGTGCCGCCGCAATGTGCACGAAGTTGCCGCCGCCGCTGCCCGGCGGCTTGGGTGCGCTGATGCTGCGGGTCAGCACATTGGTGGGCTTGATGCAGTTCTGCCCCCCGTTGTAGGACTTGGGGGCAAACAGCGGTGCGGCACCCGCCACCGAGCGCGTGGTCACCCCGCCTGAATGGCAGGCGTCCAGGAAGACGATGGTCTTCTGTGACTTCGCTGCCAGGCGCTTGAGGCGATCCTCCATCTCGGCGTCGGTGAAGGGCTGGCCCTCGACGGTGATCAGCGATTCGGCGCAGCGCTCGCCGCCATCTTCCTGCACCAGCTGGCGACCACCGTGTCCCGAGTAATAGATGAAGACCTGGTCGTCGCCACCCAGCTTGCTCTCCAGCTCATCGAAGGCCTTGCGCATGCCTTCCAGCGTGAGCTGCTCGTCCCGCAGCGCCTGGATGTTGGACGCCGGCACGCCGAGCCGGCGCGCGATGTCCATGGCGGTGGCCGTGTCGTAAGGCACACCCTTGAGCTTGGGAATGCTGCCCTGGTAATCGCCAATGGTCATGATCAGCGCATGCGCTGCCACCGCGGGTGGCTTGCTGAAGCCGCGAATCCCTGTCGTGGCAATCAGATTGCCCCGGCCGCTGCGACCGTCGTCAAGCTGCAGCAGCGCAGCGCCTCCCATGGGCTTGGCAGTGCTCTTCTTGTCAGCGGCGGGATCGGCCGCCTGCGCCAGCGTCGCGGCGGCCAGCAAGGCGCCGACAAGCAGACCGGGGACCAGTTGTCTGGAAGGTTTCATGGGGTGTTTTCCTGCACGGGAGACCGGGTACGCGACACGCTGACGGTGTCATTCATCGCGGCCAGAATAGTTGCAAAGGCAGAGGCTGTCCATCCGTTTGTCGTTTCCCAACAAATGAGTTCCTGCCTGCGCGCGAAGCGCAAGCGTCCACTTGTGACATCGTTCACGCGGGTTGCGCTCAGCTCGCGCTCGATCAGCGCCGCATCCTCGGCCCAGTCATCGGCCTCGTCCTC
>DALYHW010000051.1:0-14965 GCA_031970695.1 Hylemonella sp.
CCCGACGTGGCCCAGATGCTGGTGGACAACCTCTCCACGCCCACCACTGAAGCCCTGCACGACGCACTGTCCGAGCGCGAGCTGCAGACGCTGCTCAAGATCGCTTCCGGCAAACGCCTGTCCGATATCGCCGAGGAACTGATGCTCAGTCCCAAGACGGTCAGCGTCTACCGCTCTCGCGTGCTGGAAAAGCTCAAGCTGTCGAACAACGCGGAACTGACGGTGTACGCCATCCGCAACGGACTGGTCTGACGCCGACCCGCACTCACCCGCCGGTGAAGATCTCGATGGAACGCTCCAGCAGCGTCTGGAAGGGGCGGTCGAGCATGGGTAGCGTGGCAGCCATGCCCACCAGCCCCACGCTCAGGGTGATGGGAAAACCAACGGCGTAGATGTTCATCTGCGGCGCAACACGCGAGATGATGCCCAGCGCGAGGTTGGTGAACAACAGGAGCGCCAGCATCGGCAGCGCGATCCACAGCGCCGAGGCAAACAGCTCGCCCCCCAGCGTATAGAGCTTCATCAGCCGAAGGGCCTCGAGGAAATTCTGCGTGACGGGAAAGACCTCGAAGCTGCGGGTCACAGCCATCAGCACCATG
The DNA here is from genome assembly GCA_031970695.1 of Hylemonella sp. Classification (GTDB taxonomy): domain Bacteria; phylum Pseudomonadota; class Gammaproteobacteria; order Burkholderiales; family Burkholderiaceae_C; genus Hylemonella. The sequence continues at coordinate 600 of DALYHW010000051.1, forward strand.
AGGTGGCCGTTGAGCACCACGAACAGCAGCGACGCCATGTAACCGAAGAACCGCGCCACCGCGCTGGTCTGGCTGTTGAACGCCGGGTCAAAAAAGGCCGCGAAGTTCAGGCCCATCTGGAAACCCACGACCTCCCCTGCAAACTCGAAGGCGGCGAACACCAGCCGGACGACAAACCCGATCGCCAGGCCGATGCCCACCTGCTGCACCACCACGCCCGGGGCCGCCGGGCTGTCCAGCGCAATCACGGGCATAGGCGGCAGCGTCGCCTGGGCCGCCACGGCAATCAGCAGGGCGAGCAGGATGCGCGCCCGCACCGGGAAGGCACGGGCCGAGAAGATGGGTGCCACACTGAACACCGCCAGCACGCGCAGGAAGGGCCACAGCAGCGGCGTCAGCCACGCCATCAGCTGGGCTTCCGAGAAAGTGATCATGACACCAGGCTGGGAATCGACTCGATGGTGCGGCGGATGTATTCCACGAGGATGTTCAGCATCCAGGGTCCGGCCCAGGCAAACACGGCAATGGCGGCCACCAGCTTGGGCACAAAGGCCAGCGTGGCCTCATGGATCTGGGTGATGGCCTGGAACAAACTCACGAGCAGCCCCACCAGCAGCACGACACCCAGCAAGGGCGCCGACACCATCAGCAGCGTGACCAGCGCTTCCTGCCCTATGGTCAGGACCATCTGTGCGTTCATGCGCTACTCCTAGGGAACAAAGCTCGCCGCCAGCGAGCCGATCAGCAGGTTCCAGCCATCGGCCAGCACAAACAGCATGAGCTTGAAGGGCAAGGCCACCAGAACCGGCGACAGCATCATCATGCCCAGCGACATCAGCACGCTGGCCACCACGATGTCGATCACCAGGAAAGGAATGAAGATCAGGAAGCCGATCTGGAACGCAGTCTTGAGCTCGCTGGTGACAAAAGCGGGAATCACCACCCGCATGGGCGCCGCGTCGATCTTGGTGGCCGGATCGAGCTTGGCCAGCTTGACAAACAGGGCGTAATCGGACTGACGCGTCTGCTTGGCCATGAACTGCCGGATCGGCGCCTCACCCTTCGCCAGCGCCTGGTCGAAGCTGATGGCGTTCTGGGTATAGGGCACGTAAGCCTCGGCGTAGATCTTGTCGAAGGTCGGCCCCATGACAAAGAAAGTCAGGAACAACGAGAGGCCGATGACCACCTGGTTGGGCGGTGCCGACTGGGTGCCCAGCGCCTGGCGCAGCAGCGACAGCACGATGACGATACGCGTGAAGCCGGTCATCATGAGCAGGATGGCCGGCAGGAAAGACAGCGCCGTGAAGAACAGCAGCGTCTGGATCGGCACGGAGTAGCTGGTACCGCCCTCGCCACTGCCCACGATCAGGGGCAGCTGGGTGGTGTTGAGCTGCGAGCCGGCCAGCCCCGTGTTTTCCTGGGCCAGCGCCTGGGTGGCGAGCAGGACGAGCGCCGGGATCAGGCAGCGCGCCACGGCAGGGAGTGCCGCTGCCGCAGGACCGGCCAGACGCGACCATGCGGCGCCCAGGCGCATCAGGCCTCTCCGGAAGAGTGACCGCCCACAGGCGGAACGAACACGCCGCCGGAAGCCGGGGGGCGCGCCACAGGCGTGGCCACCGGCATCGTGTGCAGGCAGCTGATCTGCTGCGCGGTCACACCCAGTACCAGCCAGGTGCGCTCGCCTTCGGGGCCGACCTCGATAGTCACGACCCTTTGTTGCGGACCGACAGCCAGTGTGGAGACGATGCGGGAAGCGGCGGTGGCGGCAGCGCCCCCGGGGGTCCGTCGCTGGAACCAGCGCACCGCCAGGGGCAGCAGGGCCAGCAGGACAAGAAAGACGACGACAGCAAAGATGGTTTGTGTCATGTCTCCAGTTTAACCCCTGCTGACGCGGCGCAGGCGTTCAGACGGGGTCACCACGTCGGTCAGACGGATGCCGAACTTGTCGTTGACCACCACCACCTCGCCTTGCGCAATCAGGTAGCCGTTGACCAGCACATCCATGGGCTCGCCGGCCATCGCATCAAGCTCCACGACCGAGCCCTGGCCCAGTTGCAGGATGTGCTTGATCGGCACCTTGGTACGCCCCAATTCAACGGAGAGCTGGACCGGGATGTCCAGAACCATGTTGATATCGGACGACGCCGCGTCACCGGTGGCGGGGCGCGGCACGTCGCCGCTGAGCACGCCGCCCGGTTCGTGACCGTCGCCGCCGGTGGTGGCCTTCTGCTCCTGCAGCGCCTCGGCCCAGTCGGCCATGCCGTCGTCTTCAGGCTTTTGATTCTCTTCAACCGCCATAGCGTTCCCCTAACCAGTTGATGTCGTTGCCCCGCAGGCATTTGTCGATGCGGATGGCGTATTTCGCGTTGTGTGTGCCGTAATGGCACTCGAACACCGGCACGCCGTCGACATGGGCCTCGATGCGCTGCGGCTTTTCCAGCTCGATGAAATCACCCGGCTTCATGGCCAGCAACTGCTCCACCGTCGCATCCGCCTTGGCCAGCTCGGCCACCAGGGTCACTTCGGCCGCCTGGATCTCGCGCGTGAGCACATTGACCCAGCGCCGGTCGACCTCGATCGAATCGCCCTGGGTGGATGAATACAGCACGTCGCGGATGGGTTCCATCGTGGCGTACGGCATGCAGAAATGGATGGAGCCCGTGATCTCCGCGATTTCCAGCTGGAAAGAAGTGGAGATCACGATCTCGCTTGGCGTGGCAATATTGGCGAACTGCGGCTGCATTTCGCTGCGCTGGTAGTCCAGCTCGATCGGGTAGATGCCGCGCCAGGCCTTCTTGTATTCCTCAGAGATCACATCGACCAGCCGGTTGATGATGCGCTGCTCGGTGGCCGAGAAGTCACGTCCCTCGATACGGGTCTGGAATTTGCCGATGCCGCCATAGAGCGTGTCGATCACGCCAAACACGAGTGCGGGCTCGCACACGACCAGGCCGCTGCCGCGCAGCGGACGGATGGCCACGATGTTGAAGTTGGTCGGGACCGCCAGCTCACGCAGGAAAGCGCTGTATCGCTGTACCTGCACCGGGCCCACGGAGATCTCCGGGCTGCGGCGGATGAAGTTGAACAGGCCGATGCGCAGGTTGCGGGCGAAGCGCTCGTTGACGATCTCCATGGTCGGCATGCGACCACGGACGATGCGCTCCTGGCTGGACATGTTGTAGGGCCGGATCTCCCCGGCCTCGGCCACTTCCTCGACCGATTTCTGGCTCTCGCCGGTGACCCCTTCCAGCAGGGCATCGACTTCTTCCTGGGAAAGAAACGATTCACTCATGGCCCACGCGTCCTTGCGTTTTCACTGCACGATGAAACTGGAGAACAGCACGCCGCGGACTGGATTGGCCGTGGCGTTCTTGGCACCTTTTTTCTTGTCCTTCTTGTCCTTGCCAGCTGCTGGCGCCGCGCCAAAGTGCGCGGAGGACTTCTCCTTGATGTCGTTGGCCAGCTGCTCCTTGCCTTCGAGCTTGAGCAACTCCTCCGCGGTGCGCTGCGACACCAGCATCAGGATTTCGCTGCGGATCGAGGGCAGGTAGGCCTTGACCCGGTCCACGTCGGTCGCGGCGCCGAGTTCCAGCGTGACACCGATCTGGGCCACGCGCTCGCCCCCGGGGTCAGCCAGGTTCACCACCATGTTGTCCAGCGGCAGATAGGTCGGCGGGCCATGGGATTCGACCACGGCGGCAACGGGCTCTTCCTCTTCCTCGTCAAGCTCCGCGGCCTTCTGCTTGCTCATGAAAATCCACCCGCCCACGCCGGCCAGCGCCAGGACGAGCACGCCCACCACCACCAGGATCAGCATCTTCTTGCTCTTGGGCGGCGGGGCTGCAGCTTCGGCATCCGGTGTCTTGGTGGCCACGATCTAGTCCTCTTCAACAATTTTTGCGGTGATGGGGCGGGATGGCGGGTGCATTTCCAGCACGCAATGGTCCACGCTTTGGGCCATTATTCTTGACATCCCTGCCCACAATACCCCGATTAGGGGGAAAAAACCATGCCAATCCGGCCGGTCGGCGCCGCCGGCTCAGACAAACAGGTCTACCGATCGGCCCGACAGGGCAGTCCCGCGCGCGGCGGGCCGGGCTACCGCCGGCAACTCGGGTACCGCCACGGTTGCTTCCCGGGCGCCCTTGCGCCCTTCCTGGGCCTGGCGCCCGGCAGCACCGTCGGACCCGGAAGTTCCCACGGACACACCCGCCAGCACCAGCCCTTCCCGCGCCAGCAGTTCACGCAGGTGCGGCATGGAATCCTCCAGCACCTGACGCGTCTGCGCCTGATCAGCCTGAAACTCCACCCGTGCCTCCTGCCCCTGCAAGGCGATGCTCACCCTGACCGGGCCCTCGCCCAGTCCGTCCACCTGAAGCTCGGCGTTCTGGACACCACCGCGGCTGGCCCAATGGCTCACCTGCTCGGCAACACGCATCTCGGTCATCAGGCCGGCGTCGGGTGCCGCGGCCGGCACATCCAAGCGGAAACTGTCAGGCTGGAGCGGTGAATTCAATGCCAGCGCATCCACAGCCGCACCACTGCGCTCGGATTTCTCTTGCCGGCGGTCGCTGGTACGCAGACCCGCTTCCCCCGGGTTACCGGTGAGCAGAATCTGCGGTGCCTGGCTTGCCGGACTGCTCAGCCGCTCGGTCAGTTGCCACCCCAGGCGGGCAGCGACGTCTTCGCCGCGGTGCTCCCGCACGGCGGTCTGTGCACCCGCGACCTCCGCCTGCTGCCGCTGCTGCGCCAGGCGCTGCGTCATGGCCGCCTGCTTCAGCAAGGGCTGCAGGCCCGCGCCGGCCGTCTGATCGCCCTGGTCGCCGGCTTGCGGCAGGACGCTCTTGCCTTCCCTGTTCTGCACCTCGGCATCCCGCGGCCCGTCGCCGCGCGGCAATTGCGCGCGCGCAGCGGCTGCCCGTGCCACCGATGCCCGCTCCTGAGCGGCAACCGTCGTCGCGTCAGCCGGTTCGATACCGGGCTGGACCATGACTGCGGCCAGCAGCGCAGGATCGGCATCTGGCTGCCGGACATCCTCGTCCGCCAGGTCCGGACGCGCCTCCTGAGTTGCGGCCAGGGACGGTGCGTCCTGCCCGGCCAGCGTTTCGGTGCCCACGCCCTGCAGCAGCGCAGCAAAGCCCCCGGGGCCGGCGGCAGCCTTGGTTTTGCCGGCCGGCGCGCCTGTCTGACCCGCCACCCGTGACAACCCGGTCGATACGCCGTTCTCGATGCTCATGTTCTTTCTCCGGTCATCGGAGAGCCGCCCGCGGCCCCCCGTGCGTATTTCAATGTGGCCAGTTCATCCATCTGTTTCTGCTCGCGCCGAGCCACCAGCCTGGCATGCTCCGCGCGTTTTTTCTTCAGCAATTGCTCGAATGCCGCCAGCCGCACTTCCTCCTGCACGCAATGCTGGCGAGCGGCCTCGGCCTGCCGCTGCACGTCCGCGAGCACGCCACTTTGCAGGCCGATTGCGTGGCGCAGGCGCTGCATGAAATGCTGGTGATGCTGCATCAGCCCCGCACTCACGGTGGCGGCATTCGCCGTCGCCCAGCGTGTCTCGGTATCCGCCGCGTAACTCTCGAGCTGCTCCATCTGGCCCTGGGCAAACTGCACGGCCCGACGGGCCTGCATCAGGGCCTGGTCGGCCGCGTCGCGCTTGCGGGTTGCCACTTCGATGGCCAGCATCAGGCTGCGCAAATCAGACATGGCGAGCCTCCGCGCGAACTAGCCTGAACGCTTTCATGGGAAGGCTTCCTCGCGCTGGATGGTGCTGGCCATGGCCTGCACACTGTCCTGCAGGCCGGCGCCCGCGTACATGTCCTGACGCAGGAATTCGTTCATGGGCTCATGCAGACGAATGGCTTCATCCAGCGCCGGATCGGAACCATGAACGTATGCCCCGATCTGCACCAGGTCACGTCCGCGTTCGTAACGCGAGGCGATGGCGCGGAACTGCCGTGCCAGCTCGAAATGTTCGCGACTCACGACGTTGTGCATCACACGCGAGGCCGATTGCGCAATGTCGATGGCGGGGTAGTGGCCACCCTCGGCCAGGGTGCGCGACAGCACGATATGGCCGTCGAGGATGGCACGCGCAGCATCGGCGATCGGGTCCTGCTGGTCGTCACCCTCGGTCAGCACGGTGTAGAACGCAGTGATCGATCCCACGCCATTGAGGCCGTTGCCACTGCGCTCCACCAGATGCGGCAGCTTGGCGAAGCAGGAGGGCGGGTAACCCTTGGTGGCCGGTGGCTCGCCCACGGCCAGCGCAATCTCGCGCTGGGCCATCGCGTAGCGGGTGAGCGAGTCCATCAGCAGCAGCACGTGCAGGCCCTGGTCACGGAAATGTTCGGCCACGGCCGTGGCATACGAGGCCGCCTGCATGCGCAGCAGCGGTGGCGCGTCGGCCGGCGCCGCGACCACGACCGAACGCGCACGCCCCTCCTCACCCAGAATGTCCTCGACGAATTCCTTGACCTCGCGGCCACGTTCACCGATCAGGCCCACCACGATCACGTCGGCCCGGGTGTACCGGGCCATCATGCCCAGCAGCACGCTCTTGCCCACGCCGGCGCCGGCGAACAGGCCGATGCGCTGGCCGCGCCCCACGGTCAGGAGCGCGTTGATGGCACGTACGCCCGTGTCCAGCGCATCACGCACCGGCGCACGGTCCATGGCATTGATCGGGCTGCGATCCAGCGGACGCGACAGCACATTCTGGATGGGGCCGCGGCGATCGAGCGTCTCACCATGCGCGTCCACCACACGGCCCAGCAGGCCCGCGCCCAGCGGCAGGCGCAGCAGCCCCTGGGCGTAACTCGACAGCGGCACCTGCTGACCATCGCCCAGGCGCGGCGCCGCGACATAGGGCGCGGTCGGCACCACGCTGGCGCCGCTGGACAGGCCCTGCACGTCACCGGCCGGCATGAGGAAGGCGCGGTCGCCCGAGAAACCCACGACCTCGGCCAGCACCGGCGACTGCGTGCCCTGGCTGACCAGGCATTGCGAGCCCACGGGCGCGCGGATGCCAACCGCCTCCAGCACCAGGCCCGTCAGGCGCGTGAGCGTGCCACCGGCCTCCAGCGTGCTTTGCGGCGCACCCGCCTGCTGCCGTGCGTGCGCCAGGAACTGGCGCCAGCGTTCACCGGGGTCAGGCGTCGTCACCGCTCACCTCCTCCCAGGGCAGGTTCTGGCCCAGGCGGCCGATGGCGCGTGCCCAGCGTTTTTCCAGGCGGCCATCGATCACGGTACCGGCAGACTCGACCAGGCAGCCGCCGCGGGTGAGCGCGGCATCCGGCTGCAGCGTCATGGGCAGGTTGGGGTATTCCTCGCGCAGGATGTCCTGCAGCACGTCCAGGTCCAGGGGGTGCAGGCGGATCTGCACCGGCCGGCTGTCGGAGAAAAGCTGGCCCAACGCCTCGCGGATGACGGGCAGCAGGACATTGGGGTTGCTGGCGATCTCGTTGCGCAAGACCTGGCGCGCGAGCTCGCAGGCCAGCTCGAGCACGGCCTGGCCCGCCATCTGCTCGGCGGCCTCCAGCTGGTCCCGCACGGCGGTCACCAGGGCGCCAAACTGCTGCGCGGTTTCGCGCCCCTGGCCGGCGATGTAGTCGCTGATCTGCTTCTGGGCGCCCATCAGGGTCTGGGCGCGGCCCTGCTCGAAGCCCTGCGCGTAACCCTCGGCATGCGCCTGTTGGCGGGCCGCCTCCATATGCTCGTTCAGCTCCCGTTCACGGGTCTGCTGCTCCAGCAGGATGGCGGCCGCATCGACGTCGGCAAAGCTCCAGCGGGACACGGAATCGATCGTCTCGCCGGGGATGAAACGGGAATTGGGGCGCATGGTTCAGTCTCGATGGAGCGCGATCAGACCATCGCGTCGTCGGCGCCACCGCCGATGACGATCTGGCCTTCGTCGGCCAGGCGGCGAACGATCTTGAGGATTTCCTTCTGCTGGGCCTCGACCTCGGACAGGCGCATCGGCCCGCGCGACTCCAGATCCTCGCGCAGCGTCTCGGCGGCGCGCGAGGACATGTTGGAGAGGAACTTCTCCTTGAGTTCGGGCTGGGCGCCCTTGAGCGCGACGATGAGCGACTCGGACGCCACTTCCTTGAGGATCATCTGGATCGCCTTGTCGTCGAGTTTCATGACGTCGTCGAACACGAACATCTTGTCCATGATCTTCTGCGCCAGTTCCGGATCGTGGCTGCGGATCGACTCGAGCACCGTGCCCTCGATGACCGTACCCATGAGGTTGATCATCTCGGCCGCGGTCTTCACGCCACCCAGCGAAGCCTTGCGTATCTTGTCGCCACCGGCCAGCACCTTGAACAGCACCTCGTTCAGGTCCTTGAGGGCGGTCGGCTGGATACCTTCCATGGTGGCAATGCGCAGCATGACCTCGTTGCGCTGGCGTTCGGTCAGGTGCTTGAGGATGTCGGCGGCCTGATCGAAGTCCAGGTGCACGAGAATGGCCGCCACGATCTGCGGGTGCTCGTTGCGCAGCAGCTCAGCCACCGACAGCGGATCCATCCACTTCAGGCTCTCGATGCCGGAGACATCGCCGCCCTGCAGGATGCGGTCGATCAGCAATGCAGCCTTGTCGTCGCCCAGCGCACGCTTGAGCACCGAGCGCACGTAGTCGCCCGAGTCGGACACCAGCAGGCTGTGCGCCGCCGCCACGTTGGTGAACTTGTTCACCACCTCGTCGACCCGGTCGCGCGTGATGGATTTGGTCTTGGCAATGGCTTCGCCCAGCTTCTGCACCTCCTTGGGTGACAGATGCTTGAAGACTTCCGCCGCCTCCTCTTCCCCGAGGGACATGAGGAGGACCGCGGCGTCCTGCAGACCGTCGTCCGATGTCGCCATGGTGTTATCCCATCGTCAGCGCGCCGCCCTGCGGCTCGCCATTGATCCAGCCCTTGACAATGCTGGCCACGGCGGCCGGGTTGTCGCGGGTGAGCTTGCGGGCGTCGTCCAGAGCGCGCTCGCCCGGCGTCGGCTGGGCCGGCTCCTCGGATACCGGGCCGGCGATCTGCGGACGCTCGGGCTCCTCGGACAGCATCGCGTCGAGCTGGGGACGGCGGGCCGCGGGCGTGGTGAGGGACTTGAGCGCAGGACGGATGATGCCGAACAGGACCAGCACCGCCAGCAGCAGGGTGCCCAGGGGCCAGGCCAGGCTGCGCGTCAGCTCCTGCACCTCCGGCTGCTTCCACAGCGGCATGTCGGGCAGGGCGATTTTTTCCTTGGCGAAGGGCGCATTCATGAGGTTCACGGAGTCACCTCGGTCCTGACTGAAGCCGATTGTCTCACGGACCAGTGCCGTCATCTTCTCGATCTGTTGCTCCGACAGGGGCACCGTGATGGTCTTGCCCTTGGCATCGGTTTCGGTCTTGTGGTTCACCACCACCGCGGCGCTCAGGCGCTTGACCACTCCGGTGGCGGCGCGCACGACCTTCACCGTCTTGTCCACTTCGTAGTTCACGATGGACTCGCGGCGCGTGCTCACCGGCGGCGTCGCCGTGGCCGCGGCACCCGGCGCAGCGGGCGCGCCCGGCGCCAGAGTCTGGGCCGGCCCGTTGATCGGCGCGGTTGAGGGACCGGGCGGCTGGTTGCTGGTCGCGCCGGGCACGCCGGCGGGGCCGGCGGCACCCGGATTGGTGCTTTCCAGCAACTGCTGGCTACGCACCGCGCCGGATTCGGCCGTCTGGTTCGGTTTGTGGGTTTCCGACGTCTGCTCGGTCTGCGAGAAATCGACCTCGGCCGTGACCTGGGCCTTGACGTTGTCGCGCCCCACAACCGGCTCGAGAATGTCGATGATGCGCTGGCGGTACAGCTGCTCCAGCTGCTGAACGTACTGCAGCTGCTGCGCATCGACACCGCCGCTGAGCGCATCGGGACCGTTGGCGGGCTGCGACAGCAGCTTGCCCGTGTCGTCGAGCACGCTCACGGCCTCAGGCCTCATTTCCGGGACGCTGGACGCCACCAGGTGCACGATGCCCGCGATCTGGCTGCGGTCCAGGGAGCGGCCGGCGTTGAGGCTGACCAGCACCGAGGCCGACGGTTTCTGCTGTTCGCGAAAGAAGCCATTCTGGTTGGGCAGAGCCAGGTGGACACGCGCCGACTGCACTGAGGCCAGCGACTGGATGGAACGCATCAACTCGCCCTCGAGGCCACGCTGGAAACTGACCTTTTCCTGGAACTGGGTGACACCAAAACGGTTGTTCTCCATCATCTCCAGACCGACCACGGAACCCTTGGGCAGGCCCTGCGAGGCCAGCCGCAGCCGTGTATCGTGCACCTTGTCGGCCGGCACCAGGATGGCATGGCCACCTTCCGCGTGCTTGTACGGCACGTTCATCTGCGAGAGCTGGGCGATGATGGCGCCACCATCCTTGTCGGAGAGGTTGGCGTACAGGACTCGCCAGTCGGCCTGACGTCCCATCATGAGACCGGCAATGGCGATCACCACAAACAGGGCCACGCCGATGGCCAGGCGCACGACCTGACCCTGGTTCAGGGAGGCAAATCGTTGTCCGAGGGACGGATTCAGGGGAATCGCTGCTTCAGCCATATCTTTTTCCGGTATGTCGTGGCGCGGTTTTCAGCGCCTTTGCACCGGATTATTCTGGCTACCCCCCAAAACATTAGGACGAAAAGGGCCCGATTTCCCCGCCTTTTCACCCTAAAGCCGGACAGAGGGGCCGATAGCATCCAACCCAACACCCTTGCTACGGGACTGAACCATGGACCTGCGACTCACCCCCACCACCGTGCCGGTCACGGCACGCCCCGGCATGACCGTCAAGCCCGGTACCGCCCAGGCTGGCGGCGCCGTCAAGGGCTTCCCGGGGGAGTTCAAGGCGGCCCTGCAATCGGTCAGCCAGGCCCAGAACTTTGCCGCCACGCTGCAAAAACAGGTGCAGATGGAAAACCCCAAGGTCAGCCTGGAAGAGACCATGGTCGCCATCCAGAAAGCCCAGATCGGTTTTCAGGCCACGCTGCATGTGCGCAACCGGATGGTGCAAGCCTACACCGACATCATGAACATGCAAGTCTGAAAGACTTGCGTGTGTTCTTGCAGCGCAACCTCAATGCAGGATGCGCTTGCCGCCGTCCAGCACCTCTTCCAGGTGGGGAATCCAGGGTTCGGTCAGGTGGCGGATTTCGGCGTCGTTGCGCAGGATGCGCTGCATGATGCGAGCTTTCTCACGCCGCTCCTCGGGAGCCAGTTCCTCCTCGCGTGAACGGTAGCGCAGCTGCTCGATCAGCACGGCGCACACGCCTTCATAACGCACCACGGCGTCCAGATCCTTGGCCCGGGCGGCTTCCAGCATGCGGGTGCTGCTGTCCTCGATGGCCTTGTAATAGTCGATCAGCATCTGCGGCATGGCTCAGGCCCCCGTCAGTGTTGCGGCCACCGGTTCCGTGGCGGCGCCGGCTCCCGGCTTGATGCCCTTCCAGCCCTGGGCGACGGGCTCGATCAGGCGCTGGACCTCCTGCAGGATGGCGTCATCGTTCTGGGCATTGGCCAGGATGAGGCGGCGCGTGCAGTAGTCGTAGAGGGCGGCCAGATTGGCGGCCAGTTCGCCCCCATCGACCCGGTCCAGTCCCGTGCTCAGCCCTTCTTCCAGGATGCGCAGTGCGCGGGAGATGGCATTGCACTTGCCGGCCACGTCGCCGCGTGCCAGCGCGCCGCGCGCGGCAGCCAATGACTGCAACATCCCGTCAAACAGCAGGCTGACGATCTGGTGCTGATCGATGGTGTGCATGCTGGTTTCGACGTTGATACGCCGGTAAGCATCGGCCGATCGTGTGCTGGCGGGGCGGAACATGGTGTTATGTGGAATCTCGGATCGCTATGAATGCTATATCGGACGCCAGGACGACAAAGTAAAGCGGGATATGACCGGATTCTTACCCGGTGCTCTTGTTCCACTGGGTGATCTGCTGGGTGATATAGCTGTTCAGGCTGTTGAGCTTGGACATCTGCGCGTCGAGTGCCGAGTACTTGGCATTGAGCGCCGCCTCGACCGAGCTGGCGCGCTTGTTCACCCGGGTCTGCTCGTCGCTGTTGGCTGCGAGCGCGCGCTTCAGGGCTGCATCCTTGTTGGAGAAGAATCCGTCGGTCGAGCCGAGCATGCCGGTCAGCAGGTTCTTGAACCGGACGCCAAACCCCTGGGTCGAGTCGCTGGCGCTGCTGGAGAACATCGCCTTGAGCTCGTCCATGTTGTTGTTCATGGCCGCGGACAGCTTGGTGGTATTGACCTGGAGGTTGCCGCCTTGCAGGACCTCGACGCCAACGTCGCTGAGGCGGCTGAACACCGTCGAGCCCGTCCGCACGGACTGGGCGGCCGTACGCAAGGCACTCTGCAGGGACAGCGTGGTCGAATCGCCTTGCAGCAAACCCGCCGTCTTGGTCCCGGCGTCGTATTTGGTGGCTTCGTTGAGCACGCCGTTGACGGCGTTGTAGGCGTCCACAAAGGCCTGGATGTTCTTCTGGACCTGGGAGGTGTCCTTGTCGATGGTGATGGTCACCGGACCGGTGGTCTGCTTCACAGCCGTGAACGTCACGCCAGAGACCTTGTTGGCAAAGGTGTTGGTGGACGAGGTGACCGCGATGCCATTGATCGTTGCCGCGGCATCCTGCGCCGCCTGGTCGGTGACGCTGCCGTTGACCAGACGTGACAGGCCCAGGGCATCGGTCGTGTTGGCATCGGCGTCGCTGGTCACGCTGAGATTGAACCCTGCCGCCGCACCGGTATTCTTGCCGCGTAGCAGCAGACGATCGCCCGATGCATCGCTCAGGATGGTCGCGGTCACACCGGCGTTGGCGCCGTTGATCTTGCTCGCGATGTCCGCCACCGTGTCAGTGGCAGAGATGGTCAGGTCCACGGGCGTGCCGCTGCCGGCGGTGAAGGTGGCACCACTCCAGGTGCCCAGTTCCAGGCGGATCGTCCCGGCGCCCACCGCGCCGCCCACCGGCAACAAGGCCGCGCTGTGCGTGGCCTGCGCCTTGGCGAGCGCCTGAACCTGCACGTCGAACGAGGTCGGCTGGGTACCGCCGATGGCGCTGGCCGTGACAAACGTGGCATCCGAGGAGCTCGCGGTGACGGCATTCCAGCCTGTCACGCTGGCCAGCCTGGCGGCCGCATCGCTGAGCGTGGACACCAGGGATTTGATCTGCCCAAAGGTGGAAATCTTGGCCTGGGTGGCGGAAGCTTCCAGCTTGAGCTTGTCCAGCGGCTGCTTCTCGATCGCCACCAGCTGGGAGACGATGCTCTTGACATCCAGATTGCTGCCGATACCCGGCGATGACATCGTAGCCATGACCACTCCTGACCGGCTGGAGTGCCGGCATTTCACAGGAAATTATCGACCTCGCGCCCCGGTCTGTCACAAGGATTTGGGGCTCGAAAAGACCATATTTCCAGTTCTTTCGGTTATCGGCCGGTTTCCATGTAACTTGAGACGGTCCGGGCAATTTTCCGCACCATGAAAAAAGCTAGCGCCGTTTCCGGCGCCAGCTTTGTACGAGACCCCTGAGTGCTTAGCGCAGCAGGGCCAGCACGCCCTGGGGCAGCTGGTTGGCCTGCGCCACCATCGCGGTCGCAGCCTGCTGCAGGATCTGGGCGCGCGACAGGTTGGCCGTCTCGGACGCGAAGTCAGCGTCCTGGATGCGGCTACGGGAAGCCGACAGGTTCTCGGAAGTCACCTGCAGGTTGGAGATCGCCGTGTCGAAACGCGACTGCAGGGCGCCCAGCTTGGCACGCTCACCGCTGATGAAGGCCAGTGCCGAGTCGACGGTCTTGAGCGCGTCGGTGGCCTTGATCACCGAGGTCACGTCCAGGTTCGACACTTTCTTCAGGGTCGAGGCCGTGTCCACGAAGGCGTTGCTGGTGGTCACGTCCACAGCGTACGACTTCTCGGAGTCCAGGGTGATGTAGCCGCTGGTCAGCGTGTTCTCAGCGGTCGTATTGGCCGTCAGCGTTTGCGCTGCGCCGGCGGCGGTCAGGGCACCCGTGGTGATGTCGGCATACTGCTTGGTCACCGTGACGTTGCCGGCATTCTGCACCGCGGTATCCGCGACACGGATGTCGTTGCCGGTGGCGTTGGTCAGGATGATGCCCGTGCCAGCGGTGTTCAGACTGGCGATCACGCCGGTCTTGGACGACTTCTCGTTGATGGCCGAGATCGCGCTGGACAGGCCGTCGGCACCCGATGCGGCGGACAGCGTGAACGAGATCGCCTCGTCGGTCGAGTTGTCCGAACGCAGGTTCAGCGAGTAGGCGCCGGCGGCAGCAAAGACCAACTGTGCCTCGGTGCGGGCGGACGCCTTCACGCCGGTGTTGGCCGTCTGCAGGTTGATG
>DALYHW010000052.1:0-14942 GCA_031970695.1 Hylemonella sp.
TCGGCGATCTTGATCTCTTTGCGACCCCAGTCGGCCAGCGACAGATCGGCAACGACGTAATCCTGGGCGGGTTTCAGAACGGCACTCATGTGAACTCCAATTCAAAGCGGTTTGAACGCCACCGGAGCTGCACAGGGAGGAGAGGGGATTTCGCACTCACCTCACGGCAGACCGGTGGGTGAGCGCAGTTGGAAAGCAGGGCCTTGCACCCTGGGGTCCGAGCCTAACCCGTCGGCCTGGCGGTTCAGGCAGGACGAGCCGCAACGCTCCTCGGAAAGCCGCAATTATACGAAGCCGCCGGCTTTTGTGCAGCCCGATGCGATCAGCCTGCCGCGAGTTCACGGGTGAGCTGTGCCGCCGGCACGGCACGGCAGCCACTGGTGTTCTGTCCAGCCCACAGGGGCGTGAAATCACCCAGACCCGCCGCCTCGGCCTTGGCCCGCAGGGGCGCCACCGCGCTGGTGGCCAGCGGAAAGGCCGGAGCCGAGTGGCTCAGCGGCCCCTGCTCGCGCATCAGCCGCGTCATGATGCCGCGCGCCGGCCGGCCGGTGTAGAGATTGGTCAGGGCCGTGTGCTGCGCCATGGGCCCTTGCAGCGCCTTGCGGTGGATGGCGCTGGTGGTGGCCTCGGGACAGAGCAGGTAGGCCGTGCCCACCTGCACACCCGCCGCCCCCAGGGCGAGGGCCGCCCGCACGCCGGCCGCATCGGCGATGCCCCCGGCCGCCACCACCGGCACACGCACGGCACGCACAATCTGCGGCAGCAGCGCGAACGTACCCATCTGAGTGCCCAGGTCTTCCGTGAGGAAGAGTCCGCGGTGTCCACCGGCTTCCAGTCCCTGCGCCACGATCACGTCGGCGCCGTGCGCCTCCAGCCAGCGCGCCTCCTCCACCGTGGTAGCGGATGAAATCACCTTCGCACCCCAGCTGCGCACGCGCGCCAGCAGCGAGGCCTCGGGCAGGCCGAAATGAAAACTCACCACGGGCGGCCTGAATTCAGCGAGCAGTTCCGCCGCCTCGGCATCAAAAGGCCGTCGCCCCGGGCCAGCCGGAATGGTGGCGGGGTCGATGTCGAACTCGCGGTAGTAGTGCGCCAGGGTCTGGCGCCACAGCGCCTCGCGGGCGGCGTCGGGCTGCGGCGAACGATGGCAGAAAAAATTGACGTTGTAGGGCCGCGTGGTCTGGGCCCGGATCTTCGTGAGTTCTGTCCGCAGCGCATCCGGCGCGAGCATGGCGCAAGGCAGCGAACCCAGCCCGCCGGCATTGGACACCGCGATGGCCAGTGCACTGTCCTGCACGCCGGCCATGGGCGCCTGGATGAGGGGCAGTTCGATGCCCAGTGTGGACGTCAGGCTCATGGGGAGTCAGCGGGCCTTGCCCATGACATCGTTGATACGCTTCTGGTCGATGTACTTGCCCAGATCGGCCATATTGGCAGCGACGGCGGGGTTGGAGAACAGTTCACGCGCCGCAACCTGGCCCAGCACCTGGAAACTGGTCCCGATGGTCTGCGGGCCTTCGTATTGCACCGCCTGCTGCACCTCGTTGCGGCAGGAATCGGTCAGCAGCTTCTCGAAGATCCTGGCCGTGTTGCGCGTCATCTCGGCGCGCTGCGCCAGCGTGACCGAGGCGATGTCCGCCACCTCGGGGTGCAGCGCCACGGCGGCGAAGATCCATTTCACCAGGGCGCGCTTGTCGGCATCACCCGTGGAACGCACCAGGCATTTGGACAGGTCATCGGAATAGGGGCCCGCCACCGCGGGCAAAGCCCCCAGCATCGCCGCGCCAGCCAGCAGCAGCGCCCCGGTTTTGACATGCAGCTTCATCACCTCGAACCCTCCAGGATCAGGACGTCACCGCGGGTTGCGGCGACCACGGTCCACTATAGCGCCGTCCGCCAACGCGCCGGGTAAAATTGCAGCCATGGCGGGCAGGTCCTGCCGGATGAGCGGCGCCGCCGTCTTGTCATCTGTCTGCCGCAGGATCGCTCGGATCCTGCCCCACCGAAGCTGGAATCCCTGTGTCTCACGCCCCCGAAACGCGGCGCCGCCGCACCTTTGCCATCATCTCGCACCCCGACGCCGGTAAAACGACGCTGACGGAGAAGCTGCTGCTGTTCTCGGGCGCAATCCAGATCGCCGGCTCGGTGAAGGCCCGCAAGGCCAGCCGTCACGCCACCAGCGACTGGATGGAGATCGAGAAGCAGCGCGGCATCTCGGTGGCCAGCTCGGTGATGCAGATGCAGTACCGCGACCACGTCATCAACCTGCTCGACACCCCGGGCCACAAGGACTTCTCCGAAGACACCTACCGCGTGCTGACTGCCGTGGACTCGGCGCTCATGGTGATCGACGCCGCCAACGGCGTGGAAGCGCAGACCCGGCGGCTGATCGAAGTCTGCCGCCAGCGCGACACGCCCATCATCACCTTCGTCAACAAGATGGACCGCGAAGTGCGCGACCCGCTGGACATCCTGGATGAAGTGGAGCGCGAACTCGGTATGCCCTGCGTGCCCATGACCTGGCCCGTGGGGCAGGGCAAGAGCTTCGGCGGCATCATCAATCTGCGCACCCAGGCCATGACGGTATTCGAAGCCGGCAGCGAACGCCGCCCGCAGGACTTCGAGGCCATTCCCGTCAGCGAGGCCGACAAGCTCAAGGCCCGCTTCGGCCAGGACTACGAGGCGGCCGTTGAAAGCATGGAACTCGCCACCGGCGCCTCGCCCGCCTTCGACCGCGAAGCCTTCCTCGCCGGCAAGCAGACGCCCGTGTTCTTCGGCTCCGGCGTCAACAACTTTGGTGTGATGGAAGTGCTGGACGCGCTGGTGGACCTGGCGCCGTCACCGAAGTCGCGCACCAGCTCGCTGGTCGTCAACAAGCAGACCGTCACCAAAGAAGTGCAGCCCGACGACGACGCCTTCTCCGGCGTGGTGTTCAAGGTGCAGGCCAATATGGATGCCAACCACCGCGACCGCATCGCCTTCGTGCGCGTGTGCTCCGGCAAATACCAGCCCGGCATGAAGCTGAAAGTGCAACGCACCGCCAAGGAACTGCGCCCCACCAGCGTGGTCACTTTCATGAGCCAGCGCCGCGAGGCGGTGGACGAGGCCTATGCCGGCGACATCGTGGGCTTCACCACCCACGGCGGCGTGCAGCTGGGCGACACCATCACCGACGGCTCAATCGCCCTGCAGTACACCGGCCTGCCCTTCTTCGCGCCCGAGCTCTTCATGACGGTGGTGCTCAAGAACCCGCTGCGCACCAAACAGCTGCAGCAGGGCCTGGCCCAGCTCGGCGAGGAAGGCGCCATCCAGGTCTTCCGGCCCGAGATGGGCGGCAACATGCTGCTGGGCGCCGTCGGCCAGCTGCAGTTCGAGGTGGTACAGCACCGCCTCAAGAGCGAGTACGACGCCGACGTGCGCCTGGAAGGCTGCCAGTACACCGGCGCGCGCTGGATCACCGCCGACACGCCGGCCGAACTGAAAGCCTTCTGCGACGCCTACCCTCAGCGCCTGGCGCGCGACGCTGCCGACACGCTGGCCTACCTGTGCACCTCACCGTACGACGTGCGGCTGGCGCAGGAGCGGTTTCCGAAGATCCATTTCCATCCGCTGCGCGAGCATGCGGGCTTGGCGCTGCAAAGCGCAGGCTGACCCTCGCCAGACTCAGGCGGTGGCGAACCAGTCCGCCACCGCCTGCTGAAAGCGCGCATGCCCCTTCTGCAGGTGCAGCATGTGCCCGCCCTCCGGGATTACGGTGTACCGCTTGTCCGGATTGGGTAGCGCCTTGAAGAAAGGCCACAGGCCATCCAGATCGGCCACGTCGTCGTATTGACCGTGAATCAGCATCGTCGGCACGGTGATCTGCGTCGCATCGATCAGCGGCTGACGTGTGAGCAGGTCGACCTGCGGACCGGTGGGTGACTTCGTTTCCACCAGCGCAGCCGAATGCGCAAATGCGTTGATGACCGCGGGCACGTTCACCTCGTCCGGTGTCATGGAATGAAAGCGCAGCTTCCAGCCCTGTTCCGTGATTCGGATGTAGGGCGCGCGCTGGAAGGTCGCCAGCCGCGGACGGCGCGCCTCCAGATCCGGACTGTTCGCGTGCATCTGGGCGTAAGTCGCGTAGCGGGCCACCTTCTGCGGATGCGCCATCACAAACTGGCCGCTGTATTGCGTGCCCCAGGACCAGGCCAGCAGGTGGACCTGAGGCACACCGCGGAGCTGGACGAGGTGGTCCACCACGGCCTTCAGGTCGCTGGCGGCCTGCTCGGTGGTGAGGAAGCTCTCGGGCCGGGTGGAGCTGCCGAAGCCCCGCACATCCAGCGCAAAGACGTCGAAACCCTGGCGCGCCAGGTAGTCCATCAGGCTGAACTCCGGGTGGCCCGGCACCTTGAGGTCAAAGCTCTCGCGCCCGGCCGTGGCCGAGCCGTGCGCCAGCACCAGCACCGGTTTGCCCTGCGGGCTGCCGGCAAATTTTTCCCAGACAAACAGGCGCAGGCCCTCATGCAGCACCCAGTGCTGCGTGCCCTGCACGGGCAAATCGTCCTTCTTCATCGGTCAATCTCAAGTACAGTGCGGTCGATTGTCCACCATGCCCATGCAACCCATCCACCTCTGGCCTATCGACGAACGCCGCCGCATCACGGGCGTGCTGACCGATATCGACGACACGCTGACGACCGAGGGGGCCATCACGCCCGACGCGCTGCAGGCCCTGGCGGCGCTGCGTGCCGCCGGACTCCAAGTGATTGCCATCACCGGGCGGCCCGTGGGCTGGAGCGTGCCCTTCGCCAGTACCTGGCCGATCGACGCCATCGTGGCGGAAAACGGATCGGTGGCACTGGTGGCAGCTGGAACCCGCAAGATTTACCAGCAGGACGCTGACACGCGTGCGGCCAACTTTGCACGACTTCAGCAGGTGGCCCAGCAGATCGTGCGCGAGGTGCCGGGCGCCACGCTGGCACAGGACAGCGCCGGGCGCGAAACCGACATTGCGATCGACCACAGCGAGTTCACGCAACTGCCGCCAGCACAGATCGAACAGGTGGTCACGATCATGCAGCGTGAAGGCCTGCAGGCCACTGTGAGCAGCATCCACATCAACGGCTGGATCGGTGCGCACGACAAGCTGGCCGGCGCGCGCTGGATCGTGCGTGAGCTCTTGCGCCGCGAACTCGACAGTGAGCTCGCGCGCTGGGTCTACGTCGGCGACTCCACGAACGACCAGCTCATGTTCCAGCACTTCCCGCACAGCGTGGGCGTGGCGAACATCCGGCGCTTCGAGGCCCAGTTGCAGCACCAGCCCCGCTACATCACGCGAGACGAACGCGGCGCCGGCTTCGCCGAACTCGCCCATGCACTGCTGACGCAGACCGCTGGCCGCGCCTGAGCGGGCTGGCCTGCCGCGGGCATGCCACAGCTACGGGTGAACCCCCCTCGCTTGCTGCTCCCGTCGCACGTCCCTATACTGGACTCGTATCCAGTCAGACAGAACATCAGGGGGTCGGCATGGAGGATGGCCAGGAAGGTGGCAACAGGCATGCAAGTCCGGCCCGACACGTCGGGGCCGGCATGCTGCTGGCTTTTCTGTGCACGCTGACCTGCACACCGGCGCTGGCGGAAATCCGCTTTGCCCCCGAGAAAGACTACGGTCCTTTTGTCTACCAGACCGCAGACAGTCGGGTCCGCGGCCTGTCCATCGACATACTGAATGCCGTCCGCCCGATGCTGGACGTGCCGGTGATCACCTTGCCTGCACAACCGCTGGCCTTGATTCTCGAAGGAGTCCGGCGCGGCGAGGTGGACCTGGTGTCATCGCTGCGGCCCACGCAGGAGCGCAGCGCCTATCTCGGATTCACCGCCCCCTACGTCAGCGTGCCGGCGGTGCTGGTCCTGCGCCAGAGCATCAGCCCGGCCCGTCTTGACGATCTCAACGGCCAGCGTGTCGCCGTGGGTCAGGGCTACGCGGTCGAGGCCTTCGTGCGCAAGACCTATCCGGGCGTGCACTGGCAGGCTGTGCCGGATGACCTGACGGCGCTGCGAGGGGTCCAGCGCGGCGACTACCAGGCGGCGGTAGCCGACATCGCCAGCGTGAGCTTCGCCGTGCGCGAACACCAGCTGCAGGGACTGCAGGTGGGTGAATCCGTCGGCTTCGACTACACGCTGAGCTTTGCGTACCGCAAGGACCTGGACGATTTCGGCCAGCAGCTGCAATCGGCCCTGCAGCGGCTCGACCCGCGCGAACGCCAGCGCATCGTGGATCGCTGGATCGACAGCCGCACGCTGCGCTTCGAGGATCACCGGCGCGTGGTGCTGCGCTGGATGGGCTGGGGCCTGCTCGTGGTCTCGGGTGGACTGCTCGCGAGCGTGTACTGGCAGCGCCGGCGCGCCCTGCCGCCATGAAGCCGGCACTCGCCCCCACCCCGGAGCGCGAGCTGCACTGGATCGCGGCACTGGCGCTGCTCTATGCACTGGCCGCCCTCGGGTCGGCCTGGCTCTCGCCCCAGCCCGGTCGGGCCGTCACGCTGTGGCTGGCCAACCCGGTGGGTACGGTCGCGCTGCTGGCACTGCCGCTGCGCCGCTGGGCGCCAATGCTGCTCGCGCTGGCCGCAGCCAACCTGCTGGCCAATGCAGCGGTGGCGGGAGAGACACATGGGTGGACGCTGCAAACGGCCTTGATGGCTGCCACCTTCGTGCCGGGCAACTGCGCGGAAATACTGCTGGCCGCGGGATTGTTGCGCGGCCTGGTTACCCAGGCCGACGTGCTGCGCCAGCCGGGGCTGTTCGGCCAGGCCCTGGTCCTGGGAGTCGTGATCCCGGCGTTCTTCGGTGCATTCGCCGGCGCCACGCTGGTGGCCACAGGCCAGGGCGTTTCGTTTGGCGACACCTGGGTCAGCTGGTTCGCCGGCAGCATGATCGGCGGCGTGGCCCTGCTGCCACTGGCGCTGGCATTCTGGCAACAGGGCTGCACCCCCTTGCTGGAGTTGACCCGGGCTCGCGCGCTGGGCCTGATGCTGCTGAGCGCCGCCATCACCCTGCTGGCCACCAGCTCCCTGCCCCAGCCTTATGTGGTGGTGGCCATCGCGCTGGTGCTGGTGGCGGCGCAGACCAGCGTGCAGCTCACCGCGCTGGCCACACTGCTGACAGCGATGACCCTTGAAGTCCTGCACCGCACCGGCATCATCGTGCCCCCGCCGTCCTCCGGCTGGTGGGGCGGTGGGCTGTATTACGTGTCCGAACTGGCCGCGCTCCTGCCCGGCCTGTTCCTGTCCACCGCCATCGAGGGGCAGACCCAGGCCATGCGCCAGCTGCTGTCCAGCGAGCAGCGTTTTCGCACGCTCTACACGAGGACACCGGCCATGCTGCAATCGATCGACCCGCTGGGCCGCATCACCAGCGTCAGCCGCCTGTGGCTGCAAACCATGGGCTACGACGAGGCCGAGGTGCTGGGGCGCAACGCCACCGACTTCCTGACAGCGGAGTCGGCGCGCTATGCCCGCGAGGTGGTGATCCCGCAGGCCATGCGCGACGGCCGCTGCGACTACATCGCCTACCAGATGGTGACGCGCAACGGCCACGTGCTGGACGTATCGCTCTCGGCCATCTGGATCTACGACTCGGCAGGTCAGCCGCTGCACAGCCTTGCGGTGGTCCAGGACGTGACCGCGCGCAAGCGCCTGGAGGCGTTGAGCCACTACGCTCAGCATGACCCGCTCACGGGTCTGCCCAACCGTGTGCTGCTGCAGGACCGGCTCGAGCGCAGTTGCGTGCAGCATGCCCGCCACCTGACGCGTTTCGCCGTCGGGTTCCTCGATCTCGACCAGTTCAAGACCATCAACGACAGCCATGGGCACGATGCCGGGGACCTGTTGCTCAAGGAAGTGGCGCGCCGCATGCAGTCGGCATTGCGCGCATCGGACACCGTGTGCCGCCTGGCGGGCGACGAGTTCGTGCTGCTCTTCGCCGACATCGAGGACGACGCGGCGCTGCTGGGGCTGGCACAGAAGGTCCTCGCCAGCGTGGCACAACCATGCCGCCTCGGTGACGGCGAGGGCGCGCCCGTGGTCGAGGTCGCGGCGAGCATCGGCCTGGCCGTTTTTCCTGCACACGGTCGTGATCCGCAAACCCTGCTCAGCCATGCGGACCACGCCATGTATGCCGCCAAGCGCGGCGGCCGCAACCGCGTGGTGTTTTACCGCGACCCGCACGAATGACCGGGGACCCTAGGGACGCGCGGTGGCCAGCACGCTTCGCAGCAAGGCCAGGCCCTGCACCACCTCGTCGGACGTCGTGTTCAGCGCGGGCATGAAGCGCAGGCTGTGCGGGCGCGGCGCATTGAGCAGCAGCCCCTGGGCGCGCGCGGCGGTCACTACCGGCTCCGCCAGCCCCGCCCCGAGTTCCAGCGCCAGCAACAAGCCCTGGCCCCGCACCTCGCCCAGGCCGAACTCGGCCGACAGCTGCCGCAGGCCCTGCGCCAGTTGCCCGCCCACAGCCTGCACCTGCGCCAGGAAGCCGTCGGCGAGGAGACTGTGCATTACCGCCACGCCGGCCGCGCACGTCAATGCGTGGCCACTGTAGGTCCCGCCCTGTTCGCCCGGCTCGAAGCAGGCATAGGCTTTTTTGGCCAGCAAGGCCGACAACGGCACACCGCCGCCCAGCCCTTTTCCGAGTGTGAGAATGTCGGGTTCGACACCGTAGTGCTCGTAGGCAAACAGGGCACCCGTGCGGCCACAGCCCGTCTGGACCTCGTCGAGGATAAGCAGCAAACGGTGTTCATCGCACAACGCACGCAGCCCGCGCAGGAAAGCCGGGTCGGCGGGGAACACCCCCGCCTCGCCCTGCACCGGCTCGAGCATGACGGCCACGGTCTGCGAGCCGATCAGCGCACGCACCGAATCCAGGTCGTTCCAGCGCGCCTTGGGAAAGCCTGGCACCTGCGGCGCGAACATGCGATCCCAGCCGGGCTTGCCGCTGGCCGACATGGTGGCCAGGGTACGGCCGTGGTAGCCGTTGTGGAAGGTGATGATCTCGTGGGCGCCCTGCTTGTGCAGGCGGCCCCACTTGCGTGCCAGCTTGATGGCGCCCTCGTTGGCCTCGGCCCCGGAAGTGGCAAAGAACACCTGGTCCAGGCAGCTGTGCTGTGTCAGCAGGCCGGCCAGCTGCAGCGCCGGCGCGTTGTAGTAGGCCGGGCTCGGGTTGATCAGCGTATGCGCCTGCTCGCACAGCGTCTGCACCACGGCCGCCGGCGTGTGCCCCAGGCAATTCACCGCCCAGCCCTGCACCCAGTCCAGGTAGCGGCGGCCCTGCTGGTCCCACAGCCAGGCGCCGGCGCCGCGGACAAAAACAAGGTCGGGACGGAGGGTCACGGGCATCAGGCTGCCGGGGTCGAAGGTGTCGGGGGTCTTGCGCATGGGGTACCTCTTGCTGCGATGTGCCGTACAAAAACAAAAAGGCCACGGGGGTGAGCCGTGGCCTGACTGGAAAACTGATGCGGGTCAGTTCATGGAGTGACTGCTTCCCGCTCGCGTTCTTCCGCGCGCACACGGCCGGCCCGACGTCGGGCGCTCGCAGCTCGGGAGGAACGGTGGTGGGAATTCATCACGCACCCATCCTAGGGCTTCGCGGTCGCCGCGTCAACGCGGGGCCGGGGCAGCCAGCCCAAGCCACGGGCGTGCAGGCTGTGAATGTAGAGGCGCTCCGGTGTCTCGGTCACCGCCGTCGTTTCCGGATAGGCGCCGCCGGGGTCCTGCAGATCGACGACCACCTGGCCATCCTCCGTGAAGGCCATCACATGGCCATAGGCCCTGGGAATCGGCCACAGCGACCGCGGCAGGCGCAAGGTCAGTGCGCGCAGGAAGGGCTTGTCGGCCATCAGGTCGATGGTGGGGTTGCGCGGTTTGGCAAAACCCAGCCAGATGCGGCCGTCCTGTCCCCTCATCAGGTTGTACGGATAACCCGGCAGGTTGTCGAGGAGCACACGTGCCTGGTCACTGGGCTGCCCCACGTCCACGTCGTTCGCCGTCACGGCGATCTTCCACACGCGGTACTTGCCAGTCTCATTCACGAACAGGTTCAGCTCATATCGGCTGAGCGCCAGTCCATTGGCAAAGCTCAGCCCCCGGGCCACAACACGCGTCGCCCGTGTGGCCGGGTCGTATTCGACGACGCGGCCGGTGGCCGACTGTTCCAGGATGTCGAGCACACTCGCCTCGAAAGTGCCGCCCCATTGGGCTGGCGCGAAACGCGTGGACGCATCGGTGAAGTAGATCTTGCCGCTGGCGGCCACGACCACCGCATCCGCATAGAGGATGGGGGTGCCGTTCACCTCGTTGGCCAGCACGGTGATCGTCTTGTCCGGTGCGACCGACAGCAGGCCCTTGACCGCATCGGCAGCGATCAGGTTGCCGGCGGCATCGAAATCAAATCCCAGCACGCGTCCGCCGGTGTTGACAAAGACCTCCTGCCCGCTGCCGTCCGGGTTCATGCGCAGGATGTTGCCGCTGAGCACCGTGGTGTAAAGCTTGCCGTCCTTGCCCAGGGCAACGTGCTCGGGCCCCACCTCGCCGCCAAGGTCGATCATCTGCAGGCCGGCCAGCTTCTCGTTGACGGCGTGCGGACCGCTGTAGCCCGGCGACGTGGCCGCTGTCCAGCTGCGTGGCGCGATGGGCACCGGCCAGAAGCTCAGGTAACCCGCCAGCAGCACGAAGACGGCGCCAAGCAGGACGAGTATCTTTTTCATGGGTTCCTCCTCAAGGGCACATCATGCCCCGGATTCACCCTGCCGATCGCGGACGGCGGCTGATGTGTATCAACGGCGCGTCAATACCGGTGCCAGTGCCCGCCCGGTGTGCGTGCCCAGTCGCACCACCTCTTCCGGCGGCGCGGCGGCCACGACGCGGCCACCGTCCCTGCCACCCTCGGGGCCGAGGTCGATGATCCAGTCGGCCTCGGCGATGACGTCGAGATCGTGCTCGATCACCACCACACTGTGGCCGCCGTCCACCAGGCGGTGCAGCACGCGGATCAGCTTGTCCACGTCGGCCATGTGCAGGCCCA
Source organism: Hylemonella sp. (assembly GCA_031970695.1). GTDB lineage: Bacteria > Pseudomonadota > Gammaproteobacteria > Burkholderiales > Burkholderiaceae_C > Hylemonella. The sequence goes on from DALYHW010000052.1 coordinate 11,056, forward strand.
CCGTGGGCTCGTCCAGCACGTAGAGCGTGTGCGGCGCCTTCTGGCCGCGACGGCCCACTTCGTCACGCACCTTGGAGAGTTCGGTGACCAGCTTGATGCGCTGCGCCTCGCCGCCGCTCAGCGTGGGCGAGGGCTGGCCCAGCGTCAGGTAACCCAGGCCCACGTCCTTGAGCAACTGCAGCGGATGCGCAATGGACGGCATGGAGGCGAAGAACTCCACCGCCTCGTCCACCTCCATCTGCAGCACGTCGCCGATGCTTTTCCCCCGCCAGGTGACAGCCAGCGTCTCGGGGTTGAAACGCGCGCCCTTGCAGGATTCGCACAACACCTTCACATCCGGCAGGAAGCTCATCTCGATGGTGCGCACGCCCTGGCCCTCGCAGCTCGGGCACCGGCCTTCGCCGGTGTTGAAGCTGAAACGGCCGGCCGCATAACCACGTGCCTTGGCCTCCAGTGTTTCGGCAAACAGCTTGCGGATGGTGTCCCAGAAACCGATGTAGGTGGCCGGACAGGAGCGCGGCGTCTTGCCAATCGGGGTCTGGTCCACTTCGAGCACACGGTCGATGACTTCATAACCGGCGACACCGGCGCAGCCGCTCCAGTCCAGCCCTCTGCCCGCCGCCAGCGCATCGCGCCCGGCCTTGGTGGCGCGCTTCGCGACCACCGCCGCCACGTTGGCCAGCAGCACGTCGCGCGCCAGCGTGGACTTGCCGGACCCACTGACGCCGGTCACGGCCACCAGGCGCTTGAGCGGCACCTGTGCCGTCACGTGCTGCAGGTTATGCAGGCTGGCCCCGTGCACGGTGAGCCACTGCAGGTCCTTGTCCTTCACGTCACGACGCGGCTGCAGCGGGTGCTTCATGGCGTGCAGCAGGTAGCGCCCGGTCTGCGAGTCGGCCACGCGGGTCAGGTCCTCCACCTTGCCTTGAGCCACCAGGCGTCCTCCGCGCTTGCCGGCGCTGGGGCCAATGTCGATCAGGTGATCGGCGCGACGGATGGTGTCCTCGTCGTGCTCCACCACCACCAACGTGTTGCCGCGGTCGCTGAGCGTGTGCAGGGCATCGAGCAGGATCTGGTTGTCGCGCGCGTGCAGGCCGATGGTGGGCTCGTCCAGCACGTAGCACACGCCTTGCAGGTTGCTGCCCAGCTGGGCCGCCAGGCGGATGCGTTGCGCCTCACCACCCGACAGCGTAGGGGCGCCGCGGTCCAGTGTCAGGTAGCCCAGGCCCACCTGTTCCAGGAATTCGAGCCGGCTCCGGATTTCGGGGATCAGGTCACGCGCGATGTCAGCCTCACGGCCGGCGAGCGCCAGTTTCCCGACCCAGGCACGCACATCACTGACACTCAGGCGCGCGATCTCGTGGATGCCGATGCCGGCGAACTTCACGGCGCGCGCGGTGGCATTGAGGCGCGAGCCCTCGCAGGTGGGGCAGACCACATCCGCCACGTCCTCGATCTCGGGTTCGGCAAAGGTCTGCTCCCGCCCCTTGTCCTTGTCGTCGCGCACGGAGTCATCGAGCAGCTTGCGCTGATCTTTCGTGAGCCTGACGCCGGTGCCCACGCAGTCCGGGCACCAGCCATGCTTGCTGTTGTAGGAGAACAGCCGCGGGTCCAGTTCGGCATACGAGGTGGCGCAGACCGGGCAGGCGCGCTGGGTGGAGTGCACGTGCAGGGTGCCGATGTGCGCGGTCGGCCCGCCGCTTTTCATCACCTCGGCCAGGCCGTCGAGGTGGCTCAGCACGTGCAGCACGCCCTTGCCGTGCTCCAGCGCGGTGTTCAGCGCCAGGCGCAGCGCGGCCTCGCTGGCGGGGTCCACCGTGAGGCTGGCCACGGGCAGCTCGATGGTGTGCTCCTTGAAGCGGTCGATGCGCGGGAACCCCAGTGTAGGCAGGAAGTTGCCGTCCACGCGCAGGTGGGTATAGCCGCGCGGGCGCGCCCATTCGGCCAGTTCCGTGTAGACGCCCTTGCGGTTCACCACCAGCGGCGCGAGCAGGCCGATCTCCTGCCCCCTGAACTGCTTCATGAGCTGGGCCAGGATGCTCTCGCTGGTCTGTGGTGCCACGGCGGCGCCGTCGTGGATGCAGTGCTGCACACCCAGCTTGACGAACAGCAGGCGCAGGAAGTGCCAGACCTCGGTGGTGGTGCCGACCGTGGACTTGCGGCCGCCGCGCGAGAGGCGCTGCTCGATGGCGACCGTGGGCGGGATGCCGTAGACCGCGTCCACCTCGGGCCGGCCGGCCGGCTGCACGATGCTGCGCGCGTAGGCGTTGAGGCTTTCCAGGTAGCGGCGCTGCCCTTCGTTGAACAGGATGTCGAAGGCCAGCGTGGACTTGCCGGACCCCGAGACACCCGTGATCACGTTGAACTTGCCGCGCGGGATGTTGACGGTGAGCGCCTTGAGGTTGTGCTCCTTGGCGTTGACGATCTGGATGTCGTTGCTGAGCTCGGCACGCTGCGGCGCCGGCTTGTGGCCGGGCGTGAAGGCTGTGCCCAGGTAGCGGGCCGCGCCATCCTGCACCTCGTGCGCCTCCCCCATCGCCAGCGCGTATTCGCGCAGCGCTCGGCCGGTGTGGCTGGCGGGATGCTGGCGCACGTCCTCGGGTGTGCCCACGGCCACCACCTGGCCGCCAGCCTCGCCGCCTTCGGGGCCGAGGTCGATGAGCCAGTCACTGGCGCGCATCACGTCCAGGTTGTGCTCGATCACCAGCAGCGAGTGGCCGGCATCGAGCAGCTTGCGCAGCGCGCGCATGAGCTTGGCAATGTCGTCGAAATGCAGGCCGGTGGTCGGCTCGTCGAACAGGAAAAGCGTGCCCTTCTTCGCCAGCATCTGCTTGCTGGCACTCATGCTTTTCGCCGCTTCCGCAAGGAAACCTGCCAGCTTGAGGCGTTGCGCCTCGCCCCCCGAGAGGGTGGGCACGGGCTGGCCGAGGCGCACATACTCCAGGCCCACGTCCACGATGGGCTGCAGGGCCCGGATCACATCGCGGTCATGGGCAAACAGCGTGGCGGCTTCGCTCACGGTCAGCTCCAGCACATCGGCCACGTTGAGCAGGCGGCCACCGCGCTCCACCGTGATCTCCAGGATCTCGGGGCGGAAACGCTTGCCGTCGCAGTCCGGGCAGCGCAGGTAGACGTCACTGAGGAACTGCATCTCCACGTGCTCGAAGCCGGAGCCGCCGCAGGTGGGGCAGCGGCCATCACCACTGTTCGCGCTGAACTTGGCTGCCGTGTAGCCGCGCTGCCGGGACAGCGGCGCATTGGCGTAGATCTCGCGGATCGCGTCCCAGGCACCGACGTAGCTCACCGGGTTGGAGCGCGCGGTCTTGCCGATGGGCGACTGGTCGACAAAGACCACGTCGGCCAGCTGTTCGGCACCCAGCAGGCGGTCGTGCGCACCGGGGGTTTCCGTGGCCTGGCCGAAATGGCGCATCAAGGCCGGTGCCAGCACGTCCTGGATCAGCGTCGACTTGCCCGAGCCCGAGACCCCGGTCACACAGACCAGACGGCCCAAGGGGATATCGATGGAGATGTTCTTCAGGTTGTGCTCGCGCGCGCCTTCCAGGATGAGGCGCGGCGTGTTCTCCGCCACCATGCGCTTGAAACCCATGCCGATCTGCTTGCGCGCCCCGAGGTAGGCGCCGGTCAGCGTGTCAGCCTTCTTCAGGTTTTCCGTGCTGCCGTCGAACACGATCTGGCCACCGCGCTCGCCGGGGCCGGGGCCCATGTCGATCATGCGGTCGGCCGCCAGCATCACCGCCGGGTCATGCTCCACCACCACCAGGGTGTTGCCGGCGTCGCGCAGGCGCTGCATGGCTTCGATGATGCGGTGCATGTCGCGCGGGTGCAGGCCTATGCTGGGTTCGTCGAGCACGAACAGCGTGTTGACC
>DALYHW010000053.1:0-7537 GCA_031970695.1 Hylemonella sp.
CTGGCGCTCAATGCCGCGGTCGAGGCGGCGCGCGCGGGCGAACAGGGCCGCGGTTTTGCCGTGGTGGCCGGTGAAGTGCGCACGCTGGCCAGCCGCAGCGCCGAAGCGGCCAAGGAAATCAAGCAACTCATCACCGAGAGCGTGACCCGGGTCGACCAGGGCACGAATCTGGTGGACCAGGCCGGTGCCACCATGAACGAAGTGGTGGCCAGCATCCGCCGCGTGACCGACATCATGGGCGAGATCAGCGCGGCCAGCGCTGAGCAGAGCCGTGGTGTGGGCCAGGTCGGCGAAGCCGTCACCACCATCGACCAGATGACGCAGCAGAACGCGGCGCTGGTGGAGGAGATGGCTGCTGCGGCGTCCAGCCTCAAGGGTCAGGCACAGGAACTGGTGCAGGCGGTCAGCGTGTTCAAGGTGACGACGGTCGGCACCTCGTACGCGTCTGCTGCGCCACCCGCGCCCACCTACGTGGCGGCTGCACCAAAACCTGCTCCGCGCCCGGCAAGTCCCAAGCCGGCCGCACCGCGACCGGAGCCCCGGCTGGCGGCGCCATCCGCCAAGGCCATGACACCCACCCCTGCGAAGCCTGCAGCGGCCAAATCCGCGGGCGGGGCCGACGACGGCGACTGGGAGACCTTCTGATTCCCTCGCACGCACAAGCCCGGGGCCGATGGATCACCGGCCCTTTTTCATGAGCGCAGGCTGGCCAGCAGTTGCGCCAGCTGGTCGGCTGGCATGGGGCGGGCGTAGTGGTACCCCTGGGCCTGGTCACAGCCGTAGGCACGCAACTGCTGGGCCATCTCGGCGGTCTCCACGCCTTCGGCGATGGTCTGCAGGTTCAGGCTCTGGGCCATCTGGATGATGGCACGCACGATGGCGGCATCGTCCGGATCGCTGGTCAGGTCGCGCACGAAACTCTGGTCGATCTTGAGCCGGTCGATGTCAAATCGCTTGAGGTAGGACAGGCTGGAATAGCCGGTGCCGAAGTCATCGATGGACAACTGCACGCCGTGCTGCTTGAGCTGTCGCACGGCGACCACGACACTCTCCACGTTCTGGATCAGCATGGACTCCGTCAGCTCCAGTTCCAGTTGCGCCGGAGGCAGGCCTGACTCGGCCAGCGCGGCCAGCACGGACTGTTCGATGTCCCCGCGCCTGAACTGGATGGCCGAGAGGTTGACGGACATGGTGACCGGCGGCAGGCCCGCCTTGCGCCAGTCCATGGCCTGGCGGCAGGCTTCGCGCAGCACCCATTCGCCCAGCGGCACGATCAGACCGCTTTCCTCGGCGACACCGATGAAATGTCCGGGCGCTACCAGGCCGCGCTCCGGGTGTTGCCAGCGCAGCAGGGCCTCGACGCCGACCAGGCGGCCGTCGAGCAGCTCGTATTGCGGCTGGAAATACAGGATGAACTCGTTGCGCTCGAGGGCCCGGCGCAGGCCGTTGCGCAGCTGCAGGTGCTCGCTGGCCTCGGTGTCCATGGTCGGGTCGAAGAAATGGTAGGTGTTGCGCCCCGACTCCTTGGAGCGGTACATGGCCATGTCGGCCTTCTTGCGCAGCGTCTCGAAATCGCGCCCGTCGTCGGGCCCGATGGCCACTCCCACCGATGCCGAGGTGGACAGCTCCTGCTCGCCCAGCTGGATGGGCGCCTGCAGGCGTTCGATGAGCTTGATGACGATGGTCGAAACGATCTCGGTGTCGGGCAGGTCACGCAGGACCAGCAGGAACTCGTCACCCCCCTGGCGGCTGATGGTGTCGCTGTCGCGCACGCAGCGGCGCAGGCGCTGCGCCACTTCCTTGAGCAGTTCGTCGCCCGCGGCATGGCCCAGGCTGTCGTTGATGGCCTTGAAGTTGTCCAGGTCCAGGTACACCAGCGCGACCTTGTGCTGCGCCCGCTCAGCCTGGGCCATGGCCTGCTCAAAACGGTCCTGCACCAGCAGGCGGTTGGGCAGGCCGGTCAGTGCGTCGTGGTAGGCCAGGTACTCGATGCGTTGCTCGGTGGCCTTGCGCTCCGTGATGTCCGAGCCGATGCCACGATAGCCGGTGAAGGTGCCCTGCGCGTCGAACATCGGGGTGCCGGCGATGGAGAAGGTACGCAGCGTGCCATCGACCGCACGCACCTGGTAGACAAAATCCCGGAAGGGTTCGTGCCGGTCCAGCATGGCCCGGTGCTCTGCCCATTGCTCGGGCGACACGCCCACGATGGGCAGGTCCCAGCGCGCTTCTCCCAGGCCCGTGGTGACGTTGGTCTTGTCGACACCGCGCGACATGAGCGTGAAGCGGAAGTCGGTGTCCTGCTCCCAGTACCAGTCGGTCGACATCTCGGTCAGGCTGCGAAAGCGCGCCTCGCTCGCTTCGACTTCCTGCTGCTGGCGCTCCATGGTGTCGACCATGGCGTTGAACGACTGCACCAGGGTCTCCAGTTCGCCGGCGGCCCGCAGCGTGAGCGTGCGCTCGCCCCGCGGTAATTGGGGCAAGGTCCGCACATGGGCCGTCAGCCGCTCCAGAGGGGCAAGGCTGCGTTTCATGATCAGCCACACGATGCCCAGCACCAGCAAGGTACCGGCCAGCGCAGCAAGGAAAAAGTACCGTTGGGCCTGCCTTAGCGGCCCCTCGGCCTCCTCGACGGGTAGGTTGATGGCCAGCAACCAGGGCACGCTCTGCAGGCGCTTGTAGGTGGTGAGCACCCGTACGCCGCGCGAGGTGGTGTTGAGTTCACTGCCCTCGAAACCTTCCAGGGCCCGGTCCAGCAGGCGGTTCTGGCCAGGCCGTGCCGCGGGTTGCAGGATGCGTGAGGCGTCCGGGTTGGAAATGATCATCCTGTCTAGTGTGACGAGGGTTACCCAGCCAGTCTGGCCGATGCGGTATTTCTGGAGGTCGGCGAGGTAGTTGTGCCCCAGCAGGTCGAGAGCACCTGCAAGTGTGCCGCGCAAGCGGCCCTCGTGGTCGATGACCGGAGCCGTCATCAGCAGCACCGGCTTATCGCGTGTGTAAAGCGACGCGTAGGGACGAGAAATCTGAGGGCGTCTCGGGTCGAAGTGGTCGAACATCGTAAGCCGCCCCTTGAGCGATGCGCCGTTGCGGCCCCGGAGTGCGGGCGTGTCCGCGATCACTATGTCACTCGTCGTGACCATAAGCAGACTGTGGTCAAACACCGTCTGAAGTACGGTCTGCTGGTCCAAGAAGCGCTGGGCTGCTAGCGCATTGCCGAACATCTCGGCAGGCATCAGGCTGGCCGTGTTCACCAGCATCTGCTGGGCGGACTGCAGCTTTTCATCCACCGTCGCGCTAATGGCGGTCGCCAGGGTGTTTTGCTGCAGTGCCAGGCTACGGCGGTACTGGCTCTCGAACATTTGCAGCCCGGCCTGCACCAGTACCCCGGCGAATGCCAGGAATACCACGGCCATGGCCAACGCCACGCGGTACTTCAGGCTGTAGCGTCTGACAAAGGGAATCGGCATAAACTCTGTATACCTCGATTCTGCCGTCTTGCCATCAGGGTCTTACGCCGGGGGCCTCCAGGGGCATGCCGGCGGCACGATTTCTGAGAAAAAGTTCCAGTTCCACCAGTTCGGCGGCGCCTGCCGGCCAGGGCTGCGCCCGGACGCCCGACAGGCAGTTGCGCAGGCGGCGCTGCAGCGTGCCCAGGCCCTGCCATTCCAGCCGGTACTGGGGGTAGCTGGTGGCCAGGGCCTGCGGGATGGTGGTGCCGCCCAGGCGCCGGCCCCAGCGCTGGTCGTGGCACTGCGCGCAGGACAGGTCCAGCTGGCCGAGCCGTTGCTGGTAACGCTGGCTGCCGTGTGCGAGTGCGGCCTGCAGGCGCGGGTCGTCCACAGCCTGCACGGCCATGCCGCGCGACTGCAGGGCCAGATAACTCTCGAGTGCGAGCAGTTCCTCGCCCTCGAAGCGCCAGGCCGGCGCCTGCTGCTGGTCCTGGCGGCAGCGGTTGATGCGCTGGGCCAGGTTGATCGGGCCCTGGGTCGACGCATCAAAAGCGGGGTAGCGCGTCGCGACGCCGCGCATGGCCTGCGCGGCATCGCCGTGGCAGCCGGCACAGGAACGGTTCGTGCGCCCGCCCGCCTGCCGCCACAGCTGGGCGCCCTGTTGTACCCAGAGCATGGCGGGGTTGAGCGTGTCGTCGCGCTGCATGGCCTGCACGTCTGCGCCCATGAAGTCGAAGCCGGAGCGGCGCTCGTGCCGCGCCGGCTCGGCCCCGGCAGGTGCCGACAGGCACAGCGCCAGCAGCAGTACGTGCGCCAGCGCGCAGCCCCGGCTCATGTGACGACGAGGTCCACGCGTTCGCTGTGCCGAAAGCCGTGGTCACCTTCCCAGGTGAAGCGCAACGTGCCGCTGGCCGTGGCCACGGTGCGAAAGGCGATCAGCGGGTTGGCGGAGACGGCGGCGAAGAGCTCGGCGCTGAACACCGGCTCGTCGTTGTAGTGGCAGCTGAAGCGCGTGATGAGGTCGCGCGGCAGCACCTTGCCGTCGGCGCCGGGCCGAAAACCCGTTTCCATCGGGTGGCCGATGATGGTGCGGATCTCGATGATCTCGCCACGGCGGGCCGTCTTCGGCACCTTGATCAATGTCCGCGTCATGTGGCTTCCCCTTCGAGGCAGGCCGCGAGCGTGACGATGACCTCGACCGTGTGCTGCCAGTAGCTGCCGTCGCTCATGCGGGCCACGGCAGCGAGCTTCTGCGTGGTGGCCAGGCGGATGCGTGTGGCCACCACGGCGCGGCCTGCGCGGGGCCCGAGCGTGAAGCGTGCCACGTCGGGCTGCGGGTTGCGCTGGTTGAAGAGGGCAATCGCCTGTACGTGGTCGGCCTCGGTCATCGGGCTGTCGACGCCCAGCGTGACGGGCACGGTGTTGCCGTTGTCGACCAGTGGCGCGATGTCCAGCTTCACGCGGCCCGTGCGCACGGGTGCGCCGCCGGTCCAGGCGCGGATGGCGTCATCGAGCTGGTCGCCCGCGTCGGCGGGCCTGACCAGCAGCCAGCCGCCCAGGCCACCGGCGGTGGCCAGCAGTTGCCGGCGGGTTGGGAGTGGGGTCATGTCAGTCTGTCAGTGTTTCAGGGTGGCCAGCCAGGCCACGACGTCCTCGACCTGCTGGGCGTTCAGGATGGGCTTGCCGGCCCAGGCCGGGCCCACGCGCGTCAGGCCCTCGCGGCGGTAGTAGGCGGGCATGATGGTGTCCGGGTTGAGCTGGCGCGGGTCCACCAGGCGCTGGCGCAGCTGGGCGGTCGTCCACCGCGCGCCGGCACCGGCGAGGTCGGGTGCCAGGTTGCCCTGGAAACGTTCCTCGGGAATCGGGCCCGGGTGGCACAGCAGGCACAGGCCCTGCGCGCGGCTGGCCACAATGGCCCTGCCGCGCGCGGCATCACCGACGGCGCCCTCCAGCGGCTCGGGCATGGCTGCCTGCACCATCAGGGGCAGGGCCAGCACCGCGGTGGCGACAGCCTGCCTCATGCCCGGCGCAGGTCCTGGTCGCGCAGCGGCAGTTCGCGGATGCGCTTGCCTGTGGCTGCGAAGATGGCGTTGAGCACCGCCGGCGCCGCCACGGCGATGGTGGGTTCGCCCACGCCGCCCCAGAAGCCGCCCGAGGGCATGACGATGGTTTCCACCTTGGGCATGTCCGCCAGGCGCAGCACGGGGTAGGTGTCGAAGTTCTTCTGTTCGACGGCACCGTCCTTGATGGTGATCGCGCCGTAGAGCGCGGCCGACAGGCCGTAGACGAAGGAGCCCTCGACCTGCGCCTCGATCTGCTGCGGGTTCACGGCGTGGCCGGGGTCGGTGGCCGCGACGATGCGGTGCACCTTGAGCTTGCCTTCCGGGCTGACCGACACCTCGGCGCAGGCGGCCACGTAGCTGCCAAAGCCCATCGTCTGCGCCAGCCCGCGGAACACGCCGGCCGGAGCCGGCGTGCCCCAGCCCACGCGCTCGGCCACGGCATTGAGCACGGCCAGGTGCTTGGGGTGGTTGGCCATGAGCTTGCGCCGCAGGGCCAGCGGGTCCTGCCAGGTGGCGTGCGCGATCTCGTCGACGAAGCATTCGAGGTAGATCGCGTTCTGGTTCAGGTTCACGCCGCGCCAGAAGCCGGCCGGCACATGCGGGTTGCGCATGGCGTGGTCGACCAGCAGGTTGGGGAAGCTGTAGCCGATCGAAGCCTCGGGCCCGGACGGGCTGAGGCCCTGGTAAACCAGCATGTCCTTGCCGTCCTTCATGGCCTGCGGCGCGACCGTGGCCAGGATGGACTGGCCCGAGATGCGCATGTGCAGGCCCGTGACGTTGCCGTCGGCATCCACGCCGGCCGTGAGCTTGCACTGCGTGACCGGGTGGAAGAAGCAGTGCTGCATGTCTTCCTCGCGCGACCAGATCAGCTTGATGGGCGTGCCCGGCATCGTCTTGGCGATCTGCACGGCTTGGGTGATGAAGTCGCTGCGGCCGCGCCGGCCGAAACCGCCGCCCAGGTACTGCTTGTAGACCTCGCACTGTGCTGGCGGCAGGCCCGCCGCTTCGGCCGTGGCGGCGAGCGCGGCGTCGCCGTTCTGCGTCGGGACCCAGACCTCGCAGCGCTCGGGGGTCCAGCGCGCGGTGGCGTTCATGGGCTCCATGCAGGCGTGGTTCTGGTAGGGGTAGGCATACACGGCCTCGATGCGGCGTACCGCGGCCGCAATGGCGGCCGGTGCATCGCCGTTGCTGTTGCCGACACTGGTGGCTGCCACCGAGGCGTCGAGCCCGCCTTGCAGGGTGCTGGCGATGCTGGCCGATGAGACGGCCGCGTTGGGGCCGTAGTCCCATTCGATCGGCAGCGTGTCGAGCGCGCTCTTGGCGCGCCACCAGGTGTCGGCCACCACGGCCACGGCGCTTTCGCCAACTTGCACCACCTTCTTCACGCCGGGTTTGCGCAGCACGGCGGCGGCATTGAAGCTCTTCACCTTGCCGCCGAATACCGGGCAGTCCTTGATGGCGGCGTTGAGCATGCCGCCCAGGCGCAGGTCGATGCCGTAGTTCTGCGCACCGATGGTCTTCTTGAAGGTGTCCAGCCGGGCCAGGCGCTTGCCGGCGATCTTCCAGGTGGACGGGTCCTTGAGCACGATGGTGGCCGGATCGGGCGGCGTGAGTCTTGCCGCGGCCGAGGCCACACGGCCGTAGAGCGTCTTGCGGCCCGTGGGTGTGTGGGTGATCACGCCGGCGGCCACGCTGCATTCGCCGACCGGTACCTTCCAGGCGTCGGCCGCAGCCTGCACCAGCATCATGCGCGCGGTGGCGCCACCCTTGCGCACGTAGTCGTGCGACTCGCGGATGCCGCGGCTGCCGCCGGTGGCCATATTGCCCCAGGCGCGCTTGCGGGCGAGGTTCTGGCCCGGTGTCGGGTACTCGGTGGTCACGCGTGACCAGTTGCAGTCCAGCTCCTCGGCCACCAGCTGGGCCAGGCCGGTCAGCGTGCCCTGGCCCATCTCGGAGCGGGCGATGCGGATGATCACCTTGTCGTCGGGCTGCACCACCACCCAGGCGTTGATCTCGGGCGTGGCGCCT
>DALYHW010000053.1:7547-14678 GCA_031970695.1 Hylemonella sp.
GACGACCCAGACATTGATCTAGGGTACGGGGCTGGCCGCCTGCGCCAGCGGCGCATGGAAGCTCACCATGAGGCCGCCGGCGGCGGCGGTGGCGCTGGCCAGGAAGCCGCGGCGGGAGAGTTCGGGGTACAGCAGTGCGGTGCTCATGTGGCGCTCCCTTCGACGTGTTCAACCGGCAGGGCGGCGCTCTTGCCGGCCTGGCCGCGGACCACGGTGTGGATGGCGGCGCGCACCCGGTTGTAGGTACCGCAGCGGCAGATGTTGGTGATGGCCGCGTCGATGTCGGCGTCGCTGGGGTTGGGGATGTACTTGAGCAGGGCCGAGACCGCCATGATCATGCCGCTCTGGCAGAAGCCGCATTGCGGCACATCCAGCGCAAGCCAGGCACGCTGCACCGGGTGGGTGCCGTTGCGTGACAGGCCTTCGATGGTGACCACTTTCTGCTCGGCCTTGACGCTCGAGAGCGGCCGCACGCAGCTGCGCACCGGCGCGCCGTCCACGTGCACGGTACAGGCGCCGCACTGGGCAATGCCACAACCGTATTTGGTTCCCGTCAGGTTGAGCTGCTCGCGCAGCACCCAGAGCAGGGGGGTGTCCGGCGAGGCCTCGAATTCCTGGTCCTTGCCGTTGACGTTGAGTTTCGCCATGCTGGTCTCCTCGTATTGTTGGAACCGGGCGCGTGCCTTGGCGGCACGGACGCTGGCCGGCTCATGGCCGGGTGATACCGGACCATGGGCTTTTTATAAGGGATTTCCGCCGCGGCTGCACGCGCGGCGTGTGAACTCAGGCTGGCTTGAGCCGGACCACACGCCGGGTGGTCTTGCGCGCTAGGGGTTTACCCGGGAGCACGTCGGCCAGGGTGTAACCGTCCAGATGTTTCATGAAGTTTTCCAGCGCGCCGTCAAGGATGCCGGCGAGCTGGCAGTGACGGGAGATGGTGCAGGCGTTGCCCGTGCCAAAGCACTCGACCAGGTTGAAGTCGGTCTCCATGCTGCGCACGACCTCACCCAGGTTGATGTCCTCGGGAGCCTTGCCCAGGCGCATGCCACCGCCCTTGCCGCGCACGGTTTCGAGCCAGCCGCCCAGCGCGAGCTGGTGTGTGATCTTCATCAGGTGCGCTTCCGAGATGCCATAGACCTCGGCGATCTCGGCAATGGTGCAAAGCCGGTCGGTCTGCTGCGCCACGTACATCAGCAGGCGCAGGGAGTAGTCGGTCATGCTGGTGAGGCGCATCGTGAACCTAGTCTTTCTAGTGGTCGGCTCGCTCGTCGAGCTGCTCTATTTTACGTGTGGCCCTGGCCCACTCGTCTGCGTCCGGCGGGGCCGCCCGGCTGCGCACGATGACCGGCCAGGTCTTTGCCAGACGGGCGTTGAGGTCGATGAACGGCTGCTGGTCGGCCGGGACGTCCTCCTCGACGTAGATGGCGGCCACCGGACACTCGGGGATGCACAGCGCGCAGTCGATGCAGTCGTGCGGATCGATGACCAGCATGTTCCGGCCGGCCCGGAATGCATCGACCGGGCACACGTCCACGCAATCGGTGTACTTGCACCGGATGCAGGATTCGGTGACGACGTGGGTCACGGTCGCGGTCCCGGCCTGCCCACGACCACCGGCGCCGGCTGGTCAGGCCGGGGCCGGATCATCCAGGGGACGAATCGCCACAGGTACAAGGCCATGGCGGCGATCCAGCACAGCGCCGCGCCCTGCAGCAGCAGGGGCGTGAGCGCGGACGGATGCAGTGCGCCCAGGCGCAGCGCCGTGGCGGCCAGCACGAGGGCGTAGCTGGTTACCATGCTGCGGTCGGTGGCCAGCGGCCGGCCCAGGTGGCCCAGTGCCGTGCGCGTGACCATGCCGACGATCAGCACCGAGAAACCGGCCATGGCCACGACGTGCACGTGCACGGCTGTGCGCAGCGGTGCGCCGCCGGCCTGTGCCGCGGCGATCAGCAGGCCCAGGCCCAGCCCGGCATAACCGGCGTAAAGGATCCACAGCAGCGGCTTGTGCCGCACGGCCAGGGGTCTCCAGCCCAGCAGCTGCCACAGGGGCAGGGCGCCGGCGATGGCCAGAGCCAGCGCCTGTGGCAGCGGCCACTGCAACAGCACGAAGAGCACCGCCAGCGAGCCGGCGATCAGCTGCACCCGGCTGCTGCGCTCGTGCAGGGGGATCTGCAGGCCGGGCACGGCCCGCATGGCGAAGAAAGGAATCACGCGTCGCCCGACGAGCAGGGCGATCACGGCCATGACCAGCAGGCCGGCGTTGAAGCGCTGCATCAGCACGGTGTAGTCGCCGCCCATGGCGGCCAGCAGGTACAGCACGTCGGCGAGCCCCAGGCCCAGCAGCAGCAGGGGCACGGCATAGTTGCGCCGGTTGCGGGTGCCGTAGACGGCACGCGCCATGCTGAGTGCGGACAGCAGGAAGAAAGCCGCTTCCGCACCAAAACCCAGCCAGAACCAGGTGGTGCCATGGCCCAGCAGCCCGATGCGTGCCAGCAGCCAGAGCAGGCAGGCGGCAGCCAGCGTGGCGCGCGGCATGGGGTTGACGCCGGTCCAGTTGGCGCCGGCCGTCATCAGGAAACCCACGGCGATAGTGGCCACGAAGCCCCACATCATCTCGTGCGCGTGCCAGGCCACGCCGGCCAGCGGCCCCTGCAACCATTGGGGCCAGAAGATCCAGAGCGCCACCGCCACCAGCGCCCAGCCGGCGCCGGCGAGGTAGAGCGGGCGAAAGCCCATCTCGAGGAAGGCGCCCAGCGAGGGGGCGACGCGCGGGGGTGCCGCCGGTTCGTCAATCTGCAACAAGGTGCTCATGCGCCCAGCTCCTGCAGCCCCGGGGAAGTTTCCGCGCCGGGATGGGCCAGCTGGTAGCCGTACCACAGGCTGTCGGCGATGCGGTGGGCCAGGTGCGTCACCCGTTCGCGCAGGGCGAAGTTGGGCAGGGTCGCCGCGGTGTCGTCGAACAATTGCAGCCAGTGGCCGAACAGCTCCGCTGTCAGGCCGGGCAGGGCGGCATGCACGGGCATGGGCGTGCCGCGAAAGCGCCGGGTGCCGCGCAGCGCCGAGGACCAGAAGTCCACCAGTTTGGCTTCGTGCGCGGGCCAGTCGTGGATGCGGGTGTTGAAGATCGGACCCAGCCGGGCATCACGCCGCACACGGGCGTAGAAGCGCTGCACCAGCGTGGTGATCTCTTCTTCGGTGCACAGCTGCGGATCGGGCATGGCAGTTCTTTAAGATCTAAATCAAATAGAGCTTATCAGGAATGAGCCCGTGTTGCCCGGGCGGGCCTGCCGGGGGCAGGGTTATGCCGGGCCGAGCTGTGCGGCAGCCTTGTCCAGCCAGAGTTGCAGGCTGTCGAGCAGGTCGATCTGGCTGAAAGAGCAGCTTTCCTCGGCGAACAGGGCGCTCGATTCGAGCCGGTCGAGCAGGCCGTGCAGCACCTCGGCGTAACGCGGGGGCAAAGCGTCCAGCAGGGCCTGCTGGGCGCGGGCCTGGCGGCTGAAGTCGGCGGGGCGGATGCTGCCCTGGCGCAGGGCGTCGAGTCCGCCCTGCAGGGGGGCGAGCAGGGGATGGGTCATCGGTTGTAGCGGGCCATGGTGCGGTTGAGGCCGGTGCGCGCGCATTCGAACTGCCCGGCCTCGCAGGGGGCGCGGTAGTTCAGGCGGCCGGAATGCAGCAGCCAGTGGGCCCCGAGCGTGCAGGCCAGGCCCAGCAAGGCCACGGCCAGGGCCTCGTTGGGCCGGCGCGTGAACAGCGCATAGGGCGCGCACAGGGCCAGGCTCAGTGCGGCGGCCGCAATGACCAGCGTGCCCATGTCGGGGTTGCCGAAGTGCTTCCACTCGGCGACCAGCAGGTAGGCGGCGTCGGCCGCCGCGCCCAGCACGATCAGGATGGCCAGCGCCGACTGCCAGGTGGTGCCCGGCGTGGCGGTGGGGCCACCGGACGACTTGCCGGCGGGGCTGCTTTTTTTCTTGCTTTTGCTCAAGGGGGGTCTTTCCTGGGGGACGCGGAGATGCGTTGGGGCGTGCCTCAGTCGAGCCGGGCGCCGGACTTCTGCACGGCGCTGGCCCAGCGCGGCATTTCGGCCCCGAGGAATCTCGCAAAGTCATCGGCACCCAGGAAGGCCGGGTCCGCGCCTTGCGAAATCATGCGGCTGCGCAGTTCGGGCTGGGCGAGCACCTGGCCGAAGGCGTCGCTGAGTTTCGCCACCACCTCTCTGGGAGTGCCGGCCGGCGCAAGGAAACCGTAGAAGCCGACGACTTCGAAACCCTTGAGACCGCTTTCGATGACGGTGGGAATGTCGGGCAGGGCCGGGTTGCGCTCGCGGCTGGTCACGGCGAGGGCGCGCACCTTGCCCTGCTTGTGGTAGTTCGCCGCCTGCGGAATGCTCTCGGCCATGAACTGGACCTGGCCGGCCATCAGGTCGGTGAAGGCCGGTGCACTGCCGCGGTAGGGGATGTGCACCATGAACAGGCCCGTGGCGTTCTTGAACATCTCTGGCACCAGGTGGCTGATGCCGCCGTTGCCGGCGGAGCCATAGTTCACCTGCCCCGGCCGCGCCCGGGTGTAGTCCATGAACTCTTTGAGGTTCCTGGCCGGTACCTGCGGGTTGACCAGCAGGGCCAGCGGCTGCATGGCGGTGCGTGCCACGGGCACGAAGTCCTTGAGCGTCGCGTAGGGCAGCTTGCTGTACAGCGCGGGGTTGATCACCATCACCCCGGTGTTGGCCAGCATCAGCGTGTGGCCGTCGGGCGCGGCCTTCATGACTTCCTGTGCGCCCACGGTGCCGCCAGCGCCGGACTTGTAGTCGATCAGCACCGGCTGGCCCAGCACGGCCTGCAGACGGTCGCTCAGCAGCCGGGCGTGCTGGTCCAGCGGACCGCCTGCCGGAAAGCCGATCACGATGCGGATGGGCTTGCTCGGGAAGGTCTGTGCGCCGGCAGCCAGGGCCAGGGCCAGGGCGGGAAGCAGTAGCAGGCGTTTGAGCATGTTCAGTCTCCGATGATCTTGGCAAGGAAGTCGCGGCTGCGCTCGTTTTGCGGGTGATTGAAAAATTCGTCCGGCGTATTCTGCTCGACGATCTGGCCCTGGTCCATGAAGACCACGCGGTCGGCGACGGCACGTGCAAAACCCATCTCGTGGGTCACCACCAGCATGGTCATGCCCTGGGCCGCGAGTTCGCCCATCACGTCGAGCACCTCGCGCACCATTTCGGGATCCAGCGCCGAGGTGGGCTCGTCGAACAGCATGATCTGCGGCGCCATGCACAGGGCACGGGCGATGGCCACGCGCTGCTGCTGGCCGCCCGAGAGCTGCAGCGGGAACTTGTGCGCCTGCTCGGCAATGCGCACACGCTCGAGCTGGGCCAGCGCCCGGTCCTCGGCCTCACGCCGCGACAGCTGGTGCACCTGCATGGGTGCCAGGGTCAGGTTGTCCAACACGCTGAGGTGCGGGAACAGGTTGAACTGCTGGAACACCATGCCCACGCGCCGGCGCACGGCATCGGTCACTTTCAGGTCGTCGCCCAGCTCCAGCCCGTCCACCACCAGCCGGCCGCTCTGGTGCTCTTCTAGCCGGTTGATGCAGCGGATCAGCGTCGATTTGCCGGAACCCGAGGGGCCGCAGATCACCAGGCGCTCGCCGCGTGCCACCGTGAGGTCGATGTCACGCAGCACGTGCAGGTGGTTGCCGTACCACTTGTTGACCTGCTCGAAGGTGATGACGGGATCAGGCATGGCGGTTCAGCGTGCGCTCCACCCACAGGCTGTAGCGCGACATGGCGAAACAGAAGGCGAAGTAGATCAGGGCGATGAAGAGGTAGGCCTCGAGCTTGTAGGGCCGCCAGTCGGCATCGGAGTTCAGCGCGAGGCCGAGCGCGCCCGTCAGTTCGTACAGGCTCACGATGGTCACGAGCGAGGTGTCCTTGAAGATCCCGATGAAGTTGTTCATGAGGCCGGGCAGCACTGCCGTCAGCGCCTGCGGCAGCACCACGCGGCGCTGCACCTGCCACCAGGACAGGCCCAGCGCGGCCGCGGCTTCGAGCTGGCCGCGCGGCACGGCCTGCAGGCCGCCGCGCACCACTTCGGCCATGTACGCCGCGGCAAACAGGGTGATGCCCGCGATCACCCGCAGCAGCACGTCCACGGTCAGGCCCTGGGGCAGGAACAGCGGAAACAGGAAGGACGCCATGAACAGCACCGACACCAGCGGCACACCACGCACCAGCTCGACATAGACGCTGCACAGTGCCCGGATGGCCGGCAGTTCCGAACGCCGCCCCAGCGCAACCAGCACGGCCAGCGGGAAGGCCAGGCCGATGGCCAGCGTGGACAGCAGCAGCGTGAGGGGCAGGCCGCCCCAGAGATCGGTTTCCACACGTGCCAGGCCCACCAGTCCGCCGTGCATCAAGGTGAAGAAGGCGCACAGCACGAGCAGCCAGGCCCATGGCAGCCAGCGCTGCCAGCAGCGGCGCAGGCAGCTGACCACCAGCAGCGCGAGCAGCAGCAGCGTGGCCAGCACGGGCCGCCATTGCGCGTCGACGGGGTAACGGCCGAGCAGGATGAAGCGGTACTTCTCGGCCACCACGCCCCAGCAGGCGCCGGCGGTTTCGGCCGTGCAGGGTTCGAAGCGGGGTGCGAAGTGTGCGCGCCAGACGGCCCAGTCCAGCAGCGGCGGCAGCGCCCACAGCAGCAAGGCCAGCAGGGTGAGCGTGGCCAGCGTCGTCGGCGTGTCGGCGAACAGCGCGGTCCGCAGGCGGGTGCGCAGGCGCGTGGTGCGGACGGGCGCCGGACGCGGCGGGATCGGTGCGTAGCTCGCCATGCTCAGTGTTCCCGCAACATGGCGCGTGTGTTGAGGCGGTTCATCAGCCCGGCCGTCAGCAACGACAGCAGCAGGTACACGCCCATGATGACCGTGATGCACTCCACGGCGCGACCCGTCTGGTTGATCGCCGTGTTGGCAATCGACACCAGTTCGGGATAGCCGATCGCCACCGCCAGTGAGGAGTTCTTGGTGAGGTTGAGGTACTGGTTGGCCAGCGGCGGGATGATCACGCGCAAGGCCTGCGGCAGCACCACGCGCCGCAGCGTGGCCACCGGCCCCAGCGCGAGTGCGGCGGCGGCCTCGCGCTGGCCC
>DALYHW010000054.1:0-14607 GCA_031970695.1 Hylemonella sp.
CGTGGTCGCCGTACTGCAGCACGGCGGTCGGGCTGGCCTTGATGCCCATCTTGTGCTCGATGCTCACGCAGTGCACGTCGTTGCGCGCGCCCGGGCTGCCGTCCTTGTTGACCAAGTACTTGGGCACGACAAACAGGCTGATGCCCTTGATGCCTTCGGGTGCGCCCGTCACGCGCGCGAGCACCAGGTGGACGATGTTGTCCGCCATGTCGTGCTCGCCGTAGGTGATGAAGATCTTGGTGCCGAAGAGCTTGTAGCTGCCGTCGGGCTGCGGCTCGGCGCGGCTGCGCACCAAGGCCAGGTCAGAGCCGGCCTGCGGCTCCGTGAGGTTCATGGTGCCGGTCCACTCGCCGCTGATGAGCTTTTCGAGGTAGATGGCCTTGAGTTCGTCGGAGCCGGCCGTCAGCAGGGCCTCGATGGCACCGTCAGTGAGCAGCGGGCACAGCGCGAAGCTGAGGTTGGCGCTGTTGACCATCTCGATGCAGGCCGCGCCAATCGCCTTGGGCAGGCCCTGGCCACCGAAGTCGGCCGGGTGCTGCAGGCCCTGCCAGCCACCTTCGCCAAACTGCTTGAAGGCCTGCTTGAAGCCGGGCGTGGTGGTCACGGCACCGTCTTTCCAACTGGACGGGTTCTTGTCGCCATCCCAGTTCAGCGGGGCCACGACCTGTTCGTTGAACTTGGCGGCTTCCTCGAGCACGGCCTGCGCCGTGTCGAAGCCGGCATCCTCGAAGCCCGGGATGCGGGCAATCTCGTCGATGCGGGCCAGATGCTTGAGGTTGAACAGCATGTCCTTGAGAGGCGCGACATAGCTCATGGCAAAGCTCCAGGAATCAGAAAGAGGAAACGCAGGCGAAAAAAAGGCACCGCGTACGGTGCCTTGGGTCAGGAATCAGAGTGCCTTGACCAGCTCCGGCACCGCCGTGAACAGGTCGGCCTCGAGGCCGTAGTCGGCCACCGAGAAGATCGGCGCCTCGGGATCCTTGTTGATGGCCACGATGACCTTGGAGTCCTTCATGCCGGCCAGGTGCTGGATGGCACCGCTGATGCCGCAAGCGACGTAGAGCTGCGGGGCGACGATCTTGCCGGTCTGGCCGACCTGCAGGTCGTTGGGCGCATAACCCGCGTCCACCGCAGCACGGCTGGCGCCGATGGCGGCACCGAGCTTGTCGGCCAGCGGGGTCATGACCTCGTTGAACTTCTCGCTCGAACCCAGGGCACGGCCGCCGGACACGATGACCTTGGCCGCCGTCAGTTCGGGACGGTCGCTCTTGGCCAGTTCGGCACCAACGAAGCTGCTCTTGCCGCTGTCGGCAGCGGCAGCCACCGTTTCGACGGCAGCGCTGCCGCCGGTGGCAGCCGCGGCGTCAAAGCCGGTGGTGCGCACGGTGATGACCTTTTTCGCGTCGCTGCTCTGCACGGTGGCAATCGCGTTGCCGGCGTAGATCGGGCGCTCGAAGGTGTCGGCACTCTCGACCTTGGTGATGTCGGAAATCTGGGCGACGTCCAGCTTGGCCGCGACACGCGGCGCCACGTTCTTGCCCGACGCGGTGGCCGGAAACAGGATGTGGCTGTAGTTGCCAGCGATCGCGAGCACCTGGGCCGCCACGTTCTCGGCCAGACCGTGGGCGAACTGCGCGCCATCGGCGTGGATGACCTTGGTGACGCCAGCGATCTGGGCAGCTGCAGCTGCAGCAGCTGCAGCGTTGTGGCCGGCCACCAGCACATGCACGTCACCGCCGCAGGCTTTGGCTGCGGACACGGTGTTCAGGGTAGCGCCCTTGACGGACGCGTTGTCGTGTTCGGCAATAACAAGAGCTGTCATTTAGATCACCTTCGCTTCATTCTTGAGTTTTGCGACCAGGGTGGCGACGTCGGGCACCTTGATGCCAGCGCTGCGCTTCGGGGGCTCGGTCACCTTGAGGGTCTTGAGGCGCGGGGCCACGTTCACGCCTAGGTCTTCGGGCTTGACGGTGTCCAGCTGCTTCTTTTTCGCCTTCATGATGTTGGGCAGCGTCACATAACGCGGCTCGTTCAGGCGCAAGTCGGTGGTAACCACGGCCGGCAGGCTCACGCTCAGCGTCTCCAGGCCGCCGTCCACTTCGCGGGTCACCTTGGCTTTGCCGTCGGCGATCTCGACCTTGGAAGCGAAGGTGGCCTGCGGCAGATCGGCCAGCGCCGCCAGCATCTGGCCGACCTGGTTGGCGTCATCGTCGATGGCCTGCTTGCCCAGGATCACCAGGCCCGGTTGTTCCTTGTCGACCAGGGCCTTGAGCAGCTTGGCCACCGCCAGCGGCTGCAGCTCTTCGTTGGTCTCGACCAGGATGGCGCGATCGGCACCGATGGCCATGGCCGTGCGCAGGGTTTCCTGGCACTGGGCCACGCCGCAGGACACGGCGATGACCTCGGTCACGGCACCCTTTTCCTTCAGTCGCACGGCTTCCTCGACGGCGATTTCGTCGAAGGGGTTCATGCTCATCTTGACGTTGGCGATATCAACGCCGGTGTTGTCCGACTTGACACGGACCTTGACGTTGTAGTCCACCACGCGCTTGACGGCTACCAGGACTTTCATGCGAGCGACTCCAGATGGTTGGTTTGGATTTTTGTGATTGACGTGTACGTCAATCACGGCATTCTATTGCACCGCATCATTCCGGACGGTCCCCGGCATGACACAAAAACGAACGATCGTGCTTTTTTGGATTATACGCGGACTGCCAACGCGCCAATCAGGATTTCATGTACACCACACGTTGGGGATACGGAATCTCGATCCCGGCCTGGCGCAGTCCGTTCAGGATGGCCAGATTGATCTCCGAACGCAGGCCAAGCTGCCCGTTCTCCGGGTCGGTGATCCAGACGGCCAGGGTGAATTCCAGGCCGTCCGCGCCGAACTCGGTCAGGTGGGCTGCGGGCGCCGGCTCCCGCAGCACGCGCGGACATGCCAGCGCCGCGTCGCACAGGATGCGGCGCACCTGCTCCACATCGCTGTCATACGCCACCGACACCGTCAGGGTCAGCAACACTTTCGGGTCGGCCAGCGAGAGGTTTTCCACCCGCTGCGTGATGATGAGTTCATTGGGGACCACCGATTCACGACCGTTGAGCGAGCGGATCAGCGTGTAGCGCGTCTTGATGTCGGTGACGACGCCCTCGAAGTTATCCACCCGGACCACGTCACCGATGCGCAAGGAACGTTCCAGCAGGATGACGAAGCCGCTGACGTAATTGGCCGCGAGTTTTTGCAGGCCGAAACCCAGGCCGACACCGACAGCGCCGCCCAGCACAGACAGCGCGGTCAGGTCCACCCCGACCGCCGAGAGCACGAACAGCAGGCCGATCAGCAGCAGGCCCGCGCGGATGGCGTTGGCCGCGACCTTGCGCATGGACAGATCGCCCACCGCCTCGCGCAGGATACGCCGCTCGACGGTCGCGGAGATCCACAGCACCACCACCAGCATGACACCCGAGGACAAGGTCCCCTCGAGCACGGTGCGCACGCTGATACGTGACTTGCCGAAGGCGAAGTGGATGGCCTCGAGTTCCTCCAGCACGGCCGGCAACAGGCCGGTGATCCAGAGCACCGCACCGCCCCAGGCCAGCCAGGACACGAGGCTTTCAATCAACTGTACCGTGGACGACTTGGGAAAAGACGCCCCCAGCACGCGCACGAACAGCCGGATCGCCGCAAGCGAGATGAACACGGGCAGGGCAACCTTGAGTACGGCCACCGGCTGGTAGAGGGCTACGCCGTGGCGCGCCGCATAAATCAGCACGACCGTGAGGACTGGAAACAGCAGGCCATCGAAGACCCGGCGGCCAAACCAGACCGAATCGGGTGCATGGCCCCGCGCCAGAAGCCGCGCCGCACCGTAGGCGAACGCCACACAGGCCAGCAGGACCAGCAACTCGATCCAGACCCGGGGGCTTCCCAGGTCATGCAGCAGGCTCTGCAACTCGGTCATGGGATTGATTTCCTTCGTTCTGAACGCCGACGCGGCGCCCGGTGATTGTCCCTGAATCGCCTGTCCCGGCAAGACGGCCGGCGGGCCCCGGGGTTTTCGGCTAACCTACCGGTCCTCAACTCCCGCCCACTGCCATGTCCGACTCCCGCTCCCTGCCCCGCCGCCAGTTGCTCACCGCCGTGGCCGCGGCGGCCACCGCCGGTGCCGCAATGCCCTCACGCGCCGCCGTCGCGGCCGCACCCGCGGCAGACGACGGCGCCCCGCACAAGGTGGTCTACCAGATCAACCGCCATGAACCGGAGTACCAGGAAGCCATCCTGAACTCGATCGGCGCCATGCTGAAGAAATACGTCGACGACGTGAACATCGTGGTGGTCGTCTGGGGCCCGGGCATTCACCTGCTGGCCAAGAAACCCAAACGCCCCGTGCCCAAGACCCACCAGCAGCGGGTGCGCAGCATGAAAGAGTCCTACGGCATCGAATTCATCGCCTGCGGCAACACCATGCACACCATCGGCTGGGAGAAGGAGGACATGCTGGACTTCGTGCGGGTCGAGGAAGTCGGCGCCGCCGCCATCATGGAACTGCAGGAAAAGGGTTACGCCTACATCGCGTGGTGACCCTGATCCCGCTGGCGCTTGCCCGGATGTGGGATTTCCCCGGGCGGCAGGTCACTTGGTCGTGCCTGTCACCGAGTAGGCGGCGTCGTTCACGCAGTTGATGCCCTCCTGCCGGGAGGCGAAATGATCGACCGTCAGGATTCCCCATCCCCCGCCGGTCACACCTGCCCAGACAAAGGCCACTTCATTGGGCTGGGTCTGGATGCGGTGGATCCCGCTGGACCCATTGATCCCGTCGTGTACGAGCTGCACAGCATGCTCACCCGGTTCAATAACAGCGTGTACAAATGTCTTCGGCTTCAGGTTGCCGATGTCCCTGCCGTCCACGAGCACCTTGGAGGTCACGCCACTGGCCACAAAGCCACTGACCCGGCACACATAGAGACTGGTCTTGCCAGGCACGGCCGAATATTTCTTCAGGTTGGCCTCGGCGTCCTTGTCGCCATACTGCACAGATGCGCACCCTGTCAAAACGACTACCCCAGCGCACAGAATCAGTTTCTTCATCGGTTTCCCTTCAAATCGGCTTGAATCCTGTCAGCCATTCTGCGGCAGATTCAGGCCAGCCGGAGCAGCACGTCGGGAAAATGCGACAGGCATGAACGCCCGACTCTGCCCTTTGCGGCCTGCCGGGGGAGATCGAGAGGGCGCTTGCGCCCGCAAGCAGATCAGACGTCGGCAAGGACGCGCAGGTGCGCCTCGACGCTACGGCCCAGCGCACTGAGGTTGTAGCCGCCCTCGAGGCAGGACACGATGCGTCCCTTGCTGTAGCGACGCGCCACATCCTTGAGGCGCTCCGTGATCCAGGCGTAATCCGCCTCCACCAGACCGAGCTGGCCCATGTCGTCCTCGCGGTGGGCGTCAAATCCCGCGCTGATGAAGATCATCTCGGGCTTGAACTGTTCAAGGCGAGGCATCCACAGCATCTCGATCAGCTCGCGCACCTCCATGCCGCGGGTATACGCCGGCACCGGCACGTTGACCATGTTGTCGGTATCCGGTCCCGCGCCACCGTGCGGATAGTAGGGATGCTGGTAGATGCTCACCATCAAGATGCGCTTGTCACCGGCCACGATGTCTTCGGTGCCATTGCCGTGGTGCACATCGAAATCCGCGATCGCCACACGCTTGAGGCCGTGGCGCTCCACCGCGTACTTGGCGGCCGTCGCCACGTTGTTGACGAAACAGAAACCCATCGCCTTGTCGCGGCAGGCGTGGTGCCCGGGCGGGCGGATCGCACAAAAGGCATTCTCGAGTTCACCGGCGATGACCGCGTCGGTCGCGGCCAGCGCCGCCCCGGCCCCGCGCAGGATGGCGTTCCAGGTGTCGATGTTCATCGACGTGTCCGGATCGATGTGGACATGGCTCGGACCGCCGGCAGCCAGCTCCTCGGCCAGCGTATCGCTCAGGCCGCGCAGCGCCGCGAGGTGCATGCGGCCGTGCGCCAGCTCCATCTCCTCGATCGACGCCTGCGGCGCCTCCAGGCGCGTCAGGGCATCCCCCACGCCCGAGATCAGCAGGCGGTCCTCGATGGCGTCGAGCCGCTGCGGGCATTCCGGATGCCCGGCGCCCATCTCGTGCTTGCGGCAATCGCCATGGGTGTAATAGCCCGTCTTGCTCATATCTGACCTGGATTTCGGTTAATGTCGCATCATGGATGCACAAGGCAAGATTAAATCACTGCTGGACCAGCTTAACACGGTGATCGTCGGCAAAGCCTCGCAGGTCTCGGACGGCGTGGCCTGTCTGCTGGCCGGCGGCCACCTGCTGATTGAAGATGCCCCCGGCGTCGGCAAGACCACGCTGGCCCATGCGCTGGCACGCAGCTTCGGCCTGCAGTTTTCGCGCGTGCAGTTCACCGCGGACCTCATGCCCAGCGACCTCTCGGGCGTGTCCATCTACGACCGCAACCAGAACGCTTTCGTCTTCCACCCAGGCCCCGTGTTTGCGCAGGTCCTGCTGGCCGACGAGATCAACCGTGCCAGCCCCAAGACGCAGAGCGCGCTGCTCGAGGCCATGGAAGAAAAGCAGGTCACCGTCGAGGGCGAGACACGACCACTGCCCCAGCCCTTCTTCGTCATCGCCACGCAGAACCCGCAGGAACAGCTCGGCACCCATCCGCTGCCCGAATCGCAGCTGGACCGCTTCCTCATGCGCATCTCGCTGGGCTACCCCGATCGCGCCGCCGAACGCGAACTGCTCGCGGGCCGCGACCGTCGCGACATGCTTGAACACCTGCCCGGCCTGCTGACGCCAGCGGAGCTGCGAGCCCTGCAGCAGCAGGTGCTGGCCGTCCATGCCGCGCCACCGCTTCTGGACTACCTGCAGGACCTGATCACCGCCACGCGCGACGGGCGCTGGTTCGTCCAGGGCCTGTCCCCGCGCGCCGGCCTGGCCGTGCTGCGCGCGGCCAAGGCACAGGCGCTGCTCAGCGGGCGGGACTACGTGGCGCCGGACGACGTGCAGGCCATCCTGCCGCAGACAACGGCACACCGCCTGGTGCCCGTGGCCAGCGCCGGGCGCGGTGCGCTGGAGCAGGTCCGCGCTCTGCTGCAGGCCGTGCCACTGCCCTGACCCGGGCAAACGCGATGGGGACGGCACCGCGTCTGCCCAATCCGCTGCTGCGGCCCGTTGCGCACGTCCGCGCCCGCTGGCAACAGTGGTGGCAGGCACGCCTGCCGCGGAGCGACACTCTCACGCTGACCCAGCGCAACGTCTACATCCTGCCTACCCGCGCCGGCTTCATGCTGGCTTTCACGCTGCTGATCCTGCTGGTCGCCTCCATCAACTACCAGCTGAACCTGGGCTACCTGCTGACCTTCCTGCTTGGCGGCAGCGCGGTCGTCAGCACCTACATTTCGCATGGCACGCTGCGCGGCCTGACGCTGGTGCTGCATCCGGTGGAAGCACACCATGCCGGGACACCGTCACGCCTGCGCATCACCCTTCACAGCGAGCGCAAGGCACCACGCTTTGGCATCGGCCTGCGCATCCATCACGGGCACCCGTTGCAGTGGGTCTGGTGCGACGTTCCCGCGCAGGGAAGCGCGGACGTGGAGCTCATGCTGCCCGGCCTGCCCCGCGGAAAACATGCCATCCCGCTGCTGACCGCCGAGACACGGTTTCCCCTGGGCATCTTCCGCGTCTGGACACTCTGGCGCCCGGCCGCCACGGTCGTCGTCTATCCCGAGGCGGAATCCGCACCGCCGCCCCTGCCTGCCGGCCAACCGCACAGCAGCGGCGGCAGCGCAGCCCGCCACGTCGCCAGTAACGAGTTCGACGGGGTACGCCCCTACCGGCGCGGGGACCCGCTCAAGAGCATCGTCTGGAAAAAGGCCGCCAGGACCGACGAGCTGGTCAGCCGCGACAGCCAGCAGGCGCAGCACTTCCAGCTCTGGCTGGACCTCAACGAGACACACGGCGCCACACTGGAGCAGCGGCTCTCGCGGCTGTGCGCATGGATACTACGGGCCGAGGCGCAGGACCTCGACTATGGGCTACGCCTGGCGGGCATCGAGTTTCCCCCCGGACAGGGAGAGCTGCACAAGCGGCAGTGCCTGCAGGCACTCGCCCTCTGCTGAGCGGCCGGCGAGCGCCTGCGCTGCTCCGGCCGGACCCGCGCCGCACAGGCGTTAGCATGGCCGGATGTCACACATCCCGGATCACGGCAGCGCCAGACTGCTGACTCCCGGACTGCTCGGCTGCATCGCGGGCATCGCCTTGCAGCTGCAACAGCCCGGGCTCTGGCCTATGGCGCATTACGCCGCACTCGCGCTGGCCGGCCTCGCGGCCAGCGTCCTCCTGCTGGCACTGAGCCGGCGCGTACCCGCCATCCTGCGCCTGATTCTGGCCCTGGGGGCATGTGCCGCCCTCACCTTCGCGGGTACCGGGCTGCGCGCCGCCACATTCCTCCAGCAGTCCCTGCCCACCGACCTTGAAGGCCGGGACATCCGGGTCACCGGTCGCATCAGCGCGATGCCGCAGCTCGGCGACAACAGCACACGCTTTCGGTTTGCCATCGAACAGGCCGGGCTCGACGATCAGCCGGTCCAACTGCCGCCGCAGCTCTACCTGAGCTGGTACGGCGGCTTTCGCAACGAAGATGGCGTGCTACTCGATCCTTCGCAGGTGCCGCCGGATCTGCAGGCCGGCGACCGCTGGCAATTCACCGTCCGGCTGCGTGCACCACACGGCGCCCGCAACCCGCACGGCTTCGATTTCGAGCTCTGGCTGTGGGAGCAGGGCCTGCAGGCCACCGGCTACGTGCGTGCCGGACGGCGTGACCCACCGCCGCAGGCACTGGGGCCCAGCGGACAGCACCGTGTGGAGCGAACGCGGCAGCAGGTGCGCGACAACATCCTGCGCCGTGCCCCGTCAGACACCGTGCCGGAGGTGCAGGCACGGGCCATGGGCGTGGTCGCCGCGCTGGTCACTGGCGATCAGCAAGCCATCACCCGCAGCGACTGGGACGTGTTCCGGGCCACCGGCGTGGCGCATCTGATGAGCATCTCGGGCCTGCACATCACGCTGTTCGCCTGGCTGGCCGCCGGCCTGCTGCGCACCCTCTGGCGTGGCTCGCCACGCCTGTGCCTGCGTTTTCCCGCCCCGCAAGCCGGGCTGCTGGGTGGACTGCTGCTGGCGGCCGCCTACGCCGTGTTCAGCGGCTGGGGCGTGCCCGCCCAGCGAACCGTCCTGATGCTGGCTACGGTGACCTTGCTGCGTCTTTCGGCGCGAAGCTGGCCCTGGCCCCAGCTCTGGCTGCTGACCGCTGCGGTGGTTCTGCTGGTCGATCCCTGGTCGCTGCTGCAACCCGGCTTCTGGCTGAGCTTCGTAGCCGTGGGCGTGCTGTTCGCAGCGGGCGACCAGCACGAGCCCACTGTTGCCCCCTCGTGGGGGCGGCGTTTCCGCGAACTGGTGCGCGAGCAGTTCCTCATCACGCTGGCACTGACCCCCTTGACCCTGCTGCTCTTTGGCCAGATGTCCGTCGTGGGCCTGGCCGCCAACCTCGTGGCCATTCCCTGGGTCACGCTGGTGGTGACCCCGCTATCGCTGCTGGGCGTGCTTTGGTCGCCGCTGTGGGACGCCGCTGCGCAGACGGTGCAATGGCTGGGTTCCTTCCTGGTGCCACTGTCCCAACTGCCGCTGGCCACGCTGTCCGCCCCGCAGGCACCGCTTTGGGCAGGGATTGCGGCGGTGGCAGGCGGGATCCTGCTGGCCATGCGCCTGCCGTGGACCCTGCGTCTGACCGGCGTGCCGCTGTTGCTGCCCCTGCTGCTCTGGCAGGTGCCCCGCCCGGCCCCGGGCGAATTCGACCTGCTGGTCGCGGACATCGGCCAGGGCAATGCGGTCCTGGTGCGCACGGCACACCATGCGCTGCTGTATGACAGCGGTCCGCGTTACACGAACGAAAGCGACGCCGGCCAGCGGGTGCTGGTGCCGCTGCTGCGCGCCCTGGACGTGAAGCTGGACCGGCTGGTGCTCAGCCATCGCGACAGTGACCACACCGGGGGTGCCGCGGCGGTGCTGGGGGCCCAACCACAGGCCGCGTTGCTGAGCTCGCTGGAGGACCACCACGAGTTGCTGGCCCCGCGCGCCGGACAGCGCTGCCTGTCCGGCCAGCGCTGGGACTGGGACGGGGTGCAGTTCGAGGTCCTGCACCCGCAGGCGGAAGATTTCGACCGGGCACGCCGCAGCAACGCGCTGTCCTGCGTGCTGCGCGTGAGCAACGGGGCCACCGCCGTCCTGCTGGCCGGCGACATCGAAAAGGCACAGGAGGCACGGCTGGTGCAGGCGGACGCTGCGCTGCGGGCGGACGTGCTGCTGGTGCCGCACCATGGCAGCAAGACCTCCAGCACTGCCGCCTTCCTGGACGCGGTGGCACCGCGCCTGGCACTGGTACAGGCAGGCTACCGCAACCGCTTCGGCCATCCGGCCGCCGAGGTGCAGGCCCGCTACGCGGAGCGTGGTATCGAGATGGTCCAGACCCCCGCCTGTGGTGCGGCACACTGGCGCTCGGGCCAACCATCCCGGGTGCAGTGCGAACGCGCGATCCAGCCACGCTACTGGCAGCACCACGTGAAATCTGCCCGCAGCGACGGGGAAACACCCGCATCGGCGACAGGTCGCGACAGGGATTTTGCGCATAATGGGCTGCAGCCAACGCCGCCATGAACATGAAAGCAGCAGACCTCGATCAGGAACTCGATCTCGCCAGATCCGAAGGGCCCGTACGTGACATCGTCATTCCGCCCTGCCCCGAGCTGCTGCGCGCCCTGCGACAGGAAATGCGCCAGGCGGACCCGGATCCGGCGGAAGTGACACGCATTGCCGGCAGCGACGTGGCCATGGCCGCCGCCCTGCTGCGCACCGCCAACAGCCCGCTGTATTCACGGTCGCGTCCCGCCCGCACGGTAGGTGAGGCCGTGACCATGCTGGGCATGGGCCAGGCTGCAGCGATCCTCACCGGCTTTCTCACCCGCAACGCCATCCGGATCAATTCGCCGCTGGTCGAGCACTTCTGGGAAACCTCGACCCGCCGCTCGCTGGCCATGGGCTACATCGCCCGCCAGCTCTACGGCGTGGACGCCGAGGTGGCGCAGACCTGCGGCCTGTTCATGCACGTGGGCATCCCGATCCTGCTCCAGGGCCTGCGCGGTTATGCCGGCACGTTGAGCGAGGCGCTGGCGCGCCAGGACCGCAGCTTCACGGACACGGAGAACGCGGTACACCGCACCGACCACGCGGTGGTCGGTGCCATCGTGGCGCGCACCTGGCACCTGCCGCGCGAGATCGTCCATGCCGTGCGCCTGCACCATGATTACACGGCGCTGAACGTGTCATCCATCCCGGCTGAGGTGCGCACCCTGGTTGCGATCGCCACGATCGCCGAACACCTGGTGGCTGATTTCGAAGGGGTGAAACAGCAGCCCGAATGGAAGCGCTACGGGCCGGTCTGCCTGCACTACCTGCAGATCGGCATTGCCGAGGTCGATGGCTGGGTCGATGCGCTGCACCCGGTGTTCGAAGGCGTCGTGCTGGCCTGAACATCGCGCGGCGGCATCGCCGCCGCCACGGCCTGGCCGAGCTCGATCACGGCCAGCGCGTAGTAGCTGCTCCAGTTGTACCGCGTAACGGCATAGAAATTCTCGGTGCCCGCCACATAGCTCGGCGAGTAATCGCCATTCTGCAATTCCACCAGCGCCAGCGGGCCGGCATGCTGGCGTGCCGCTCCGGTGAGCATCACCCCTTTGGCGACGAACCGGTCCACGGGAAAGGTCGGCCGGATATCGGGCTCCAGCAGGGCCGGCATGTCCAGCCGGTCGTAGTCAAAATCCACCGCGTAGTGCGTGGGCATGCCCGGCTGCCAGTTGAACGCCTTGAAGTAGCTCGCCACGGAGCCGATGGCGTCGGGCATGCTGTCGAGCAGGTTGACACGTCCGTCACCGTCGAAATCCACGGCGTAGCGCCCCCAGCTGGAGGGCATGAACTGGGGGATGCCCATGGCACCGGCGTAACTGCCGCGCAGCCTTAGCGGATCGATGCCGGCCTTCTTCTGCAGGCTGAGGAACTCGCCGAGCTCGGCACGGAAGAAGGCGCGGCGCTCGCGGGCACGCGGATGTTCATCTGGAAAATCGAAGGCCAGGGTGGCCAGCGCGTCGATGACCTTGTAGCGCCCCATATGACGCCCGAAGTAGGTTTCAACGCCGATGATGCCCACGATGATCTCGGCCGGCACGCCATAAGTGGCCTGGGCCCGTTCGAGAGTGTCCCGGTGGCTCTGCCAGAACGCCACCCCGGCGCGCACGCGCTCCGGCTCCAGGAAGCGGCTGCGGTATTGCTGCCAGTTCTTCGGCACCGTGGCCGGTGGTGGCGTCACCAGCCGCGCCACCTGCGGGACCTGGCGCGCCTTGCCGATGACCTGCCTTACCCACTTGCGGTCCAGGCCATGCTGACGCGCGATCTCGTCAGCCAGGGCCATGGCCTCGGGCCGGTGCGCATAGGCCGGGCCCGTGCCCTCGATCAGGGCCCCGGCATCCTGCACACGCCTGAGCCGGGCCTTGGCATGTGTCGCACCCTGTACCGGCAGCACACTGCCGATCAGTACCAGCGCAGCCAGCCAGGTTACGGTAGAAAAATACGATTTGCTCACGAAGGCCAGTTGAGGTTTCTCAGTTCACGCCGCAGGTCAGCCAGGTCGGCCGCCTCGCGTCCCCGTGGACGCGGCGCATAACGCAACTGCTCGAAGCGCTGCAGCCAAGCCTGGATGGCCTGCACCCGATTGTCCTGCGGATCACGGATTCGCACCAGCCGCTGCGCCATCTCGCGTGGCGTCATTGCCGCATCGCGAGGCAGGCCGAGGCGCGCCAGCTGCGCACGGACACGCTCCAGCAATCGCAACCAGGGATCGTGACGCTGCCGTTCCCACAGCGTCCAGGCCGCGCCACCCAGGCTCGCGACGACGAGCGCCCCCAGCAGCAACAGGCCCAGCTGCTCCCAGCTCGGGGCCTCGAAACCCAGTGCGCGCAGGAGGTCGAACTGGCGGTTCTGCGTGTAGTTCAGGATGCGCTGGTTCCAGGCGTTGTTCACCGCCTCCCAGACGGCGCGCATGTTCTGCAGCAGTGTGGGGCTCACCACCGTATCCACCGCCGCGCCCAGCGCGCCGCGCGGCGCGGCCAGGCGTTCCAGGCTGCCGATACGCCCGGGTGAGACCGCCGATGTCGGGTCCACCCGCAGCCAGCCGCGGCCAGCCAGCCAGACTTCGGTCCAGGCATGAGCATCGCTCTGGCGCACGACCCAGTAACCGTCTACGGCGTTGACGTCGCCCCCCTGGTAACCCGTCACGACGCGGGCTGGCACGCCCGCGGCCCGCATCAGGATCACAAAAGCGGAGGCGATGTGTTCGCAAAAGCCCTCCTTGCGGTCGAACCAGAATTCGTCGGCGCTGTGCTGGCCGTACTCACCGGGCTCCAGCGTGTAGACGTATCCGCCGCTGCGCAGCTGCTGCAGGGCACGCTCGATCAATACAGCCGGATCATCGCCCGCCTGCTGGCGCAACTCCTGCGCCCACTGCAGCGTCCGGGGGTTATAGCCGCGCGGCAAGGACAGGAAACGCTGCAGCCCGGTCACCGCAGTCAGGGGCCCGTGCCGGAACGAAATGTGGCTGCTTGCCCGGTAGCGCAGCAGCTCGGTGATGGGCGCGCCGGTGGACCACTGGAGCTCATCGCCCATGCGCACCCCCGCGCCCATCTCACCTGGCAACTCGGGAGCATTGGCTGTCGCGTCCAGCGTCAGCAGCCAGTTGCGGTTGTGCGGTTCGAGTGTCACCTCGTAACGCACGGCCGGACCGTCGACCTGCAGATCGGCACGCAGCTGTTGCTGCGGCGCGAACGTGGGAGGTGCCGGGCTCCATTCCCGGCCGTCGAAGACCGACAACACGGGTCCGCGGAAGTACAGCGTGCCCAGGGGCGGGATTGCGCCCTCGAAACGCACCCGCATCGCCACGCTGTCGTCCAGCGCCAGCCGGGCGATATGGCCGACCTGCATGCGTGGCGACAGCCCGCTGCGCGCCGCGGGCTCGGCCCCCGGCGTGCCCCACAGGGGCGCCATGCGCGGAAACAGCAGGAACAGCACGGCCATGATGGGCGCCCCCAGCAGCATCATGCGGCCGGCCAGACGCGCTGACTGGCCCAGCGAAGGCCGCCCCGCCGGCAGGTGGCTGTTGACCAGTGCCATCAGCAAACCCATGAGCGCCAGCAGCATGGCGGCCGCAGTGAGCAGCGACTGCGAATAGAAGAAGTTCGTCAGCATCGCAAAGAAGCCGAGGAAGAACACCACGAACGCATCACGCTGGGCGCGCAACTCCAGGGTCTTGAGCGCGAGCAGGACCACAACCAGCGTCACGCCCGCGTCCCGGCCCACGATGGTGCGGTGCGTCGCCGCGGTTGCCGCCACCGTGACGACCAGCCACGCAAGCAGCACCCAGCGTCCGGGCAGAGGACGCAGGGTCCACGCGATCCAGCCCC
>DALYHW010000055.1:0-14598 GCA_031970695.1 Hylemonella sp.
TGTGATCCAGACCCTGTGCCGCCGCCGCAAGAACAACCCGCTGCTGGTGGGCGAGGCCGGCGTGGGCAAGACCGCCATTGCCGAAGGGCTGGCCTGGCGCATCGTGCAGAAGGACGTCCCGGAAATCCTGGCCGAGGCCAATGTCTATTCCCTCGACATGGGCGCGCTGCTGGCCGGTACCAAGTACCGCGGCGATTTCGAGCAGCGCCTGAAGGGTGTGCTCAAGTCGCTCAAGGACAAGCCCAATGCCATCCTGTTCATCGACGAGATCCATACCCTGATCGGGGCCGGCGCCGCCTCGGGCGGCACGCTGGACGCGTCCAACCTGCTCAAGCCGGCGCTCTCCAGCGGCCAGCTCAAGTGCATTGGCGCGACGACCTTCACCGAGTACCGTGGCATCTTCGAAAAGGACGCAGCGTTGTCGCGCCGTTTCCAGAAGGTCGACGTGGTCGAGCCCAGCGTGCAGGAGACCATCGACATCCTCAAGGGCCTGAAGTCCCGCTTCGAGGAACACCACAACGTCAAATACGCTAATGCCGCGCTGCAGGCGGCCGCCGAGCTTTCGGCCAAGTACATCAACGACCGCCACCTGCCGGACAAGGCCATCGACGTCATCGACGAGGCCGGTGCCGCACAGCGCATCCTCACACCGTCCAAGCGCAAGAAGACCATCGGCAAGGCGGAGGTCGAGGAGATCGTGGCCAAGATCGCCCGCATCCCGCCGGCGAACGTCTCCAACGACGACCGCAGCAAGCTGCAGACCATCGAGCGCGACCTCAAGAGCGTGGTGTTCGGTCAGGACAAGGCGCTGGAAGTGCTGGCCTCCGCGGTCAAGATGGCGCGCTCGGGCCTGGGCAAGCCGGACAAGCCGATCGGCTCTTTCCTGTTCAGTGGCCCCACGGGCGTCGGCAAGACCGAGGCGGCCAAACAGCTGGCCTACATCCTGGGCATCGAGCTCATCCGCTTCGACATGTCGGAGTACATGGAGCGCCACGCCGTGAGCCGCCTGATCGGCGCGCCTCCGGGTTATGTGGGCTTTGACCAGGGTGGCCTGCTGACCGAGGCCATCACGAAGAAGCCGCACGCCGTGCTGCTGCTCGACGAGATCGAAAAGGCGCATCCGGACATCTTCAACGTCCTGCTGCAGGTCATGGACCACGGCACGCTGACCGACAACAACGGGCGCAAGGCCGACTTCCGCAACGTCATCATCATCATGACGACGAACGCGGGTGCCGAGACCATGAACAAGGCGACGATCGGTTTCACCAACCCGCGCCAGGCCGGCGACGAGATGGGTGACATCAAGCGCCTGTTCACGCCGGAGTTCCGCAACCGCCTGGATGCGATCGTGAACTTCAAGGCGCTGGACGAGCAGATCATCCTGCGTGTGGTGGACAAGTTCCTGCTGCAACTCGAGACCCAGCTGGCCGAGAAGAAGGTCGAGGTCACTTTCACCGACAAGCTGCGCAAGCACCTGGCCAAGAAGGGCTTCGATCCGCTCATGGGTGCGCGTCCGATGCAGCGCCTGATTCAGGACACGATCCGCCGTGCGCTGGCCGACGAGCTGCTGTTCGGTCGCCTGACCGATGGCGGGCGCCTGACCGTCGACCTGGACGACAAGGACGAGGTCACGCTCGATATCCAGCCGCTGCCCAAGAAGGAAGGCAAGGCCAAGCCCGAAGAGGCTACTGCGGACTGAGTGTCGGATCTTCCCGATAAAAAAGCCGGCGGTTCTTTGATCCGCCGGCTTTTTTTACGTGCCCTTGGCGGGCGGCTGAGGGTCAGCGAAAGCCCGCGCGGTCGAGCATCTGCTGCACCTTGACGGCGTTGCGGCCGACCACGCTGATCGGGATGGTTTCGCTTTTGAAGTTGTTGCCCCCCATGGCCTTGAGGGCCGGATTGTCCAGTTGCACGCCTTTGGCCACGGGCCATTCGTTGTTGCCATTCGCGAAATGCTCCTGGGCCTGCGCGCTGGAGAGGTACTCGAGGAACTTCACGGCGCTGGCCGGGTTCTTCGCATGGCGCGCGACGGCGCCGCCGGCGATGTTGACGTGGGTACCCCAGCTTGCCTGATTAGGAAACACCACGCCGACGCGCTCGATCACGGACTGGTCCTCGGGTTTGGTGGAGCGCATCAGGCGGGCGAGGTAATAGGTGTTGGTCACGGCGATACCGCATTCGCCTGCAGCGACAGCGCGAATCTGGTCGGTGTCGCCGCCTTTGGGCGCACGGGCCATGTTGTCGACCATGCCCTTGAGCCAGGCTTCGGTCTTCTGCTCACCCAGATGCTCCAGCACCGCACCGAACAGAGAGAGGTTGTAAGGGTGCGAACCCGAACGGATGCACAGGCGACCTTTGTTCCTGGGGTCACCGAGTTCCTCGTAGGTGTCGACATCCTCGCGCTTGACCCGGAGCTTGTCGTAGACGACAACACGGGCGCGCGTCGAGAAGCCAAACCAGGCGGTGCCGCCGTCGGCTGCAGGCTGGCTGCGGAATTGCGCGGGAATGGCTGCTTCCAGTGCGGGGGACTTGATGGGCTGGAACAGGCCATCGGCCTCGCCGCGCCACAGGCGTGCGGCATCCACGAGCAGGATCACATCGGCGGGAGAGGCTGCGCCCTCGGCGCGCAGACGGGCGAGAATGCCAGCGTCGTCGGCGTCCACACGGTTGATCCGGATGCCGGTGTTGCGGGTGAACTGGCTGTAGAGCGCCTCGTCGCTGGGGTAATGGCGTGCCGAGTAGATATTGACGACCTGCTCCTGGGCGCTGGCCTGGCCCAGACTCAGCGCTGCGAGCAGTGCCAGGGGGAGAATGCTTTTGAACATGATGACATCAGGGACAATGGAGAATCTGATCATATACAAAATAAGAATGATTCGCAATACGATTATTGTCCTTCGAATTTTTCGACTGCTGGGCCTCGCGGCGTTTGCATTGGCGTTAGGGGCTTGCAACACCCCGCCGACTGTGGTGGTGCCGGAAACACCAGTGACGACGGTGCCCGTGGAGCCGGTCCGGCGTCCGCCCCGGATCGGCCTCGCGCTGGGTGGTGGTGCCGCCCGCGGATTTGCCCATGTCGGTGTCATTCAGGTGCTGGAGGAGGCGGGCATCCGGCCTGAGCTGGTGACAGGAACCTCGGCGGGCAGTCTGGTCGCAGCCCTCTACGCCAGCGGACGCCAGGGCCCCCAGTTGCAGCGCATTGCCGACACCATGGACGAGGCTACCTTCGCCGACTGGACCTTGCCCCTGTTCAGCCGCGGCATGCTGCGCGGCGATGCGCTCGCGCGTTATGTTTCCCAGCAGGTGGGCGGGCGGCGCATTGAGGACTTGCCCCTGCCGCTCGGTATCCTGGCCACGGATCTGCACAGTGGGCAGGGCGTGCTGTTTCAGCGAGGCGATGTCGCAACGGCCGTGCGCGCGTCCAGTGCCGTGCCGGGTCTGTTCCAGCCGGTACTCATCAGCGGCCGGGAGTATGTGGACGGCGGCCTCGTGGCGCCGGTGCCGGTGCGGCAGGCGCGCCAGATGGGGGCGGAGCTGGTGATCGCCGTGGACATTTCGCAGGTGCCGGAGTCGAATTCGGCAACGGATGTGTTCCAGATCCTGATGCAGACCTTCACCATCATGGGCAAGAGCATCAACGCCCTGGAACTGCGTGGGCCGGATCTCGTCATCGTCCGTCCGGCGCTCAATGGCGTCTCGGGCACAGACTTCAGCAGCCGCCGCCGGGCCATTCAGGCCGGCCGGCAGGCGATGACCCAAGCCTTGCCGCAGTTGCGCGCTGCCATCGAGGCGGGGATGCGGGAGGTCGAGGCTGTGGCCAGGTGACCGTGGGCTGGCGGGCCAATTCGGGGCAAAAAAAAAGCCCCGTCAGCGACGGGGCTTTGAAGGGATCCCTCAACCCTATGGTTGCGAAAGGACCCGAGGAGACAACCGGTGAAAAACAAAAAGATTTGTTTTTCGATGGAATGAATTATGTCAGGGTTTTCCCTTGTTGTAAAGCGTCGGCTCAAAACCCGATGCTCATGGGGCCTTGAGCGGCGGCTCAGCGCTTCTTGCTGACGGTCTTGGCGGCTTCGACCGTGTTGGCCGTGGCAGCCTTGAAGTTGGACTCGGCCAGGGCGGCGGCCTGCTTGGCCGATTTCTGGGCGCTTTCCAGCACGTTGTTGGCGGCGGCCACTGCGCTCTTCATGAGTGCAACGGCAGTCTCGGAGCCAGCCGGGGCATTCTGGGCGGTGCTGTCCACCACGTCCAGGAACTTCTTCTGGATTTCGGCGAACTGGCTTTCGAAGGCCTTGCTGAACTCGGCATGGGTCGCGGCGGCGATGTCGTACAGCTCGCGGCTGTAGGAGGCGGCCTTCTCGCCCAGGGGTTGCAGCGCGTTGGACTGCAGCGCCATCAGGTCTTGCGCGTCCTTGATGGACAGGGCGGACTGGGTCTGGCTGGCGCTGTCAGCCAGCAGGGCCTTGGAGGTGGCCAGATTCAGTTCCACCAACTTTTCCACGCCTTCAAAGGCTTTGTTGGTCAGGCCGAAGAGGGCATCGATATTGGCCTTGTTGGCGGCCAGAACTTGTTCAGCGGTCAGCATACAGAACTCCTAGAGGTGGGTTGCAATATATGCTGCATTGCAGCATGAGGCGAATTCTAAGGGGTTCATTCCCGAATGC
The DNA here is from genome assembly GCA_031970695.1 of Hylemonella sp. GTDB lineage: Bacteria > Pseudomonadota > Gammaproteobacteria > Burkholderiales > Burkholderiaceae_C > Hylemonella. The sequence goes on from DALYHW010000055.1 coordinate 4,668, forward strand.
AAGCGTTTTTTGTTGCGCTGCAGCATTCTAGGTCTTCCCCCCTAAATCCGGCACCTTGTCCCCGCTGTCGCGGTGATGACGGGCAGCAGGTGGGGTGCGCCCTGGCATGGGCAGCCGGCAGGTCGAGGGCTGGCAGAATCAAGCCTGAGCATGAATACCAAAACAGAGAAACCGGGACCCGAGAGACGCAGCGTCTACCCGGCCTTTCGCAGCATCACGACCCGCTGGATGGACAACGACGTGTACGGTCACGTCAACAACGTCGTCTACTACAGCTGGTTCGACACGGCGGTCAACGCCTGGTTGATCGACCAGGGCGTCCTGGATATCCATGATGGCCAGACCATCGGTCTGGTGATCGAAACCCAGTGCAACTACTTTGCCCCGCTGGCCTTTCCGCAAACCATCGAGGCTGGCATCCGGGTGGCGCGACTGGGTAATTCCAGCGTGCGTTACGAGGTGGGGCTGTTTGCGCAGGGGGAGGACCTGGCGGCGGCCCAGGGCCATTTTGTCCACGTCTATGTCGACCGGCAGTCACGCCGGCCGGTGCCCATTCCGGCTCCCCTGCGGGCCGCTCTTGAAAACCTCACATGAAATCCATGACCGTTGACGAAGCGATCCAGACGCGCATGTCCGTGCGCGCCTTCACGCCCGAACCCGTGGCGACCGAGCTCATCCGCGACATCCTCGAGGTGTCCAGCCGGGCGCCCTCGGGGACGAACACCCAGCCCTGGAAGGTGTACGTCCTGCGAGGCGCCAGCCGCGACAATCTGGTGGAGAAAGTGTGCGCGGCGCATGACGCCCTGCGCGCCGATCCCGCGCTGGCTGGCGAGTACCACGAGGAGTACGACTACTACCCGGAGAAATGGGTCAGCCCCTACATCGACAGGCGTCGCGAGAACGGGTGGGGCCTGTACGGCCTGCTGGGTATCGGCAAGGGTGACAAGGACCGCATGCATGCCCAGCACCAGCGCAATTTCCGCTTCTTCGACGCGCCCGTGGGACTGATGTTCACGGTGGACCGTGTCATGGGGCGCGGCTCGCTGGTGGACTATGGCATGTTCCTCGAGAATGTGATGCTAGCGGCGCGCGCGCGCGGCTTGCATACCTGCCCGCAGGCCGCCTGGAACGGCTTTGCGAAGATCATCATGCCTCACATCGGCGCGGGTCCGGACGAAATGCTGGTCTGTGGCATGGCACTCGGCCATGCGGATGCATCCGAGGTCGTGAACACCTTCCGCACCCCCCGAGAACCGGTCGACACCTTCACCCACTGGCTCGAGTGATCACGGCCACCGGCCATCGCGGCCGGTGCCGCAATACTGAATGGAGCGCTGAGACTTCCGATGCTGACCTCATTAGTCCTTGTATTCGTACTGATCTATGCAGCGATTGCGCTCGAGCACCCGCTGCGTATCAACAAATCGGCGTCGGCCCTGCTGGGGGCGGGGCTGCTGTGGACCATCTACGCCCTGGCCGCCGCGGACCCGACGAAGGTTGGCGAGGAACTGGCGTCCTCGCTCACCGGGACCGCGCAGATTGTGTTCTTTCTGATGGGGGCCATGACGATCGTCGAGGTGGTGGATGCACACAACGGCTTCGAAGTCATCACCCGGCGCATCAGGACGCAGAAACTGTCCACCTTGATGTGGCTTGTGGGTCTGGTGACCTTTTTCCTCAGCTCCCTCCTCGACAACCTGACGACAACCATCGTCATGGTCTCGCTGATGAAGAAGCTGCTGGAGCCGCGGGAGGACCGCCTGTTCTTTGCCGGCATCATCGTGATTGCGGCCAACGCGGGCGGCGCCTGGACACCCATCGGTGATGTGACTACGACCATGCTGTGGATCGGCGGCCAGATCACGACAGCGGCGATCATGAAGGGCTTGTTTCTTCCTTCGCTGACAAACCTGCTCGTGCCGCTGGCGGTCACGAGCTACCTGCTCGGGAACCGGTTGGTCGTCGCACCCGGACGTGGTGACCTGATCGACGGGCCTGAAACCACAGCCTTCGAGCGCAACCTGATGTTTTTCCTCGGTCTCGGCATCCTGGTGGCGGTCCCGGTCTTCAAGACGCTTACGCACCTGCCGCCCTTCATGGGCATCCTGTTCGGGCTCGGCATCCTGTGGGCCGTCGGCGATCTGGTTCATCGAAACAAGGAGGACGACCTGGCGCGGCAGCGCCTGACGCTGGCCCGCGCACTCACCCGTATCGACATGAGCTCGGTCGTTTTCTTCATCGGCATCCTGCTTGCGGTCGCGGTACTCGAGCACACCCATGTTCTGGCGACCATCGCGCAATGGCTGGACCACCAGGTAGGCCGCCAGGACATCATCGTGATGCTGATCGGACTGGTGAGTGCGGTGGTGGACAACGTGCCCCTCGTGGCTGCGTCCATGGGCATGTACAGCCTGCAGCAGTACCCCGCAGACAGCTTTCTGTGGGAGTTTCTCGCCTACTGCGCAGGTACGGGGGGCTCCATCCTCATCATCGGATCGGCTGCAGGTGTGGCGGCCATGGGCCTGGAGAAGGTCGATTTCTTCTGGTATGCGCGCAAAGTCAGCGGCCTGGCGTTGGCCGGCTATCTGGCCGGTGCGCTTTTCTACATCGTGCAGTACCGCTTTTTTCACTGAGTACCGCGCCCCTTTCTTTTAGGAGACATCATGAAACCCAAAGTCCTCGTTGCCCGAGCGGTATTCCCCGAGACCATCGAGTTCCTGTCCCGGCATTTCGACGTGGAGTCGAACCAGGCGGACGCCGTCTGGAGCAAGGCTGAACTGATCGAGCACCTGCGTGACAAGGATGGCGCCTTCACCACGGGCAGCGACCGCGTCGATGCCGAGGTACTGGCCGCTTGCCCCAAGCTCAGGATCTGCGCCAACATGGCGGTCGGCTACAACAATTTCGATCTCGATGCCATGACAGCCCGGGGCGTCTTGGGCACCAATACGCCGGATGTGCTGACCGAAACCACGGCCGACTTCGGCTTTGCGCTGATGATGGCGACCGCACGGCGCATGGCCGAGAGCGAGCATTACCTGCGCGCTGGCCAGTGGACCAAGTGGAGCTATGACATGTTCGCCGGTTCAGACATCCACGGCGCCACGCTGGGCATCCTGGGCATGGGACGCATCGGTCAGGGCATTGCCCGGCGCGGTGCCCTTGGCTTTGGCATGAACGTGATCTACCACAACCGCTCGCGCCTGGATGCGGCGACCGAGGCCGAATGCAAGGCGCGTTACGTCAGCAAGGAAGAGCTGCTCAGGACAGCGGACCACCTGGTGCTGGTGCTGCCTTATTCACCCGCTTCGCACCACGCGATCGGCGCGGCCGAACTCGCGCAGATGAAACCCACGGCCACCCTGGTGAACATCGCCCGGGGCGGCATCGTCGACGACGCCGCCCTGTCGCGTGCGCTGCGCGAGAAGCGCATTGCCGCCGCCGGTCTGGACGTGTTCGAGGGTGAACCCAAGGTACACCCGGACCTGCTGACCGTACCCAATGTCGTGTTGACCCCGCACATTGCGAGCGCCAGCGTGCCGACCCGCAAGGCCATGGCCCAGCTCGCAGCGGATAACCTGGTCGAGTTTTTCGCCAAGGGCAAGGCCCTGACGCCGCTCAATCCACAAGTGCTGGCGAAGTCCTGAGTCGCTGCCCCGCGCGCCCGGCGTTTCGCCGGTCTTGTTGATCCACATCAGGGCCGCGCCTGCGGCCCTGCGTACCATCCCCGAAAAATCGAAAGCAGGGGGTGCTCGTGGATTGGAAACAGGTGAAGGCGGCACGCGGGCTGTTGTGGCTGCTGGCAGTGGCATGTGCGCTGGCGACGCTCCAGCCCGTTGCGGCGCAGCCGGCGGCGCGCCGGCAGGACGGGGTGGACCTCGGTGCAAGGCTGAAGGCGCTCGAGGCCGATCCCGCGTTGCGGGCTGGCATGGTCAGGACCGGGCGCAAGGTGGCTGCCGTCTGCACCCATTGCCACGGCGAGGGTGGCAACAGTGTCAGCCCGGATGTCCCCAATCTCGCCGGTCAGAACCCCGAGTACCTGATTGAACAGTTGCGCCAGTTCGCCGAGGGGCGCCGCCGCAATGAATTCATGGAAGGCATGATCCGGGCCCTGTCCGCGGACGAGAAGGTCGGCATCGTGGTGTTTTATGCCGGCGAGCGTGTCAGCCGCAAGCCGGTCGCCAATGCGGCGCTCGCGGTCCGCGGGCGTGACTACTACCAAAAGGTGTGTTTCCAGTGCCATGGCGCGGACGGCCGCGGCAACGAGCACCACGCCCGCATTGCAGGCCAGCAGCCTGCCTACCTGCGCCTGACCCTGCTGCACTACCGCCAGGGTGCGGGTACCCGGGTCAACCCGATCATGAGTGGCGTGACCCGGCCCATGTCCGATGCAGACATCGAGGCCGTGGTCGCCTACGTCTCGTCCATGGACTAGGCGCACCCTGAGTTGCTGATCAGCCGTTCGGCCGGCGGAACCGCTGTCCGGCCTGGCGGGTGACCTCGGCCAGCAGCTGTTCCTGCGCCTGGACGTCGCGCAGCCAGCGCGCATCGTTCTGTCCTCGTTCGGCGCTGGCACGCAGCAAGTCCAGCGCGGCAGCCGAACCGGGCGTCTTTGCGTAGGGCTCGACACGGTCCAGGGTCGAGAGGATATGTTCCTTGAGGGGCAGGTGGGTACCGCTGGCCGGATCCACGTAGACCGCATCGAGTCCGAAGCGGCAGGCCTGGAAGCGGTTGTAGGTGTAGACGAGGTAATCGTCCTCGGTGGGCATGAAGGGCTGCTCATGCAGGAACCAGGCCGCCAGCGCCTGGACATAGCCGGCCAGCGCTGCAGCCCGCTCGATCGACAGCGGTGTGTCGAAGACCCGGATCTCGATGGTGCCGTATTCGGGCTTGGGGCGGATGTCCCAGTAGAAGTCCTTCATGCTGCGGACAACGCCGGTACGGGTCATCTTGTCGAAGTAGGCGTTGAAGTCGCTCCAGCTCAGCACAAAGGGCGCCCGGCCGGACAGCGGGAACGCGAAAACCGAGTTCAGTCGCGCCGAGTCAAAGGCCGTGTCGTGTCCCTGCACGAAGGGAGAAGATGCGGACAAGGCGATGAAATGCGGGATGTAGCGCGACATGCGGTGCAGCATCAGCAGCGCACTGTCGGCATCCGGGCAGCCCACGTGCACATGCTGGCCGAAGATCGTGAACTGCTTGGACAGATACCCGTACAGCTCCGACAACTGGCGGAAACGGGGCTTGTCGTAGATACGCCGCTCGTGCCATTGCTGGAAGGGGTGGGTGCCACCGCCAACCACGGCAATGTTGAGTTTGTCGGCGCATTGCACCAGGGCATCCCGGATCTGCCCCAGCTGTTCTTCTGCCTGTGCCGGCGACGTGCAGATGCCGGTGGAGACTTCAATCATGCTCGAGGTCATCTCAGGCACGACGCTGCCCGGCAGCTTGCGCCGCGCCATCAGGCGCAGCATGTCCTCGGCGTAGGGGGCGAGGTCGTAGTCGTGCGTGTTGACCAGCTGCAGTTCCAGTTCCACGCCGAGTGTCAGCGCCTCGGACTGGGTGAAGGTTTCAAGCGGCATCGTTGTACTCCCTGTCATTGCGCGGGCGCCGGATACCCAGGGGGCGTCCGGCTTCGCCAGCGCGCTGCAGCACCAGCGCGCTCATGAGCGCTCCCAGGATCTCCATGAGCAGCAACAGCGGCAAGGCCAGCGCTGCCACCTGGTTGCCTACCAGCGGCGAGAACGTGACGAACTGGGAAACCAGCACCAGCGGGACGGCCGACATCGGCCACATGGCGCCGGACGTCCAAAGGGCCTGCTTGACGCTGGCGCCACTGCCGATGCCCGTGACGGCGATCGCTGCCAGCTTGGCCAGTGCGCGTACGAGGATCAGGCCGGCGATCAGGCTCCAGTCCCGTGGATCCCAGGGAGCCTGGGCGGCTGCCATGGAGACGAGGACAAACATGAGTATGGTCAGGCCCGTGGCTGCCGTGCCGAACTGGCGTGGCCACGACCACGGTCGGGGATGCCAGGTCTTGAGCAGGATGCCGGCGAGCAGGGCCGCCAGCGGCGCCGAGCCGCCGAAGTTGGCCGTCAGGGTGGTGCAGGCCGCGATCAGCGAGAGCTGCAGGACCGCCGTGTTTTCGCTGGTGGGGCTCATCAGCATCAGGGCCTTGCGCAGCGCATAGGCCAGCACGGCGCCCATCATGACCGAAGCGGCCAGCAACAGGATCACGGGGTAGAGTGCGTCGGCCAGCAAGGCCGGAGATCGGCCCAGCAGGCGCGCCATGACCCCGCCCAGGGCCAGTACGTACAGGGTGTTCAGTGCGGCCAGCGTGATGGTGCGGTCCGTCACAGGGCCGCTGGCGCGCAGATCGCTGGCTACCCGCATCACCACCGCGGGTGAGGTGGCCACCAGCAGCAGCGCCAGCGGCATCCGCAGGGCTTCACCAACCTCGCACAGTCGCAGCACCCACCACACGGCGGCGTAGGTTGCGCCGGCCTCGGCCACACTCTGCAACAGCAGCATGGGGTTGTGCCGTAACCAGCGCAGCGTGAGGCGCCCGCCGGCCTCAAACAGGACGATGGACAAGGCCAGCTCCACCATGAACTGCCCGATGCCGCCCAGCGGCCAGGTCGTTGTCGTGTAGCCGGAGAATCCGGCCAGTGCGCCCACTGCGGAATAGCCCAGGACCTTGGGCAGCCCCAGATAACGTTGCAGCAGGTGGCCGGCGCCGGCGGCCAGTGCCAACAGCAGTGACCACTGTACGGTCGGCAAGCCGGCGGAGGGCTTGACCCACTCCGACCAGTTGAGCATCAGGTCTATCATCAGATCTCCTTTCTCGCCGTAGGCGGGCGAGGCAGCGGATCCCGCAGCGGGATCGCGCCAGTCCTCGGGGGGGCGTCAGGCAACCGGCGTGCCCGGCTTGGCGTGGCACGATGCGGTCATGACGCGTGGGCGGTGCACCAGGCACGCCTGTGAACAACAGGCGACCAGTATATTGGGACAAATGTGATTTCCCGATAAAAGACCCGCTGCGGCAGTGCGGGCATGGTTGACAATAGCGGGCTGGAGGAAACCGGTTTGAATCCTGTGCTGTTCTGGGCCCTGCTGGCGCTGGGCGTCTTGAATCTCATACTCGTGGCGGCGCTGTTGCTGCGACGCTCCGGCGCGCAAGCGGAGCAGGCGTCGCAATGGTTGCGCTCCGAGATGCAGGGCGGGCACGAGCGGCTGGCGCGGGACCTGCGGCAGGAAATCGGCGACTCGGCGCGCAGCACACGGCTGGAGCTCGCGCAGAACCTCGCGACATTCCAGCAGAGCCTGGTGCAGCAGGCCGCGGAGGCTACCCGCACGCAAAATACCCAGATCGATGCATTCGGTCAGCAGCTCGCCCTGCTGCAGAAGACCCTGTCCGACACGCTGACCCTGCAGCTGTCCTCACTGAGCGAGTCCAACGCCCGGCGTATGGCCGAGGTGCGGCAGACGCTGGAAGCGCAGCTGGCACAGCTGCAGCAGACCAATGCCGCGAAGCTCGACGAGATGCGTGCCACGGTGGATGAAAAGCTGCAGACCACCTTGCACGCGCGCCTGGGCGAAAGCTTCAAGCAGGTGGCCGAGCGGCTGGAGCAGGTGCACAAGGGGCTGGGCGAGATGCAGACGCTGGCTGCGGGTGTCGGCGACCTCAAGCATCTGCTGAGCAATGTCAAGACCCGTGGCATGTTTGGCGAGGCGCAGCTGGCAGCACTGCTCGAGCAGGTGTTCGTCGCCGACCAGTACGCGGCGCAGGTGGCTACGCGCCCGGGCAGCAAGAACGTGGTGGATTTCGCCATCAAGCTGCCGGGCAAGAGCGAGGACGGCGCGCCCCTGTGGCTGCCCATCGACGCCAAGTTTCCCAACGAGGACTACGAGCGACTGCTGGACGCCCAGCAGCGCGCGGATGCCACCGGGGCCGAGGCGGCCGCCAAGGCGCTGGAGGCGCGCATCCGGCTCGAAGCCCGGTCGATCGCCGAGAAATACGTCGAGCCGCCCTACACGACGGACTTTGCCATCCTTTTCCTGCCTACCGAAGGCCTGTATGCCGAAGTGCTGCGCCGCCCCGGCCTGATGGAGGCCTTGCAGCGTGAGCACCGCGTCACGCTGGCGGGGCCCACCACGCTGCTGGCGATGCTCAGCTCACTGCAGATGGGCTTTCGTACGCTGGCGCTGGAAAAGCGCTCCAGCGAAGTCTGGCAGGTGCTGGGCGCGGTCAAGACCGAGTTCGGCAAGTTCGGTGACGTGCTGGCCAAGGTCAAGTCTCAGACCGAAACGGTGCTCAACACGCTCAATAGTGCCGAGGTTCGCAGCCGTGCCATGGGGCGGGCGTTGCGTCAGGTCGAGGCTCTGCCCGACGCGCAAGCGCAGGCGCTGTTGCCGGTCGACCGGGAGGCGGACGAAGGGTGAGCACGCCGGCGCCGGTGCCACGCTTCGCGCTGGCGCGTCTCATCGGCGGGCACATCTGTCTGCATGCCTGCATGGCGGGCCTGCGCATGGCCGCGCCGCTGCTCGCACTCAAGCAGGGGTACAACGCGCTCGCCGTAGGCCTTCTGATGGCGCTGTTCGCGTTGACGCAGGTCTTTCTTGCCTTGCCGGCCGGACGTTATGCCGATCGCATGGGCTTGCGGCGGCCGGTGGGGTTCAGTGTCATCGCGGCCACGCTGGGTGCGGGACTGGCCGCGCTCTATCCGGCCTTTCCCATGCTTTGCATCGCCGCCTTGCTGACCGGCGGTGCGACCGGGGCAGCGGCCATTGCGCTGCAGCGCCACGTTGGCCGGGTCGCGCGCGATGCCACCGAGCTCAAGCAGCTGTTCAGCTGGTTTTCCATCGGGCCGGCCATTTCGAATTTCCTCGGCCCGTTGATCGCCGGGCTGCTGATCGACCACGTGGGCGTCTGGCTTGGCGGCCAGGGCGGGGACCTTGCAGGGTACCGAGCCGCGTTTCTGCTGGCCGCACTGCTGCCTTTGGGGAGCTGGTGGCTGGTGCGCCGCGTGCCGGGGTCCCCGGTCCTCAGGGGCAACGCCGATCATGGGCCACGCCGTGCCTGGGACCTGCTGCGCGAGCCGATGATGCGTCGCCTGCTGCTGGTCAACTGGTTCCTGTCGTCCTGCTGGGATGTGCATACCTTCGTGCTGCCGGTGCTGGGGCACGAGCGCGGTTACAGCGCGTCGACCATTGGCATGCTGCTGGGCTCCTTCGCCCTGGCCGCGACCACGGTGCGGCTGGCCATGCCGTGGCTGGCGTCCCACCTGCGCGAATGGGTGGTGATCACGGGCGCCATGCTGGCCACCGGCCTGCTGTTCGCCGTGTATCCCTTCATGCCGAATGCCATGGCGATGGGCGTGTGTTCGGTACTGCTGGGCCTGGTGCTGGGTTCGGTGCAACCCATGATCATGAGCACACTGCACCAGATCACGCCAGCCGACCGCCATGGCGAGGCGCTCGGGCTGCGTCTGATGTCGCTCAACGGTTCCAGTGTGGTGATGCCGCTGCTCTTCGGCAGCATCGGCGCCGTGATCGGCGTGTCGCTGGTGTTCTGGGTCGTGGGGGGCCTGGTCGGGCTGGGCAGCCGGGCGGCGTGGACACTTCGGGCTCCGCAGCACACGGCCTGATGGCCGCCACGGCGGCTCAGGCAAGCGGGCTGTTACCCAGGCGGTAAAAGGACTGGATGGCGTCCCACGCCGCTTGCGGCGTGTCGACCAGTGTGAACAGCTTCAGGTCATCGGGGGAGATCACGCCTTCATTGACCAGCATCTCGAAGTTGACGAGCTTGCGCCAGAACGCGCTGCCGAAGAGCACCACGGGCACGGCTTCCGACTTGCCGGTCTGCACCAGGGTCAGGATCTCGAACAGTTCATCGAGTGTGCCAAAGCCACCGGGGAACGCGACCAGGGCCTTG
>DALYHW010000056.1:0-14594 GCA_031970695.1 Hylemonella sp.
GGTCGGCGAAGTCGTTGCGCTCCATCATGCGCGCCACGGTGTAGCGCGCGGCGAGCTGGATCATGCCGCGCGCGCCGAGCGGGTCGCTCCATTCGGAGTTGTAGCGGATCTCGGTCTTGTCGGGATCGAGCACCAGGCTGGCCTGGCGGTAGTAGGTCTGCGCGTTGGCCTCGATCTGCTCGCGCGTGAGCGGCGGGCGCGTGGTGTTGCGGCCCGACGGGTCGCCGATCATCGAGGTGAAGTCGCCGATCAGGAAGATCACCTGGTGGCCCAGGTCCTGCAGCTGGCGCATCTTGTTGAGCACCACGGTGTGGCCGATGTGAATGTCCGGGGCGGTCGGGTCCAGGCCGAGCTTGATCCGCAGCGGCTGGCCGGTGGCTTCCGAACGCGCCAGTTTTTGCACCCAGTCGGTTTCAGGGATCAGCTCCTCGCAGCCCCGCAGGGTCACCGCCAGGGCCTCGCGGACCCGCTCGGTGACGGGAAAAGTCGACACAGATGCTTGATTCATAAAGATTTTTCCATGCCACCGGAGGTGGCCCGATATACTTGGAAGCCAGTCCGGCTGCCCGCGATTTTAAGTGGCGCCAGCAGCCCGCCTGGCTTGCCCCGGCCCCGACATGCCGAACCGGATCGGCACATGCCCTTGAAGACCACACTGCCCATCACCCTCCGAGAGCTGCTGGACACTGCGCACCGCGTGGTGCGTCAGCACCCGCGCAGCGTCCTCGCGCTGGTGCTGTCCCTGCTCTTCTTCGGTGGCGGAGCCTATGCGCTCGCCGCGGCCGTCGTGACCCTGGCCCCCGACGCGGCGACGCTGCCGGTGCGCGAAGTCACCGAGACCGTCACGCCCCAGCCCCTGCAACAGCAGGTCGACGCCCTCGAACTCCACCAGTACACCCTCTATCGCTCGGACCTGAGCCGCTCCAGCGACACGGCCGACACGCTCCTGCGCCGCCTGGGCATGGATGACCCGCAGGCCGCCGCTTTCCTTCGCCGCGATGCCCTGGTGCAGCGTCACCTGCTTGGCCGCGCGGGGCGTAACCTCACAGCGGAAGCCGATGGCCGCAATGGCCTGCGCAGACTGGTGGCCCGCTGGAGTCCGGACGACGACGGCTCGTTCAAACGCCTGGTCGTCGAAAAAACCGGTGCGACCTTCAGTGCCCGGCTCGAGACCCCGGCACTGACCGCCTCCACCCGGATGGCCGGCGGGGTCATCGAATCGTCGTTGTTCGCCTCCACCGACGAGGCGCAGATCCCGGAAGCCGTGGCCATCCAGATCGCCGAGATTTTTTCGGGTGATATCGACTTCCATCGCGAGCTGCGCAAAGGCGACCGCTACACCGTGGTCTACGAGGTGCTGGAAGGCGATGGCGAGCCCTTGCGGGCCGGCCGGGTGTTGAGCGCCGAATTCGTGAATGCCGGCAAGGCCTACCAGGCCGTCTGGTTCCAGGAGCCCACGTCTGCCGGCGCCGCGCCGCAGGAAGAAGGGCGACCGACGAGCACCCGCACGCGCGGGGGCTACTACACGCTGGAAGGCAACAGCCTCAAACGCGCCTACCTCGCCTCGCCACTCACCTTCTCGCGGGTGACCAGCGGCTTCAAGATGCGCTTCCACCCCATCCTGCAGAAGTGGACGGCGCATCTGGGCGTGGATTACGCCGCGCCGACCGGAACCCCTGTGCGCAGCGTGGGCGACGGCGTGGTCGACTTCGCCGGCGTGCAGGGCGGCTATGGCAACGTCGTGTTCATCCGGCACCGCAACAACCACGTCACCGTCTACGCCCACCTCAGCCGCATCCTCGTCAAGCGCGGCCAGCGCGTCGAGCAGGGCCAGACCATCGCCGCCAGCGGCGCAACGGGCTGGGCCACCGGACCGCATCTGCACTTCGAGTTCCGCATCAACGGGCAACAGCAGAACCCGCTGACCATCGCCCGCAACAGCAAATCGGTGCCGGTCGCCGCGGCGGCCCGTCCGGCCTTCAACCGGCTGGCCGCAGCCACGCGCCAGCAACTGGGCGCAGCCCAGCTGCTGGCCACGCGCTGAGGCGACAGGGTAGTTGCGTGCCTGAGTACTACATCGGCCTGATGTCCGGCACCTCGCTGGACGGTGTCGATGGGGTGCTGGCCGACTGCAGCGCAACGCAGATGCAGGTCCTGCACCACGCCTACCGGCCCTTCGACCCCGACCTCGCTGCGGAGCTGCTGCGCCTCAACCGCGCCGGGGACAACGAACTGCACCGAGCCGCGCTGGCGGCCAACGCCCTGAGCCGCGTCTACGCGGTCGTGGTCGCCGACCTGCTGCAACTGGCCGCCGTGCCTGCGACTGCGGTAAACGCGATCGGTGCGCATGGCCAGACGGTACGCCATCAACCCGGCGCCTGGGACGGAACGGGCTACACGCTGCAGCTCAACAACCCGGCGCTGCTGGCCGAACTCAGTGGCATCACCGTGGTGGCCGATTTCCGCAGCCGGGACGTGGCCGCCGGCGGCCAGGGCGCCCCGCTGGTCCCCGCCTTCCACCAGGCCCGCTTCGGCCGCGCCGACCAGACCGTCAGCGTGCTGAACATCGGTGGCATCTCCAACCTGTCGATCCTGCGCGACGACACCGTACTGGGCTTCGATTGCGGCCCGGGCAATGCCCTGCTCGACGCCTGGTGCCAGGAGCACACGGGTCAGCGCTATGACGACGCGGGCCGCTGGGCGGCAAGTGGGCGGGTGCACGAACCGCTGCTGCAGCAGCTGCTTCAGGAGCCCTTCTTCACCCAGCCCCCACCCAAGAGCACGGGCCGGGATCTCTTCAACTCGGACTGGCTGGCCGGATACCTGGCGCACGCCCCGGGTCTGGCGCCGCGTGACGTACAGGCCACGCTGACCGAACTGACCGCGCGCAGTTGCGCGGATGAATTGCGGCGCCACGCGCCGGACAGCCGACGGCTGATCGTCTGCGGCGGCGGTGCCCTGAACCGCCACCTGATGGACCGGCTGCAGTCGCTGCTGCCGCAACTGGAGGTGCGGCCATCCGAGTCCGAAGGCCTGCCTGCCTTGCAGGTGGAGGCGGCCGCCTTTGCCTGGCTGGCACGCCGTACGCTGCACCGCGAAACCGGCAGCCTCAAAAGCGTCACGGGCGCGCGCGGCGCCCGTGTACTTGGTGCGATCTACCCGGCCTGAGCCGGGCCCATGCGCGTCAGACGGAGAAGGAAGAACCGCAACCGCAGGTGGTTTGCGCGTTCGGGTTCTTGATCACGAACTGGGCGCCCTGCAGGTCTTCCTTGTAATCGATCTCGGCACCGACCAGGTACTGGTAGCTCATGGCGTCGATCAGCAGGGACACACCATTCTTGGTCATGGTGGTGTCATCGTCATTGGCCACCTCGTCGAAGGTGAAGCCGTACTGGAACCCGGAGCAGCCGCCGCCCTGGACAAAGACGCGCAGCTTGAGGTCGGGATTGCCCTCCTCGGCGATCAGTTCGGCCACCTTGGCAGCAGCGCTGTCGGTGAACAGGATCGGGGCAGGCATTTCAGTCTGGATGGATTCGGCAACAGCGCTCATGGACGGACTCCGGTAAGGGAAAGGTTGCCGCAATAGTACACCAATCCGCTCAGGAATTCAGTGTATGGGCTCATGCCCATGCCGGCATCCGGGCTGCGGCCCCGGACGGACCGCATCAATTGTTGGCGGCGAGCTTCAGCGTAGGCTTCTCTTCCATCATCGCCGGCGTGGGACGAAGTAACCCCGCGATGATGGCACCCTGATGCATTTCGAGGGCGGTGTAATAGACATCCCCCTCGATACGGGCCTTGGGCTGCAGTTCCAGCATGCGGCGGGCGTACACCGGTCCCTTGACCGTGCCATTGACGATGACGTGATCGGCATGCACCTCTCCGGTCACCGAGGCAGTCTCGGAAATCACCAGGATGCTGTTCTTGTCCTCGCCGGAACGGACGTCCCCGACAACCGTGCCATCGATGCGCAGGCCGTCCATGAAATGGATGTGGCCCTCGATGTGATTGCCGTCGGCAATCAGGCTGCGGATGGCAGGTTGTTTTTTCTTGCTGAACATGGGGAATCCCTTCAGACGGTGATTACAACTTGATCGACTGCGTGGCCTTGACGACGTTGCCGTCCATGACCTTCACGCTGACGCCTTTGAGCAGGGTCTGCGGCGGCAGATCAAAAACGCCCTCGGCACGGGCGTATTGACGCAGCTTAATCGCTTGCGCGCCCCCGGGCAAGTTGGCCGACCAGGGGCGCCCGGCCTGAAGGCCGGTAAAGCTGAGTTCAAGACGGCCGTTGAATTCCGGCGCATTCTTCAGCGGCTGGATCACCAGCACCTGCCACTTGACCTGGCGGCCATCCTGGACCTCGGCCTGGAGGCCACGGATGGCCAGGGCTTCGCTACCCACGGTAGGGATGAGCTTTTCAAAGAAACCGAGGTCGTCCCGCAGGCGCTGGTTGTCGGCCTCCAGCTGCTTGTTGAGGGTGGACAGACGCTCCTGCGCGGCCTTCTCGGCCGTCATCATCGTGGTCGAGGCATTGGCCATGGCGAGTGCCTGGTCACGCTCCTCCTTCATCCCCGAGAGCTGCTGCTTGAGCTCGGAAACGTCGCGCTCCAGCCGTGCGAGGTACTCGACACGCCCGTCATCGACGCCGGCAATCTCCTTACCGAACTCGAAGGCCCACAGGCCGATGGCGGCACAGAACCCGAGCACGACGGCGGCGGCGGCCCAGCGCAAGGGCCAGGGCAAGGCGCTGCGCACCGACATCCGCGGTGCACTGACCGTGAGGCGTCGGAGGAGCAGTCGCATTCGCATAAGCCAACGAGTCTAGCAGCCCCGAATGACAAGGGCCGCCGGAATTTCCATTCCGGCGGCCCTTGTTTTGCAACAGTTTGTTGCCCCATCCGGGGCAAGCTGCAGGCTTAACGCTTGCTGAACTGCTTGCGACGGCGGGCAGAGTGCAGACCCACCTTCTTACGCTCGACTTCACGGGCGTCGCGGGTAACGAAGCCGGCTTGCGACAGCGCGGACTTCAGCGAAGCGTCGTAGTCAATCAGGGCGCGGGTGATGCCGTGACGGGTCGCGCCGGCCTGGCCGGACTCACCGCCACCGTGCACATTGACCTGGATGTCGAAGGTCTCGACATGGTTGGTCAGCACGAGCGGCTGCTTGGCGATCATGATCGAGGTCTCGCGGCCGAAATATTCCTGGATATCCTTGCCGTTGACCGTGATCTTGCCGGTGCCTTTTTTCAGAAACACGCGGGCGACGCTGGATTTGCGACGGCCGGTGCCATTGTTCCATTCACCAATCATCTCAAGGCTCCTTTAGATTTCCAGCGCCTTGGGCTGCTGGGCGGTGTGGGGATGCTCTGCACCGCCATACACCTTGAGTTTCTTGATCATGGCGTAGCCCAGGGGACCCTTGGGCAGCATGCCTTTGACGGCCTTTTCCAGAGCGCGGCCGGGGTGCTTGGCCTGCATGTCGCGGAAATTGGTGGCATAGATACCGCCCGGGAAACCCGAGTGGCGGTAGTAGATCTTGTCGAGGGACTTGGTGCCGGTCACGCGCAGCTTGGCTGCGTTGATGACGACAATGAAGTCACCGGTATCGACGTGAGGCGTGTAAATGGCCTTGTGCTTGCCGCGCAGACGGAGGGCAACTTCGCTGGCTACCCGTCCGAGCACCTTGTCGGTGGCGTCAATCACAAACCACTCGTGCGTCACGTCAGCGGGTTTGGCGCTGATCGTTTTGGTCATGAGTTTCTCTCTGCAGAGTTGGTTTGGCGGGCTCTTTTCCACGGTCGGTGTTCCTCTGGAGGGAACCTCTTAGGTGGTGGATTCATGCTTCGCCGCGGAGCCACAAAATCGCTGCGAAGCCCGCCATTATACGGTCTTTCACCAGATCAGAGTGGCGGTGGAGGTGGGCGCTGCTGGTTGCGCCGCTCCTCGATGCAGATCGGCCGCTTGGCGTTTTCGGGCTTGAGACACTGTCTGTATATACAGATCGGCCGCATCACGAAGCTGCTGTCGGCACACAGCAGGTGGTCGGGCACCGGCTGTTTGACGCCCGGCTTGGCAGCCGGCTTCTTGGCCGCCACCTTGGGGGCCGAGGCCGCTGCGGCCGGCGCCGGAACGGGACCCGCCAGGTCGCCCGGCACCACAGCCGCAGCTGGCTGCCCCGGGCTGGTGCCCGGACGAACATCAGTGGACACCGACTCCGGTGCTGCCGGTTCGGCAGCCGGAACCGGCAGCGGTGCCGGAATGACCGCAGGCTCCGGTGCCGCCACGAGTGGCGCATCGCCACGCAACTCGTCATCGATCCATACCGCTGCCAGTACCGCCACGACCAGCAACACGAGCGCGACCCCGATCCGCGGGAACCGGCGGCTCGCCGGGCGGGGCACCGGCGGGGTGGGCGCGACCGTGGTCACACCCTCGGTCGACACCGCCTGCTGCACGGTCGTGGCCACCGGGCTCGTATCCGCAGCAGGATCCCGGGATGACCCCAAAGGCGCGCCCAGCGCGGCGCGCCAGTCGAACTTGCCCAGCGCTGGCGGCGCCTCCAGGCCCATCATCGCGACGAATTCCGGCACGCTGCCGGGCCGCTCGCCAGGCTGCACCGACAGCGCCCGCGTGAGCGCCTGCACAAACTGGTCGGTGTAGCCCAGCCCGAAGTGTTCATGCAAGGTGTCCACAATGCTACGCACCGAAGGCATGCTGTCGCGCACCACCCGGGTCGTGGCCGGCAGCGGTGGATCGTTGCGCAGGCAGCTGTACACGACGGCCGCCAGCGCATAAAGATCGGTCCAGGGACCTTGCTTCAGGTCCTCGGCTTCCGCGTACTGCTCGATCGGCGCGTAATTGACCTTGAGGACGGCGGTGAGCTTGTGCGACTTGTCGCTGATGGCCCGCCGCGCCGCGCCCAGGTCGAGCAGTACGGGCGGGCCCACGTCCTGCAGAAAAATGTTGTCGGGCGAGACATCGCGGTGCAGGGTCTGGTGCTCGTGCAGCACCTGCAGGGCCTGCAGGATGGACCAGAGCACCGTGCGCAGCCAGTCTTCCGGTGGCGCCCCCGCCATCAGGGCCCGGGCCTGCTTGAGTGTCATGCCGCTGTAAAGGGGCATGGCCATATAGGCGGTGTTGTTGGCTTCCCAGAAGCGATACACCTTGACCAGCGAGGGATGATCGAACTGCGCCAGCAACCGTGCTTCAGCCACGAAGGACTTCAGGCCCGACTGGTAGGTTTCATGATCATCGGAGGACCGGATGGAGACAACGACGCCATCCTGGCGCGAAGCCAGCGCTGCCGGCATGTACTCCTTGATCGCCACCGTGCGGTGCAGCGAGTGGTCGTAGGCCCGGTAGACCAGGCCAAAGCCACCCGCGCCCAGCAGCCCCTGGACCTCGAACTCGGCCAGCCGCGTGCCCACGGGCAAGGCATCGACATGCACCAAGCCCTGAGGCGCATTCGGCGCCGCAGAGGATTCGGTGTCAAGCAGTATGTCGGCCATAACGCTGGATTCTTGCATGGAATAACGGGTCGCTGGCTCGACTTGAGCCTGCCGCGATCCAGCGTCGCAGCGGGTTCACCGCATGCCTTGCAGAGACCGGCACGCAATGCACGGCCAGGATCTGCCGTGCCGCGCGCTCACGGCGAAGTCGGGTTGCGCCCGTCGGGGTAACGCTTGCGATCCTCGATGCACACCGGCAACTGCGCGTTCTCGGTCTTCTGGCACTCGAGGTGGATGCACATGGGGCGGGCAAAGAAATTGGCATCGGCGCACAAGACCCTGTCCACCGCTGCGGCCGGCGCTGGAACGGGCGCCGGAGCCGCCGGCGCGCTTGCCGCCTTGACAGGTGTCTCCGCGGCGCGGACGGCAGGACGCGGCGACGGCTTGCGTTCCTCCGCGCCCGCGGCGGGTTTGGCAGGGGCCGGCTTGCGCGGCGCGGGCACGGACTCTGTTGGCGCGGGCGTCGTCTGTTTCGTCGCCAGCGCCGCTGTCGGCACGGCCGCAGCCGGCGTCGTCGCCGGACTCACGGCGCCACTGCCGCCAGTGGCAGCGACCGGCTCGGCGGCGACCGGCGACCGCGCCGGCGCCCCCTCCTGATCTGTCACCGCTGGCGTCGCAACAGCCTCGGCCCGGGTCGTGACGGCACGCGTTGGCCAGGGGCTGCCAGGCCCAAGCAGCCATCCCCCGAGCAGGGCCAGCAGCCCCACGCCCCACGCAAGGCGACGCATCGCGCCACCCGCACGGCGCCGCCGGCGCGGCTTGGGCCCCGCGGCCGGCTGCAGCAGGGTCTGCGGTTGCGTCTGCCAGAACTGGCGGGAGTTGTAGTCAGCCTCCTCGGCCCGCAGCGACGCACCCAGCTCCACCCGCCAGTCGAACTTGTTGAGCCGCGGCGGTGCCTTGAGCTTCATCTCGGTCACAAAGGCAGCCAGGCTTTGCGGCCGGTCGGCCGGCTGCAGGGCCAATGCGTGCTGGATCGTGCGCACGAACTCGTCCGAGTAGCTGATGCCGAAATGCTCTTTCACAGTGGCCGCCACACGGCGCACCGAAGGCATGCTGTCGCGAACCACCCGGGTCGTGGCCGGCAGCGGCGGGTCGTTGCGCAGGCAGCTGTACACAACGGCCGCCAGCGCATAAAGATCGGTCCAGGGGCCCTGCTTGAGGTCCTCGACCTCGGCGTACTGCTCGATCGGCGCGTAGTTGACCTTGAGGATGGCGGTGAGCCGGTGCGACTTGTCGCTGATGGCGCGCCGCGCCGCGCCCAGGTCGAGCAGTACGGGCGGGCCCATGTCCTGCAGGAAGATGTTGTCGGGGGAAATGTCCCGATGCAGCGTGTCCGCACGGTGCAGCACATGCAGCCCCTGGAGGATGGACCAGAGCACCGTGCGCAGCCACTCCTCGGGCGGCGGAGCCACCATCTGGCTGCGAGCCTGGCTCAGTGTCATGCCGCTGTACAAGGGCATCACCATGTAGGCCGTATTGTTGGCTTCCCAGAAGCGGTAGACCTTCACCAGCGAGGGATGGTCGAACTTGGCGAGCAGCCGCGCCTCGGCCATGAAGGACTGCAGGCCGGACTGGTAGGTCACCTGATCCGACGCAGACCGGACCAGCACCGAGGCGCCATCCAGGCGCGCGGCAAGCGCGGCAGGCATGTACTCCTTGATGGCCACCGTGCGATCCAGCGAATGGTCGTAGGCCCGGTAGACCAGCCCGAAGCCCCCCACGCCGAGCAGCCCCTGGATCTCGAATTCGTCCAGGCGCGTCCCCGGCCGCAGCGCATCGACATGTGCCACGGGCGGCGCCGGCGCGGGCGTCGGGGATGTGGCAGGATCGGGGAGAATGTCGGCCATAGGCAGCGATTCTTGCATGGAACGCAGGCACCCCCGGCCCCGGGCGGGCCGCCATTAACAGAGATTTACGATGTTCAGCTACCGCCACGCCTTCCATGCCGGCAACCATGCCGATGTGCTCAAGCACACCGTGCTGATCGCCTTGCTGCGCCACCTGACCCAGAAGGAAACCGCCCTGACGGTGATCGACACCCACGCCGGGGCCGGCCTGTACCGGCTCGATAGTGAATTTGCCGAGACCAGCGGCGAGGCGGCAGAGGGCATCCGGCGCCTGATCGACGCCGCCGGCGGGGACACACTGGCACCCGTCCTGCAGGACTACCTCGAACTCGTCGCGAGCTTCAACAGCAAGGGCAGCTGGCGGGTCTACCCGGGCTCACCCTTCATCTGCCAGCGCCTGCTGCGCGGGCACGACCGCCTCAAGCTCTACGAGATGCATCCGACCGACGCCAGGACACTGGATGCGAATGTGGCGCAGCTGGAGGCCGGCCGCCAGGTCGCGGTGCTGCGCGAGGACGGTTTCGGCTGCGTGACGAAATTCCTGCCACCCCCTTCGCGCCGCGCGCTGCTGCTGTGCGACCCGAGCTACGAGATCAAGAGCGACTACGTGCGCGTGGCCACGCTGGTGAGTGATGCCCTCAAGCGCTTTGCCACCGGCACCTATGCGATCTGGTACCCCATCATTCCGCGGCCCGAGGCGCACGAGTTGCCACGCCGGCTCAAGACCCTGGCCACCAAGGCCGGCAAGCCCTGGCTGCACGCCACGCTCACCGTGAAGTCGAGCAAGGTCGCTGCCGGCGGGGAAGGCAAACGACCAGGCCTGCCCGCCAGCGGCATGTTCGTCATCAACCCGCCGCACACGCTCAAGGCCCTGCTGCAACCGGCCCTGCCGCAACTCGCACAGTGGCTGGGCCAGGACCGCAACGCCGGCCATACGCTCGACAGCGGCGGTTGAGCGCGCGCCCGGCCATGCCAGCAAGCGCCCGCCACCGCGCCGCCCTGGCGCTGCTCTTCATCACACCGGCGCTGTGGTCGGTCAACGCGCTGATCGCGCGCAAGGCCATCGGTGTGGAGCCGCACCTGCTGGCCATGACACGCTGGCTGCTGGCCAGTGTCCTGTTCGCGCTCGCCAGCCCGCGCGAGATCTGGACGCACCGTCGCCACGTACTGGCCGACTGGAAACACTACCTCGTGCTGGGTGCGCTGGGCATGTGGATCTGCGGCGCCTGGGTCTACATCGGCGGGCGCAGCACCAGCGCAGCCAACATCGGGCTGATCTATTCGATCTCGCCGGTGCTGATCGTGCTGGCCTCGGCGCTCTGGCTGGGCGAACGCTTCAGGGTGTTGCAAGCCGTCGGGGTGGCCCTGGCTCTTGCCGGGGTGCTGCACGTGGTCCTCAAGGGACAGTGGGGCGCGCTGACCCAGGTCAGGTTTGTCCCCGGCGACGGCTGGATCCTCGCGGCCACCGTGTCCTGGACGTTCTACTCGCTGCTGCTGAAGCGCTGGCACAGCCCGCTGGGCGCCGGCGCGCGACTGGCCGTGATCAGCCTGGCCGGCGCCCTGATCAACCTGCCCTTCGTGGTGTGGGAGATCGTGCACAGCCCGGGGCCGGTGTTTACCTTGGAGTGGGGTGTGCTTGCCGGCATCGCGGCCGTCATCCCGGGATTCGGCGCCTACCTCGCGCATTCGGTGATGCAGCGGGAGCTGGGTGCGGCGCGTGTCAGTGTCGTGCTCTACCTGGCGCCCATCTACACGGCCGCCATGGCCTGGCTGGTGCTGGGCGAAGACCTGCGCGGCTACCACTTCTGGGGCCTCGCCCTGGTGCTGCCCGGCATCTTCCTGGTCACGCGCGCCGGGAGGCGCTGATCCCCTTTACAGGCCCAGGCGCTGGCAGATTTCCAGTGTGGCCGTGCTCTGGTTCATGCTGTAGAAGTGCAGTGCAGGCGCACCGCCGGCTCGCAACTGCTCGCACAGCGCCGTGACCACATCCAGTCCGAAGGCCTTGATCGAGGCCGTGTCATCGCCATAGGCCTGCAGCCGCAAACGGATCCAGCGCGGAATCTCGGCACCGCAGGCATCGCTGAAGCGCATGAGCTGGGTCGAGCTGGTGATGGGCATGATGCCCGGCACGATGGGCACGCTCACGCCCGCCGCATCCGCCTCTTCGACGAAACGGAAATAGGCGTCGGCGTTGTAGAAGTACTGGGTGATGGCCGAATCGGCGCCCGCTTTCACCTTGGTCACGAAGGCCTGCAGGTCCGCCACAGGCGACTTGGCCTGCGGATGCACCTCGGGATAGGCGGCCACTTCCAGGTGGAAATCATCCCCCGTCTCGGCGCGGATGAAGGCGACCAGGTCGCTGGCGTACTGGAATTCACCACCCAGACCATAGCCGCTGGGCAGGTCACCTCGCAGCGTCACCAGCCGCTTGACGCCCATGGCCTTGAGCGTGGCGAGGTTCTCGCGCATGGTGGCCTTGGTCGCCCCGATGCAGGAAATGTGTGACGCGGCGTCCCGGCCCTCGGCCAGGATCTCGCGCACGGTGGCGAAGGTGCCCTCCTGGGTGGAACCACCCGCCCCGTAGGTGACCGAGCAGAACTCGGGCTTGAGCGCATACAGCTGCTGGCGCACGGCGCGCAGCTTCTCCCCTCCCTCGGGCGTCTTGGGCGGAAAGAATTCGATGCTGATAGGTAGTTGTTGTTCGTTCATGCCAACCTCTGCTTTCATGGTCTGGTGGCGTAGATGAAAAATTCACGGTTGCCGTCGCCACCGGCGATCGGCGAGTCGAGCCAGGCGCGCACGTGCAGGCCGAGGGTGGTGCAGGCGTCACGCAATTTCTGCTCCACCTGCGGGTACAGCGCCGGATCGCGCACGATGCCCCCCTTGCCCACCTGACCCGGCTGCAGCTCGAACTGCGGCTTGACCAGCATGAGCAGCTGTCCACCCGGTGCCAGCAGCGGCACCAGCGCCGGCAGGACCAGGGTCAACGAGATGAACGAGAGGTCCCCGGTGACCAGCTGGAACACCGGGTTCACCTGCACATCGGCAAACTCGGGCCGCCGCCGCCGGCGTCCGGACAACGCGCCCTGGGCCACCGCCTGGGCGCGTGCTGCACGTTCGGCCTTGAAGGCTTCGATCTCGTGCTCCTTGGCATCATCACTGTCGTCGTAGTCGTCGGCGATTTCGCCGCCATTGCGCATCCAGGCATACGGCGCCTGGGGCTGCGTCTCGTTGTCTTCCGCATCCTCCACCGTCTCGCACAGCGCGTCCTCCCAGGCATGGGCCAGGGACGCCGCGGTGATGGCACGGGCGTTCAGGCCCTCAAGACACACCACACGGGGATCCGACCGCAACCGGTCGTGCAGCTGGTCACGTCCCACATCGACGCCGACCACCTGCGCCGCGCCCTGCGCCAGCAGGCAATCGGTGAAGCCCCCCGTGGATTGCCCCACGTCCAGGCATTGCAGCCCCAGAACCGACAGTCCCAGTTGCGCCAGCGCGCCTTCGAGCTTGAGACCGCCGCGCGACACATAGCGTGCCTCGGCCGCGTCGAGCAGGCGGACCTCGGCCACGACAGGAATGTCGTCACCATTCTTGGCCACCTTGCGCCAAGGCGACGCCTCGCTCAGACGCCATTCGACGCCCGCGCCGATCAGCCGCTGCGCCTGTGCGCGCGACGCGGCCAGGCCACGGTCAACAAGAAACTGATCAGCACGCATAGAAGGCAGAAACTGCAGGCACGCCCACACGCATCAGCGCGTCGCGAGCGGCCGTCAGCCTAGGCGCGGGTGGCCGGAAACCGGAACGACCTCGAGGGTCGCGAGGATTTCCGGACGGCCCCCGCAACGACGGATCACGGCCGCGCAGCAGCGCTCAATACCGATAGGTGTCGGGCTTGTACGGGCCTTGCTTCGGCACGCCGATGTACGCCGCCTGCTCGTCCGTCAGTTCCGTCAGCATCGCGCCGACCTTCTTCAGGTGCAGGCGCGCCACCTTTTCGTCCAGATGCTTGGGCAACACGTAGACCTTGCCCTGCTCGTAGAAATCACTGTGGGTGAACAGTTCGATCTGGGCGATGGTCTGGTTGGCGAAGCTGGAGGACATCACGAAGCTCGGGTGGCCCGTGCCGCAGCCCAGGTTCACCAAGCGGCCCTTGGCCAGCAGGATGATGCGCTTGCCATCCGGGAAAATCACGTGGTCCACCTGGGGCTTGATCTCTTCCCACTTGCACTTCTCTTCCAGCTTGGCCACCTGGATCTCGTTGTCGAAGTGTCCGATGTTGCAGACGATGGACTGGTCCTTCATCGCGGCCATGTGCTCGTAGGTGATGACGTCGCGGTTGCCAGTGGTGGTGACGAAGATGTCGCCCTTGTCCGCGGCATACTCCATGGTCACGACCTTGTAGCCTTCCATCGCAGCCTGCAGCGCGTTGATGGGGTCGATCTCGGTCACCCAGACCTGGGCGCTGAGCGCGCGCAGGGCCTGGGCCGAGCCCTTGCCCACGTCGCCGTAACCGGCGACCACGGCCACCTTGCCGGCGATCATGACGTCGGTGGCACGCTTGATGCCGTCCACCAGCGACTCACGGCAGCCGTAGAGGTTGTCGAACTTGCTCTTGGTCACCGAGTCGTTCACGTTGATGGCGCGGAACATCAGCGTGCCCTTGGCGCTCATTTCCTTGAGGCGGTGCACGCCGGTGGTGGTTTCTTCGGTGACGCCGATGATCTGGGCGCTCTTGCGGCTGTACCAGGTCGGGTCTTCGGCCAGCTTGGCCTTGATGGCGGCGAACAGCTCGCGCTCTTCCTCGCTGCCCGGGTTGGCGATGACCGAGGCGTCTTTCTCGGCGCGTTTGCCGAGGTGCATCAGCAGCGTGGCGTCACCGCCGTCGTCCAGGATCATGTTCGGGCCTTCGTCCTTGGCACCCTTGGGGCCGAAGTCGAAGATGCGGTGGGTGTAGTCCCAGTAATCCTTCAGCGTCTCGCCCTTGTAGGCGAACACCGGCGTGCCCTTGGCCACCAGCGCCGCGGCGGCGTGGTCCTGGGTCGAGAAGATGTTGCACGAGGCCCAGCGCACCTGGGCGCCCAGTGCCTCCAGCGTCTCCACCAGCACGGCGGTCTGGATGGTCATGTGCAGCGAACCGGTGATGCGGGCGCCCTTGAGCGGCTGGCTCTTGGCGAACTCTTCGCGGATGGCCATCAGGCCGGGCATCTCGGTTTCGGCGATCTTGATTTCCTTGC
>DALYHW010000057.1:0-14549 GCA_031970695.1 Hylemonella sp.
GGCGCTTGATGGCGTACAGCGTGTTCTTGGGGTTGGTGACGGCCTGGCGCTTGGCTGAAGCGCCGACCAGCACTTCGCCGTCTTCCTGGTAGGCGACGATGGACGGGGTGGTGCGTGCACCTTCCGCGTTTTCGATGACCTTGGTGCTGTTGCCTTCCATGATGGCGACACAGCTGTTGGTGGTGCCGAGGTCGATGCCGATGATTTTGCCCATGTTCTTACTCCTGAGATGCCTGGAAATTGGGATGCGTCGTACTTGTGGATAAGTTGACGGGTTTCAAGCCCTTATTTGGGGGCGGCGACGGTGACGAGGGCCGGGCGTAGCACGCGCTCGGCGATGGTGTAGCCCTTTTGCAGCAGGCTGACCACGGTGTTGGCTTCCTGCTCGGAGGGCACCATGCTGATGGCCTGATGCTGGTGGGGGTCGAACTTCGAACCCGCGGCCGGCGCGATGGCGATGACCTTGTTGCGTTCCAGGGCCGCCGTCAGCTGGCGCAGGGTCGCCTCGGCCCCTTCGCGGATCTGTTCGGGCGTGGCGTCCTTGATCGTGAGGCCGGCTTCGAGGCTGTCGGCCACGGGCAGCAGGCTTTCGGCGAAGGCCTCGACGGCAAACTTGCGGGCCTTGGAGATTTCTTCCTCGGCACGGCGGCGGGCGTTCTCGGCTTCGGCCTTGGCGCGCAGGAACTGGTCGGCCAGTTCGGCGCTCTTGGCTTTCAGTTCGGCCAGTTCCGCCTGGGCCTGGGCCAGCGGGTCGAGCGCAGCAGCGGCGTTGCCATCGGCAGTCGGGTCGGCCGCGGCGGGAGTGGGTTGCGTGTCAGACATGCTTGATTGGGGGGGGGAATGGACGTCACCCCCGGAAATGGGGGCGACGGCAGCGGTTTCAAGGGGGCGGGGCGGCCGGTTGGCCGGCCGCGGATCAGCCGGCCAGGGCCAGCAGCTCGACTTCGAACTTGAGCGTCGCGTTGGGCGGAATCACGCCGCCAGCGCCACGTGCACCGTAGCCCAGGCTGGCCGGGATGATCAGGACGCGGGTGCCACCGATCCTCATGCCAGCGACGCCTTCGTCCCAGCCGCGGATCACCATGCCGGCGCCCAGCGAGAACTCGAAGGGGTCGTTGCGGTCCTTGCTGGAGTCGAACTTGGCACCCTGCACGCCGTTGTTCCAGAGCCAGCCGGTGTAGTGCACGGTCACGTCCTGGCCCGCTTTGGCCTCGGCGCCCGTGCCCGGCACGGTGTCTTCGTATTGCAGACCGGAGGGGGTTGTGACGAGGGCCATGGCGCAGTCCTTATTGCTATTGATTTGATAGCTGACAGGGCCTCGTGGAAGCCCGTGTGCCAGCCGGTAAGGGCCAAATTATGCCAGCAGGGGCCAGGCTGGCGGCGGGGCTGTGCTCAGCGTGCCTTGCGGGCCTGGCTGGCGACCCACTTGCTGGCAAAACCGGGCAGTTCGCCCATCCGGCGGGTGAGCTCGGCCCCCGTGCTGGTGAGCAGGTAGCCGTCGCTGCCATGGTTGAGCAAGCCGGCTTCCCGCAGTTCCTTGATGCGGGTGTTCAGGGTGTTGGGCGTGATGCCGCCCACGCTGTCCTGCAGCAGCCGGAAGGTCTGGGCATGGCCGTCGCGCAGGGCCCAGAGCACGCGCATGGCGTAGCGTGACTCCAGCAGAGCCAGCAGCTGACCAATGGCGGCGTTTTCCTTGTAGCTCATTCAACGGCACTCCTAGAACCACCGGGCCTCCCCGGCCGGTGCACGCCCCTGTCGCAGCGGGACGGAAACCCCGCCCGGCATGCGAGACGAAGGCGGACTATAGCGCAGAATCGGGACTGCTACAAGATTAATAGCTGCACGAGGCTGTCTTGTGCACTGCAGCGGCTGGCATCTTTCACACGAACGTGAAAAATTGTGTCAGATATAGATTTTTCTGAGCAGCTGGATGAGCGTCTTGCGCTCGGCCGCGGAGAGCCGTGCCGTGGCAGCCTCTTCCAGTTCGGAAGCGGTCACTTCGGCCTGACGGACCATCTTCCTGCCTTCCGCGGTCAGGTGCAGGCCCATGGCCCGGCCGTCATGGGGATGGGGCCGGCGCGTGATCAGGTCGCGTTTTTGCAGCTGGTTGATCATGCCGACGAGGTTGGGCGGCTGGATGTTGAGCGTGGTGCAGAGCTGGCGCGAGGTGATGCCGGGGTTGTGCGCGATCAGCGACAGCACCGAGAAGTCCACCGGGCGCAGGCCGTAGACGGCCATGTGGCGCAGGAACTGGTCGATGATCACCAGCGTGGCCCGCCGGGCGTTGTAGCCCATCAGGCTCTCGAGGTAGCTGGTGTCGACCTGTTCGACGGCCGTATCGGCGACGGGCTTGCGCGTGGCCATGGGTTCAGGCTCCCGCCGGGGCCGGCGCGGCCGTCTCGGTGTCGGCCAGGTGCTGCTCGATGATCTGCACATGCATGGTGTAGGCCGGCAGGACCCAGGTGTCGAGCGCGTGCGCCGTGGCCTGCCAATCGGGCAGGGCCGCCTGCAGGCGACTGCCGGCCCAGCCCATGAGGGCCAGGGCGACCGCCTGCAGGAAATCGTCGGCTACCCAGTAGGGCAAGTCCGTGCGGCCGGTGGTGGCGCGCGTCAGGCGGGCTGCCAGCAAGCCCAGTTGCGTGAAGCGGGCCTGGACCGCGGCCGGCAGGCTCGCCTCCGAGGCCAGCGCGTCGAACAGCGTCCTCAGTCCGTCACCGCCGTCGGGCAGGACCTTGCGCACCAGCAGGTCGATGGCCTGGATCTCGTTGGTGCCCTCGTAGATCATGGTGACACGGGCGTCGCGCACGATCTGCTCGATGCCCCATTCGCGCACATAGCCATGGCCGCCGAAGACCTGCAGGCAGGCGCTGGCGCCATGGAAACCCTGGGCCGTCCAGGCCGCCTTGAGCACGGGCGTGACCAGGCTGCACCAGCGCTGCGCGGCTTCGCGACGCGCCGCATCCGGGTGGTGCTTGATCATGTCGAGCTCGATGGCCGTACGGTAGGCCAGCACCCGGCCGCCATCGATCCACGCGCGCTGCGTGGACAGGATGCGCTGCACGGCCGGGTGGTCCTGGATCAGGCTGGTTGCGCTGGCCCCGGGCGCACGCATCTGGCGGCGTTCGGCCGCATAGGCGTGGGCCTTCTGCCAGGCGGCCTCGAGCAGGCCGATGCCTTGCAGGCCGACATGCAGGCGGGCCGCGTTCATCATCACGAACATGGCGTTGAGGCCCTTGCCGGGTTCACCCACCAGCCAGCCGGTGGCGTCCTCGAAGCGCATCACGCAGGTGGGGCTGCCGTGCAGGCCCATCTTCTCCTCGATGCGCTCGCAGTGCACGCCGTTGCGCTGGCCATCGGGCAGGAATTTGGGGGCGAGGAAGAGCGACAGGCCCTTGGGGCCGGGCGGGGCATCGGGCAGGCGGGCCAGCACCAGGTGCACGATGTTGTCCGTCAGGTCGTGCTCACCGCCGGAAATGAAGATCTTGGTGCCATTGAGTGCGTAGTGCTGCCCCTGCGGCGTGGCGCGCGTGCGTGCCAGCCCCAGGTCACTGCCGGCGTGCGGCTCGGTCAGGCACATGGTGGCGAGCCATTCGCCGGTCGCTACCTTCTCCAGGTAGCGGCCTTTCAACTCGTCACTGGCGTGATGCTTGATGCATTCGTAGGCGCCGTGCAGCAGGCCGGGGGCCATGGTCCAGCCGTGGTTGGCGGCGCTCAGCATCTCGTAGAGCACCGCCTCCAGCACGGCCGGCAGGCCCTGGCCGCCGTCCTCGGGGGCGCAGGCCAGCGCGGGCCAGCCACCCTGCCAGAACGACTGGTACGCGGCGCGCGCGCCCGGCGGCATGGTGACCTGGCCGGCTTCCCAGCGCGCGCCGATCTCGTCGCCGCTGCGCTGCAGGGGTGCGACCTCGCTGGCGACGAACTTGCCGGCTTCTTCCAACACCTGGCGAATGAGGTCGGTATCCACTTCGGCGAACGCCGGCAGGGCCTGCAGCTGGGCGGGCGCGCCCAGCACGTCCATCAACACGCGGCTGATGTCCTCGATCCGGGGCTGGTAGTCACTCATGCGGCCCTCTTCTCGCTTTTGTCGCGCGCAGCGCCAAGGTAGGTGTCGATCACGCGCGGGTCCTGTGCCAGCTCGGCGGCCGGCCCCTGCAGCGCCAGTTCACCCATCTCGAGCACATAGCCGTGGTCGGCCACGGCCAGCGCGGCGCGGGCGTTCTGCTCCACGAGCACGATGGTCACGCCGGTCTCGCGCAGGCGCTCGATGATGGTGAAGATCTCGCGCACGATCAGCGGCGCCAGGCCCAGGCTGGGCTCGTCGAGCATGAGCACCCTGGGCGCGGACATGAGCGAGCGGCCCACGGCCAGCATCTGGCGCTCGCCGCCCGAGAGCGTGCCGGCGAGCTGGCTGCGGCGCTCCTTGAGGCGCGGAAACAGCGTGTAGACCTCGTCGAGCTTGTCGCGCCAGCGTGCATTGCCCAGGCGTTTCTGGCGAAAGCCGCCGAGGATCAGGTTGTCCTCGACCGGCATGGTGGAGAACAGCTCGCGCTTCTCGGGCACCAGGGCGATGCCGCGCATCACGCGCTCTTCCAGCGTCAGGCGGCCGATGTCCTCACCTTCGAACTCGATGCGACCCTGTCCGGGCAGGATGCCCATCAGGGTGTTGAGCAGGGTGGACTTGCCCGCGCCATTGGGGCCGATCACGGTGATCACGCCACCGGCGTCGGCATGCAGGCTCAGGCGGTGCAGCACCTCGGCCCGGCCATAGCCGGCCCGCAGGTTCTCCACGCGCAGCAGGGGGGTACTCATGTCATCTTCCTCAGTGTTCCGTGCCCAGGTAGGCGGCGCGGACCTTGGGGTCCTGCTGGATCTGGGCCGGCGTGCCCTGCGTGAGCAGGGTGCCGAATTCCATCACCACCAAGTGGTCGCAGACGTCCATCACCAGGTCCATGTCGTGCTCGACGAGCAGGATGCTCACGCCTTCGCCCTGCAGCTGGCGCAGCACGCCGGCCAGGGCCTGCTTTTCCTTGTGGCGCAGGCCCGCGGCCGGCTCGTCCAGCAGCAGCAGCGAGGGGTCGCTGCACAGCGCACGGGCGATTTCCATCAGCCGCTGCTGGCCCATGGCGAGGTTGCCCGCCTGCTCGTGGAGGTAGTCACCCATGCCCACGCGCTCGAGCTGGCGTTGCGCCTCGCGGTAGAGCTGGCGTTCCTCGGCCCCGTTGAGGCGTGTCATGGCACTGAGCACACCCTTGTGGCCGCGCAGGTGCGCGCCCAGGGCCACGTTTTCCAGCACCGTCATGTCGGGGATCATCTTGACGTGCTGGAAGGTGCGCGCCATGCCGTGGCGGGCGATCTCGCGCGAGGGTTGCCCGTCGACCCGCTGGCCGAGGAAGAGCACCTGGCCGCGTGTCATGCCCAGCACGCCCGTGATCAGGTTGAAGGTCGTGGACTTGCCGGCACCGTTGGGCCCGATCAGGCCGACGATCTGGCCGGCGCGGATCTGGAAGCTGATGTCATTGACCGCCACCAGGCCGCCGAACTCCTTGCGGATGGCCTGCACGTCGAGCACCAGCTCGCCCGCGGCGGGCTTGCCGCGCTCCGGCAGCGGTGCCGCATCGCCCCAGTCGTTGCTGCGCTGGCGGCGCGGCAGTTTTTTCTCGACCATGGACCACAGGCCATCGGGCATGTACTTGAGTACCAGCACCAGGGCCACACCGAAGACGATGATCTCGTAGCTGCCGCTGGTGCCGATGAGCTTGGGCAGCAATACCTGCAGCTGGTCGTCCAGCAGTTTGATGAGGCCGGCACCCACCAGCGCGCCCCACACGTGGGCCACGCCGCCGATCACCGTCATGAACAGGTACTCGATGCCCATCTTCAGGCCGAAAGCAGTGGGACTGACCGAGCGCTGGAAGTGCGCAAACAGCCAGCCCGACAGCGATGCCAGCAGGGCCGCCAGCAGGAACACGGTCACCTTGTAGCGGAAGGTGTTGACGCCCATGGCTTCGGCCATTTGCGAGCCGTTCTTCAGCGAGCGGATGGCTCGGCCCGCGCGGGAGTCCAGCAGGTGCAGCACCGCCGTGGCGGCCAGCAGCAGGACGGCCCAGGTCAGCAGGAAGAAACCACGTCCCTCGCCGAAATTCAGCTCACCGAGCGCCAGCGTCTTGATGCCGGAGATGCCGTCGTATTTGCCCAGCGCGTCCAGATTGCCCATCAGGTAATAGAGCGACAGGCCCCAGGCGATGGTGGCCAGCGGCAGGTAGTGGCCCGACATGCGCAGCGTGATCAGCGCGAGGATCAGCGCGGACACGCCCGTGAAGAGCAGGCCCAGCGGCAGTGTCAGCCAGGGTGACACCCCCATCTGCACGGTCAGCACGGCAGTGGTGTAGGCGCCGATACCCACGAAGGCAGCCTGGCCGAAGGAGGTGAGACCGCCCACGCCGGTGAGCAGCACCAGGCCCAGGCAGGTGAGGCTGTACAGGCCGATGTAGTTGAGCTGCGTGATCCAGAAGTCGGGCAGCGGGAGCACGGCCACCAGCGGGATGGCCAGGCACAGGGCGATGAGGCCCAGGGTACGGGGAGATTTCATGTCAGTGGTCCTCGTCCGAGTGACCGCTCGTGAGCGAACGCACCAGCAGCACGGGCAGGATGACCGTGAACACGATCACTTCCTTGAACGCGCTGGCCCAGAACGAGCCGAAGGACTCGATCACGCCGACGAACAGGGCGCCGACGAGCGCGCCCGGGTAGCTGGACAGGCCGGCCACGACGGCCGCGACGAAGCCCTTCAGGCCAATGAGGAAGCCGGAGTCGTAGAAAACCGTGGTCGTCGGGCCGATCAGCAGGCCCGACAGCGCGCCGATCAGCGCAGCCATCGTGAAGGTCAGCTGGCCGGCTGCGTGCGAGGAGATGCCCATGAGGCGCGCGCCCAAGCGGTTGACGGCGGTGGCACGCAGCGCCTTGCCGAACAGCGATCGCTCGAAGAAAAGCCACAGCAGCACGATGAGCGCCAGCGAGCAGACGCCGATGATGATGGTCTGTCCCGAGAG
The DNA here is from genome assembly GCA_031970695.1 of Hylemonella sp. Lineage (GTDB taxonomy): Bacteria > Pseudomonadota > Gammaproteobacteria > Burkholderiales > Burkholderiaceae_C > Hylemonella. The sequence continues at coordinate 7,050 of DALYHW010000057.1, forward strand.
CGTGACCGCGCCCAGCGACAGTCGCAGGTCCCAGAATGCCGGATTGCGGAAGCCTTCGGCGCCGAAGAACAGCAGGCCCAGGCCGGTCATGGCGAAATGCACGCCGACCGAGACGATCAGCAACACCAGCGGCGTGGCCGATTCCAGCGACTGGTAGGCGACCCGGTAGACCAGGGGGCCGAAGGCCGTCACGATGGCCACGGACAGCAGCGCCTGCACCAGCAGCGGGAACTGTTGCGGTGCGGCCCAGATGGCCACCAGTGAAATCGCCACCGGGGCGACCAGGGTCTTGAGGGCCGGCTTGAGGGCGGCCAGCAGGTCGCCATGGTGGCGCCAGCGGGCGTAGAGCTCCATCAGGGCAGCAGTGGCGGCGAGGATCAGCAGCAGCCAGACCGTGCCCGGCACCTTGCCGGTTTGCAGGATGGCCAGGGTCAGCGCGCCATAGGCTACGAACTCACCCTGCGGAATGAAGATGACGCGTGTGACGGCAAACACGAGCACTGTGGCCAGACCGAGCAGCGCGTAGATGGCACCGTTGGTCACGCCATCGAGCAGAAGAATGCTCGCGATAGTCGTATCCATGAAATAGATCGGGGCAGTAGGGGAAAGGGAGGGAAGCGGGTGGCCGCGGCGTCATGCCCGGCCCCCCGTGGCGGACGCGCCAGGGGCGCGTCCGCGGGCGGGACCGGCTTACTGGACAACCACGAACTTGCCGTCCTTGACCTGCAGCAGCACACCGGTTTCATTGGTGTAGCCCCAGTGGTCCTTGGCGCTCCAGTTCATCACGCCGTGCGAGAAGACGGTACGGCCCATGGTCTCCATGGCCTCACGCAGTGCGGCACGGAACTCGGGGGTACCGGGCTTGGCCTTCTTCTTCGCCATCGGCACGATCTTCTCCAGCACGATGGCCGCGTCATAGGAGTGGGCAGCAAACTGGTTGCGGCTGCCGGGGCCCATCAGCTTCTCGTAGTTGGTCACGAAGTCCACGGCGAGCTTCTTGGAGGGGTGGTTGTCAGGCAGCTGCTCGGCCACCACCGCCGGGCCGGAGGACACATAACCGCCCTCGACGTCCTTGCCGCCGATGCGCACCAGGTCGGGCGTGGCTGCAGCGTGGGTCTGGTAGATCTTGCCCTTGTAGTTGCGCTCGACCAGGCCCTTTTGCGGCATGGCGGCACCCGAACCGGAAGCGACCACCAGGATGGCGTCCGGGTTCGCCGAGGTGAGCTTGAGCGCCTGCGGGGTCACGCTGGTGTCGGTACGGGCAAAACGCTCGGTGGCCACCAGCTTGATGCCGGCCTTGTCGAGCATGGGCGTGATGGACTTGAGCCAGATTTCGCCGTAAGCGTCGGCATAACCGAGGAAGCCGACGGTCTTCACGCCGGTCTTCTTCATGTGCTCGACGATGGGGTACGCCATCACGTCAGCGCCTTGCGGCAGGCGGAACAGCCATTGCTCCTGCTCCGGCGGTGCGCCCACGGGCGAAGCCGCCAGCTGCACGGTCTTGGCTTCGGCGGCCAGCGGCGCCATGGCAGCGGACACGGGCGTGAGGCAGGAGCCGATGATCATGTCCACCTTGTCTTCGGTGATGAAGCGGCGGGCATTGGTGGCGCCCTTGCCCGGATCGGAGGCATCGTCCAGGATGATCAGGTTGACCTTCTCGCCGGCGATGGTCTTGGGAAACAGCTTGAACTGGTTCTGCATCGGGATGCCCAGGCCGGACCCGGGGCCGGTGAGCGAGAGGCTCACGCCGATGTTGATGTCGGCCAGTGCGGCCTGGCCGGCCAGTGCCAGCGCGGCGGCCAGCAGGGTGGTGCGAAGTTTCATGGTGGGTCTCCTCTTGGTGTGAAAACTCGTGGGTCTGCAGTATCGATTGCGGGGCTTGCGGTGTCTGCTTGGGGTTTACGCGAGGCTCGGGTCAGCGCGGTGCCATGCGCAGTGCGCCATCCAGGCGGATCACCTCACCATTGAGGTGGCCGTTGCTCACGATGTGGCAGGCCAGCTGGGCAAACTCCTCGGGCTTGCCCAGGCGCTTGGGGAAGGGGATAGAGGACGCCAGCGACGCCTGCACCTCTTGCGGCAGTTCCTTCATGAGCGGCGTGGCAAACAGGCCGGGTGCCACGGTGCAGACGCGGATGCCGTGCTGCGCGAGATCGCGCGCCATCGGAAGCGTCATGCCGACCAGGCCACCCTTGGAGGCGCTGTAGGCCTGCTGGCCGACCTGGCCGTCGAAGGCGGCGACCGAGGCCGTGAACATCATCACGCCGCGCTCGCCATCGTCCAGCGCCGGCAGCTTCACGCAGTCGGCCGCGAACAGGCGGCTGATGTTGTAGCTGCCGATCAGGTTCACGTTGACCACGCGGGCGAAGTCTTCCAGCGGCGCGGGGGTGCCATCCTTGCCGACAACGCGCTTGGCGGTGCCGATGCCGGCGATGTTCATCAGGATGCGCGCCGGTCCATGGGCGGCTGTCGCCGTGGCCAGCGCCGCGATCACGCTGTCGGTGCTGGTGATGTCGCACTGGCAGGCCACGCCGCCGATTTCGGCGGCGACCTTCTCGGCCAGCGCCGCGTTCACGTCGAGTACCGCCACCTTGGCGCCCAGGCGGGCGAGTTCACGGGCCGTGGCCTCGCCCAGGCCCGACGCGCCGCCGGTGACCAGTGCTGCCTGTCCTTCGATCTTCATGTACGTGTGCTCCTCAGGCGCGGGGAAAAATGATGTTGTGCATGCTGCCCTCGTGCAGCGCGGCTACGGTGTCGGCGCGGTGCGCCAGCACGGCGCGCTGGTTGATCGAGCCCTTGTCGGTGATCTCGCCGCGGTCGATGGTGGGCGGATCGGCCAGCAGGCACAGGCGCGCGATGCGGTTCGCGCTGCCGGTGGAGGTGCGGGCCAGCTCGTCGACGACCTTCTGGAAATGCGCCAGCACGGGTGCGCTGTTGAGCACGTCGTGCAGGGAGACGTTGTCGGGCACGCCCGCGAGCTTGCGTACCGCGGGCGTGGGGAAGACCATGGCGCCGACTTCCTTCATGTTCAGGCCCGTCAGCACCACGTCCTGGATATAGGGCGCGCCTGCGGCGATGATCCTGGCGCGCAGCGGGCCTACGCTGACGAAGGTGCCCGTGGCGAGCTTGAAGTCCTCGGCAATGCGGCCGTCGAACTTCAGGCCCAGGTGGATGTCGGTCTCGTCGATCCACTTGACCGCATCGCCCGTCTTGAAGAAGCCTTCCTCGTCGAAGGCCTCGGCCGTCTCTGCAGGCATGCGCCAGTAGCCCGGCGTGACGTTGGGGCCCTTGTAGCGCACCTCGGTCTTGCCGTCGACATCGACCAGCTTGAGTTCCATGCCCGGCGTGGGCACGCCCAGGTCACCCGCGCGCACGAAGGGGTTGGTGACGAAGATGGCAAAGGGGCCGGATTCGGTCATGCCCAGGCCCGTGCCCATGACGATGCGTTCGCCCACCTCACGTTCCTGGCTTTCGTAAAGGCTGTCCCAGATCGGCTGGGCCAGCGAGGCGCCCGCGTAGAAGAACATGCGCACCCGCGACAGCAGCGTGCGGCGCAGCTGGTCGTCCGTCTTCATGGCGTTGGCAATGGCCTCGAAGCCGGTGGGCACGTTGAAATAGACCGTGGGGGCGATCTCGCGCAGGTTGCGCAGGGTCTCGCCCATCAGCGCCGCGGTGGGCTTGCCGTCGTCGATGTAGAGCGTGCCACCGTGGAAGACGGTCATGCCGAAATTGTGGTTGCCGCCGAAGGTGTGGTTCCAGGGCAGCCAGTCCACCAGCACCAGCTCCTCTTCCGCGAGCACGGGCATGCTTTGCGCCATCTGCTGCTGGTTGGCGCACCACATGCGGTGCGTGTTGATCACAGCCTTGGGGTTCTTGGTCGAGCCCGAGGTGAAGAGGAACTTGGCAATGGTATCCGGGCCGGTCGCCTTCATGGCGGCATCGACCGCCGGCGTGGCCGTCGTGTGGATCAGCCGGGCGAACTCGGTCGTGGGCCGGCCGCCCAGCGAGGGATGCCCGGGCGAATTGATCACCACCTCGGTGTCCTTGCCTACCGCGGCGGCGATGGCCTTGCCGTAACGCGCGGCGTCCGTGGCGAACACCATGCCCGGGGTCAGCGTGTCGAGCACGTGGCGCAGCTTGGCGTAATCGGTGCTGACGAGCGCGTAGGGCGGCGAGACGCTGGAATACGGCACGCCGGCATAGAGGCAACCCAGGGCCATGAGCGCGTGCTCGATGCTGTTCTCGCTCAGGATGGCCACGGGGCGCTCTGCGCTCAGGCCGCGGTCCAGCAAGGCCTGGGCAATGCTGCGGGCGGCCTGCAGGGCCCGCGCATAGCTGACGTATTGCCAGTCGCCGGTGCTGCCGTCGGCACGCGGTTCGCGGCGTGCGATGAAAGGGTGCTCGGGCCGCACGCGGGCCCAGTGCACCAGGCGGTCGGTCAGGCGTTCGGGGTAGGCCTTGAGCTCGTTTTCGGCACGCAGGTAGTGCACGCCTTGCGGGCCGTCGCGCAGTTGCACGCGCGTCACCCCGAAGGTCAGGGCACGGAATTTCGGGTTGCTCATCGTGTCTCCGTTGTCGTTCTGCCGGCCGGGGCCAGACTCAGTCCTTCTGCACCTTGTTGGCCCGCCCTTCGAGGAAGGCGCGCACGCGTTCCTTGGCCTCAGGGGCGCTCTGTGCGATCGCTGCCATCATGGCCTCGGTCAGGAAGCCCTGGTCGGCCGGCTGCTCGGCGATGCGTGGCAGCGCGTGGATCAGGGCGTAGTTGGTCAGCGGGGCGTTCTGTGCGATCCGGGTGGCCAGCTCAAAAGCCTTGTCAAAGGCCGTGCCCTGCGGCACGAGGTACTGGGCGAAGCCCACTTTCTCGCCGTCGGCGGCGTTGTAGACACGGCCGGTCAGCATCATGTCGGTCATGCGTGCGGCGCCGATCAGGCGCGGGATGCGCACCGCGCCACCGCCGCCCACGAAGATGCCGCGCGAGCCTTCGGGCAGCGCATAGAACGTGCTTTCGTCGGCCACGCGGACGTGGCAGGCCGCCGCCAGTTCCAGGCCGCCGCCGACGACTGCGCCGTGCAGCGCTGCGATGACTGGTACCGGGCCATACTGCACGCATTCCAGCGCCGCGTGCCACATGCGCGAGTGGTGCAGGCCCTGGCCGGCGTCACGTTCTTTCAGTTCGCTCAGGTCCAGGCCGGCGCAGAAGTGCTCGCCGTCGCCGTCGATGACAGCGGCTCGCACGCCCTCGGGCATGTTCTCGAACACGTCGCGGATGGCCAGGATGAGGCCGTCGTTGAGTGCGTTACGCTTGGACGGGCGGGTCAGGCGGATGACGGCGATTTCCTGGTGCTCGCCGCGGCGTTCGAAGTGGATGTCGGGGTTCTTCATATTGCGTTTCTTTCGGGAATCGATTATGGTTATGAAATATAACCAATTCAAGCAAGCCTGCCCGGCTTTTTCTCAGTGTTTACCCTAGGGTGTCGATTCCGGCGCCCGCAGCCTGGAGACGGTCATGGACCACAAGAACCTCATCGCCATCGATATTCATACGCACGCTGAAGTGAGCTGCTGGAATCCGTTCGACAACTACGGCGAGGAATACGACCGTGCGGCGGACAAGTACTTCCGCTCCAACCGCCGGCCGACGATCGCCGAAACGGTGGCCTACTACCGCGAGCGCAAGATCGGCCTGGTGATGTTCACCGTGGACAGCGAGTCCAAGCTGGGCCGCCGCCGCATCCCGAACGAGGAGATTGCCGAGGCCGCCAAGGCCAACAGCGACATGATGATGGCCTTCGCCAGCATCGACCCGCACAAGGGCAAGATGGGCGCGCGCGAGGCGCGCCGCCTGATCGAGGAGCACGGCATCAAGGGCTTCAAGTTCCACCCCACGGTGCAGGGCTACCACCCGTACGACAAGATGGCCTGGCCCATTTACGAGGTGATCGCCGAGCACAAGATGCCGGCGATCTTCCACACGGGCCACAGCGGCATCGGCTCGGGCATGCGCTGCGGCGGCGGCCTGCGCCTGGAGTACAGCAACCCTATGCACCTGGACGATGTGGCGATCGACTTCCCCGACATGCAGATCGTCATGGCGCACCCGAGCTTCCCCTGGCAGGACGAGGCGCTGTCGGTGGCCACGCACAAGCCCAATGTCTGGATCGACCTGTCGGGCTGGAGCCCCAAGTACTTCCCGAAGCAGCTGGTGCAGTACGCCAACACCCTGCTCAAGGATCGCATCCTGTTCGGCTCGGACTATCCCCTCATCACGCCCGAGCGCTGGATGAAGGACTTCGAGGAAGCCGGCTTCAAGCCCGAGGTCATGCCCGGCATCCTGAAGGACAACGCGGTACGCCTGCTCGGCCTCGCCTGAGAATTCGCGAATAAATCTGCTGCGCAACCCGATTGCGGCGTTGGGCGGTGCGCGCCATCCGCACGTAGATCAAGTACGTTGCGGTGGCTGCGCTCCCGCCGTCTTGCGCTCGGGCTGCTCGCCACGATTTCTTCGCAAATTCTGAATCGCTGCCGCCGGTACGCGCTTGTCATGCCGGAGCGGAACTGCTAAGGTGCTCTTCGGAGGCTTCCAGACATGATCAGCAATTTCGAGCAGGTCCACAACTACTACGAGCGCCTGGTATTCGAGGAGGTGCTGCGCCGCACCGCCGACTGGCCCGGCATGACCCCGGACCAGCTGGCCGACGTGGCCTGTGTGGCGCTCAACCGGCTGCCGGCGCGGTACGTCCGCCATGACGTGGACCTGATGTTCTACCTCACGGAACAGGAGCGCAACGCCATCGAGCTGTCGCTGGAGGCGGCGCTGGATTACGGCTTCAGGCTGGTGAGCGAGCGCTCGAGCCACGGCAAGCCCTGATCGGTCAGGCATAAAAAAGGCGGCCCGCAGGCCGCCTTTTTGTTGGCCGGTCGCGGCCGGCGCTCAGGCGGTGCCCCACACTTCCCGGGCCGTCTCGACCACCAGGCGCAGCTTGGCACGCTGGTCTTCCACGGCGATGTCGTTGCCGTGCACCGTGCTGGAGAAGCCGCACTGCGGCGACAGGCAGAGCTGGTCCATCGACACGTACTTGGCAGCCTCGTCGATGCGGCGCTTGAGGTCATCCTTGGACTCGAGCTTGCCGAACTTGGTGGTCACCAGGCCCAGCACCACGAGCTTGCCCGGGGCGAGGAAGCGCAGGGGGCGGAAGTCGCCCGAACGCTCGTCGTCGTACTCGAGGAAGTAGGCGTCGAGGTTCATCTCCTTGAGCAGCGCTTCGGCCACAGGCTCGTAGTTGCCGGCGGCGGCGTGGGTGCTCTTGAAGTTGCCGCGGCACAGGTGCATGGCCAGGGTCATGCCGGCGGGCTTCTGCGCCACCACCTTGTTGATGAACTTGGCGTAGCGGTGCGGCAGTTCGTTGGGATCGTCACCACGCTGGCGGGCGGCTTCGCGCATCTTCTCGTCGCAGAGGTAGGCCAGGTTGGTGTCGTCCATCTGCACGTAGCGGCAGCCGGCAT
>DALYHW010000058.1:0-14500 GCA_031970695.1 Hylemonella sp.
GGCCGTCTCGGCCCAGCAGTCGCACTTCTTCAGCGCCCACACCCACGGTTTTCGCGGCGGCTACGCCAGCTCGCGCCACTCGATCTCGGTCTCGCCCATCGCTGGCAAGGGCGATGACATGCAGCGTGACTACTGGTACAGCTCGCACCGTCATCCGGAAGACCTGGCCCAGCCCGCCGCCATCGGCCGGTATGCCGCCGAGCGTGCCCTGAGCCGCCTGAAAGCGCGCAAGATCAGCACCCGCGAGGTGCCGGTGCTGTTCGAATCGCCGCTGGCCGCTGGCCTGCTGGGCGCGCTGGTGCAGGCCCTGAGCGGCGGCGCGCTCTACCGCAAGAGCTCCTTCCTGCTCGATTCGCTGGGCCAGCAGGTGCTGCCGGATCACATCGACCTGATGGAGGATCCCTTCCTGCTGCGCGGCAAGGGCAGTTCGCCGTTCGATGAAGAGGGCGTGCGCGTCAAGGCGCGTGCCGTCATCGATGCGGGTCGCGTGCAAGGCTATTTCCTGAGCAGTTATTCGGCGCGCAAGCTGGGCATGAAGACCACCGGCAATGCCGGCGGATCGCACAACCTGATCCTGAGTTCGCGCCGCACCCGGCCGGGCGACGACCTCGATGCCATGCTGAAAAAGCTGCACCGCGGCCTGTTCGTGACCGAACTGCTGGGCCAGGGCGTGAACTATGTGACCGGTGACTACTCGCGCGGCGCCAGCGGCTACTGGGTGGAGAACGGCCGCATTGCCTACCCGGTGCAGGAGATCACCATTGCGGGCAACATGCGGGACATGCTCAAGGGCATCGAGGCCGTGGGCGCCGACGCCTACAACTACGGCGCCAAGACCGTGGGCTCGATCCTGATCAACAGAATGAAGGTGGCGGGCAGCTGAGGCGGTGCCGCACCGGCCACGAAAAAGGGGCCCGCGGGCCCCTTTTTTGCGCGCGGCCGGCGTCAGCCCGCCAGGGCGGCCTTGACGGCGGCGGAGACCTGGCCCATTTCGGCCTTGCCGGCCAGGCGGGCCTTGACCACGCCCATGACCTTGCCCATGTCACCCGGGCCCTTGGCGCCCAGCTCGGCGACGATGGCCTTCACCTCGGCGGCCACTTCCTCGGCCGACAGGCGCTGCGGCAGGTAGGCTTCCAGCACCTTGATCTCGGCGCTTTCCTTGTCGGCCAGGTCCTGGCGACCGGCCTGTACGAACGCGGCGACCGAATCCTTGCGCTGCTTGATCAGCTTGTCGACCACGGCGACCACGGCCACATCGTCCAGCGTGATGCGCTCGTCCACTTCCTTCTGCTTGAGGGCAGCCAGCAGCAGGCGGATGGTGCCCAGGCGCTCGCTGTCCTTGGCGCGCATGGCGGCCTTCATGTCGTCGTTGATCTGGTCTTTGAGGGACATGGAAATTCTCCGGATGAAAAAACAAAAACCCGCGCCTGGCGTCCCGGGCACGGGTTTGTGGAATCGTTCTGAGGTCGGCGACCCCGGCGCGATCAGTACAGCTTCTTGGGCAGCTGCATCGAGCGGATGCGCTTGTAGTTGCGCTTGACGGCGGCGGCCTTCTTGCGCTTGCGCTCGGCGGTGGGCTTCTCGTAGAACTCGCGTGCGCGCAGGTCCGTCAGCAGGCCCAGTTTCTCGATGGTGCGCTTGAAGCGGCGCAGAGCGACGTCAAACGGCTCGTTCTCTTTAACGCGGATAGTCGTCATTACGTAATGATTTCCGAATTGTGCGGACAGAGGGTGGGCAGGAAGATCGGGCCTGCTCGCCTTGTTTCGCGATGATCCCCGCCCTGTAACTAGTATTGGCCGGCGGGGTTATGCCAGCAAAGTCCGACATTATAGCGGGTTAACCCGCCCAGGCAACCGGCCCACAACCGTGGCCGCCAGCGGCAGCTTGCCCCCGGAGAGGTGGCAGGCCCTGCACGAAGTGAGGGCCCGGGGGGACTCAAAGTGCCCCATGGGCCTGGGCGACCGCCATGCCCGCGGCATGGCCGCTCGCCCAGGCCCACTGGAAGTTGTAACCGCCCAGCCAGCCCGTCACGTCGACCACTTCGCCGATGAAATACAGGCCCGGCTGCCGCTGTGCCTCCAGCGTCTGGCTCGACAGCTCGCGGGTGTCTACGCCGCCGGCCGTGACTTCGGCCTTGGCATAGCCCTCGGTTCCGGTCGGGATCAGTTCCCAGCGGGCCAGCCGGTCGGCCAGCGCGGCCAGGGCCTTGTCGCCCGCCTCGTTGACGGGCCGCTGCCAGGCCGGGTCCTGGCCGGCCCAGGCCTCGGCCAGCCGGCCGGGCAACAGGGTGGCCAGTTCGTTGGCGATCAGCTTGCGCGAATGCAGTTTGGCCTCGGCCAACCGCTCGGCGAGGTCCTGCTCCGGTGACAGGTTGATGCGGATCGGCGTGCCGGATTTCCAGTAGCTGGAGATCTGCAGCACCCCCGGGCCCGAGAGGCCGCGGTGGGTGAACAGCAGGTCTTCGAGGAAGGCCATGCGTTCCTTTTTGCTGCCGGTCTCGATCTGCACCGGCAGCGCCAGCCCGGCCAGGCCCGCGTAAGGGGCCCAGGCGGCCCCGTCGAAGGTCAGTGGCACCAGGGCCGGCCGCGGTTCGACGATCTTCAGGCCGAACTGGCGCGCGACCCGGTAACCGAAGTCCGTGGCGCCGATCTTTGGGATGGACAGGCCGCCGGTGGCGATCACCAGCGCACGGCTCTGCACGACGCCCTGGTCGGTGTCCAGCTCATAACCGGCCGCACCATGCCGCACGGCCTGCACCCCACAAGGCTGCCAGCGCGTCACACCACCTGCGGCGCACTCGCGCAGCAGCAGCTGGATGATGTCGTCGGCCGAGCGGTCGCAGAACAGCTGACCTTTGTGCTTCTCGTGGAAGGCGATGCCGTCGCGTTGCAGCAGCGCGATGAAATCGGCCGGCGTGTAGCGGCTCAGCGCCGAGCGGCAGAAATGGGGGTTCTCGCTCAGGAAGTGCTTGTGCGGCTGGCGCACATCGAGATCGCGGTTGGTGAAGTTGCAGCGCCCGCCGCCCGAGATGCGGATCTTTTCCGCTACCTTGGGGGCGTGGTCGATCACCAGCACCTGCATGCCCTGCTGGCCGGCCACGCCCGCGCAGAACAGGCCAGCCGCGCCGGCCCCTACCACCACCATATCGAATTGCTGCATGGCCCGCAGTGTAGGGCCAGCGACCGAGGCGATGGTTCAGGCGGCCAGGTTCATAGCCTGTTGGTGCTGCAGGGCTTGCACACCCTGCAGCACGTCACCGACGACGATCACGCAAGGACTGGCCAGCTGTTCCCGCACCAGGGTGGTGTGCAGTTCACCCAGCGTGGTGATCGCCTGCCGTTGCGTGGGCAGGCTGGCGTGCTGCACCAGGGCCACGGGCGTGTCGACCGGCAGGCCTTGCCGCAGGCCCTGCTCGATGTGCCGCGCGCCGCGCACGCCCATGTAGATCACCAGCGTGAGGCTTGCCGCCCGGGCGGTCGCCGAGATCAGCGCCCAGTCAGGGCCTGCATCCCCGGGTTTGGCGTGGCCGGTCAGGAAGAGCACGCCGTGGGCGTGTTCGCGGTGCGTGAGCGGCACGCCCAGCGAGGTCACGGCCGCCAGGCCCGCGGTGATGCCGTTGACGACCTCCACCCGGATGCCCGCCGCGCGCAGGCTCTCCACCTCCTCGCCGCCCCGGCCGAAGATGAAGGGATCGCCGCCCTTGAGGCGCACCACGCGTTCGCCTTCACGCACGGCGGCGATCAGGAGCTTTTCGATGAAGGCCTGCGGTGTGGACTTGCAGCCGCCGCGCTTGCCCACATACACGATACGCGCCTGCGGATTGGCGTGCGCGACGATGGCATCACTGACGAGGTCGTCGACCAGCAGCACCGTGGCCTGCTGGATGGCCTTGAGCGCCTTGAGTGTCAGCAGTTCCGGATCGCCCGGGCCGGCACCTACCAGGGTGCAGCAGCCATCCACGTTCGGACGACTCGTATGGCTGTTGGATGCGCTGCTTGTGGGGCGGTGACGAATATCCATGGCGTAACCATAGGCCGAACGCGATCCGATGGGAACGACAATTTCGTTATGTTCATATGCCGTCCAGGCAGAAGGGCCTTGGGTCGGGCATATAGAATGCGACCTGCTCCGGGGTGCAATCCTGCTTGTGCAGGATGGCTGAGATGGTCAGAACCGAACCCGCGAACTTGAATCGGATCATGCCGACGTAAGAAGAGCTGCCAGGAATATGCGTCCAGCCCTGTCACCCCTTTCGGAGCACACCTGCCCGGCCCAGGCCAGGCACCACCGGAAGAAGGGCGAACGTGAACGATCTCTCCATAGCAACGCAAACAGCAGCCAGCCGTTCTGAAGCGCTGGTGGCTGATGTGCTGGCGTTCATCGCAAGGCCCGGCGCGGACGAGCCTGATTTCAATGCCCTGGCCCTGCGCCTGTTCGCGCAGCAGTTCGAGCACAACATCGCCTTCCAGAAGTTCTGCCAGCAGCGCGGCCGCACGCCGCGCACCGTGAAGAGCTGGCGCGACATCCCGGCCGTGCCCATCAACGGCTTCAAGGACCTGACGCTGAGCTGCGCGCCGCCCGAGGCCTGTGCGCGGGTTTTCATGACCAGCGGCACCACACGCGGTGACGTGAAGGGCCGGCACTACCATCCCCACCTGCGCGTCTACGACCGGTCGATGACGGTGAATTTCCGCCAGCGTTTCATGGCGGGGCAGGCGCGGGTCCGCATGGGCATCCTGTTTCCGGATGAGCAGATCATGCCCAACTCCTCGCTGGCGCACTACCTGGCGCTGGCCCTGCACGAATTCGGGACTCCGGACAGCCGTTACTACCTGGATTCGAACGGCCTGCGCGTCGACGAACTCGTCGCCACGCTGCGGCAGGTGCAGGCCAGCGGCGAACCGTTTGCCCTGCTGGGGGCAAGCTACAGCTTTGTGCACCTGATGGATGCGCTGCGGGCGCGCGGCCTGGCGTTCCAGCTGCCGGCCGGCAGCCGCTTGCTCGACACGGGTGGCTTCAAGGGCCAGTCGCGCGAGATGGACATGGACGAGTTCTATGAGTCCCTGTCCGGGACCTTCGGCGTGCCGCGCGGGGCCTGCATCAATATGTACGGCATGACCGAGCTCAGCACACAGTTCTACGACGACGGCAATGCCGTGCTGCCGGCGGTGAAATCGGGCCCGCACTGGATCCGCAGTCGTGTGCTGGACCCGCTGACTGGCCAGGAAGTGGCCGCGGGCGCGCGCGGCATCCTCGCGCACACCGACCTGGGCAACTTCAATTCGGTGGTCACCATCCTGACGGAAGACGTGGGCGTGCAGCGGGACGACGGCTTCCAGTTGCTGGGCCGCGCCCAGGGCGCGCAGGCCAAAGGCTGCTCGCTGGCGGTGGACGAGTTTCTGAAAGCGGCCCGCACATGACGATCAGGGCGGGTTACCTGCCGGGCATGAAGGCCGAGGAGGTGAAGTGGCACACCCTGGGCTTTGGCGAGGCCGCGCAGCGCGTTGACGTCGCGGTGCCGCAACTCACCGTGCCGCAGCTCGGTGCGCTGGCTGACCATGTGCGCCGCCAGGGTGGGGCCCAGCTCAAGGCCATGGCCGTGTCGCAGATCATCGCCGCGATCGACCGTGCCATCGAGCGCCTGCTCAACCCGGCCGATCCCTACCGGATCGAGCTCGAAATGCTGCTGCCGCGCATCTCCGGCTTCGACGCCGAAATGGTGCGTCTGGGCCTCAACGCCTACCTCAAGACCTTCCGCGCGCCGCAGCTGCAGCGCTTCGTCGCGGAAGACTTTGCCAATCCCAAGCTGCTCGACGAATTCCAGCCCGTGCCCAAGGGCGGCATGGCACGCGCCTATGGGCCGGAACTGCTGGTGCATGTGTGGGCTGGGAACGTGCCGGGCCTGCCGCTGTGGAGCCTGGTTTGCGGCCTGCTGGTCAAGGCGCCGGCCGTGGGCAAGGTGGCCAGCGCCGAGCCGCTGTTTGCATCGCTGTTTGCCCGGTTGCTGGCCGAAGTGGAGCCGCGCCTGGCTGATGCCTTGGCGATTGTCTGGTTCAAGGGTGGCGACACGGCCAGCGAGCAGGCCTTGTTCAGGATGGCCGACGTGGTGCTGGCCTACGGCGGCAATGACACCCTGAGCGCGCTGCGCGCCCAGGTGCCGATCACCACACGTTTCCTGCCGCATGGCCACAAGCTCAGCGTGGGCCTCGTCTCCGCCGCGGCGCTGGACGCGCAGCTGGCGCAGGCCACGGCGCGTCAGGCTGCGCTGGACGTGGTGCGCTACGAGCAGCAGGGTTGTTATTCACCACACACGTTTTATGTGGCACGTGGTGGCCGCGTCACGCCGCGTGAATTTGTGCAGGCGCTGGCAGGACAACTGGCCGCGCTGCAGCACAAGTTTGCCCGCCGGCCGTTGACGCTGGAGGAGTCGGCCAGCGTGGCCGCCTGGCGCCAGGGCCAGGAACTGCAGGGCTATGCGAGCGCCTCCGTGGAGCTGCTGGGCGACGTGGACATGAGCTGGGCCGTGGCCTATGCCGATGCGGCCGGCCCGCTGCAGCCCTGCGCACTCAACCGCACGGTGCAGGTGCAGGCGGTCGACCACCTGCGCGATGCCGTGCCCTTGCTGGCGGTGCAGCGTGACTACTTGCAGACCGTGGGCATTGCCGCCGCGCCGCAGGAATTGCATGCCCTGGCCGGCCCGCTGGGCGAGGCCGGTGCCACGCGCCTGTGCGCGCTGGGCCAGATGACCGCGCCTGAAGCCGGCTGGCATCACGACGGCCGTTATTCGCTGCTGGATCTGGTGCGCATGGTCGAGCTGGAAGCCTCGGCCGAAACGGCTGCCGAGCAGTACGCGCCGTACCGGGACTGAACGACATGGCGGCAGCTTTCCTCGACATGCAGCGGGTGAGCTATACCTTCCCCGGCTGGCCGCCGGTCGTGCAAGGCGTGGACTGGGACATCGCCGCAGGCGAGTTCCATTGCCTGGTGGGCCGCAGCGGCTGCGGCAAGACCACACTGCTCAAGCTGGCTGCTGGCCTGTTGCAGCCCGATGCGGGGCAGGTGCTGGTGCAGGGCCGGCCGGTGACGTCGCCCGGACCGGGCATGGGGTTCGTGTTCCAGCAGCCCACGTTGCTGGACTGGGCGACCGTCCTCGACAACGTGTTGCTGCCGCTGAGCCTGCAGCGGGCCCCCACGGCGGACGACGTCGCGCGCGCCGGGCAGCTTTTGCAGCAGCTGGGCCTGGGGGCGTACCGCGCGCACTATCCGCGCCAGCTCTCCGGCGGTCAGCAAAGCCGCGTGGCCATTGCGCGTGCACTGCTGCCGCAGCCGCCCATCCTGTTGATGGACGAGCCGTTTGCTGCGCTGGATGCCATTACACGCGAGGAGTTGCAGGACGAGCTGCAGCGCATCTGCCGTGCGCGCGGCACCTCGGTCTTTTTTGTCACGCACGACATCGGCGAGGCCGTGTACCTGGCCGATCGCGTGGCCGTGATGAGCGCCGGGCACATCCGGCACGACATCCGCGTCGAGCTGCCGCGCCCGCGCACGCAGGACGTGCGCTACAGCGCCGCCTTCAATGCCATCTGCGCCGACCTGCGCCAAGCCATGGATGAAGAGGTGGCGGCGTGACCCGGTATCCGCGTGCCATGGCGGCCGTGCTGCTGCTGATCCTGCTGCTGGCCTGGGAATGGTCGGTGCAGGCCTTTCACTTCTCGGCCCTCGTGCTGCCGGCGCCCAGTGTGGTAGCGGCCGCGCTCTGGCGCGCGCTGGCTACCGGCTATCTGTGGCCGCACCTGTTGCAGACCCTGCTTGAACTTGCGCTGGGCCTGATGCTGGGGGTGGCGCTGGGCTTTGCCGGCGGGGTGGTGCTGGGCGAGGCGGGGGCGCTGCGCCGCGTGCTCATGCCGTATGTGGTGACCAGCCAGGTGATCCCGAAGCTCGCGCTCGTGCCGCTTTTCATCGTCTGGTTCGGCTTTGGCACCGTACCCACCGTGGTCATCACGGCGCTGATCTGCTTCTTCCCCTTGCTGGAAAACACCATGATGGCGATCGCCCAGGCCGACAGCGCGCGGCTCGAGCTGTTCCGCATGCTGGGTGCCACACGCTGGCAGACCCTCTGGCGGCTCAAGGTGCCCGCGGGCCTGCCCGCGATCCTGGCCGGCCTGCGTGTGGCGGTGGTGCTGGCCCTCGTGGGCGCGGTGGTGGGTGAGTTCGTCGGGGCCAGCCAGGGGCTGGGCGCGCTCATCATCGCAGCCCAGGGATCGATGGACACACCGCTGATGTTCGCCGTGCTGGTGGTGATCACCGCCATCGGCCTGCTGCTGTACGAGGCGGCGCTGCTGCTCGAACAGGTCCTGCTGCGACCCTATTCCCAACCTTCCGATTGACGAGGACGACACTATGAAACGACACACACTGCGCGCGCTGGTGGCACTGGCCATGCTGGCCGTGCTCGGATCCCCGGCCGGCGCCCAGGACGGCAAGCTCGACAAAGTCACCATCGCCAGCTGGGGCGGGCCGATCTCGGAAGTGACCAACCTGCTGGTCGAGCCCGACAAGGGCTTCTTCCGTGCCCGTGGCATCGACCTGGTCTACATGCCCGGTGCGGGCGGCGGCGATGCCATCCGCAACCTGCTCAGCGGCCAGGCCGACGTGGCGTTCACCGACCCCGGCTCCCTGTATGCGGCGCTGGACAAGGGCGCGAAGCTGCGCGCCATCTACGACATCTATCCGCAGAACGTGTTCAACGTGGTCTCGCTCAAGAGCGCGAACATCACGAAACCCGCCGACCTCAAGGGCAAGAAAGTCGGCGTCTACAGCCTCTCCAGCGGCACCCTGGCCAACCTGCAGCTGCTGCTCAACCAGGCGGGACTGAGCACCCGGGACGTCACCATCGTTGTCACCGGCCTGCTGATCTTTGCACCGCTGATACAGGGGCAGGTCGACGCGACGGCCGCTACCGACACCGGCCTGCTGGTGGCGCGGGCCAAGGGCGTCGGCGACGTGAACGTGATGGAGGTGCGCGATTCGCTCAACCTCTCCAGCGACCTGTTCGTGGTGCGCGAGGAAACGTACCAGCAGAAGAAGGATGTCCTGCGGCGCTTCCTGGCAGCCTACCGCGACAGCGCGCAATGGATGATGGACCAGCCGCAGGAAGCGGCGAAGCTGGCTGTCAGGCGCGCCATCAATGGCCAGAATGAATCCGTCAACCTGGAGGTCATCAAGCTGCGCAATGCGACCAGCGTGTCGCCGCTCACACGGCAGAAAGGGCTGGGTGCCATCGACGTCGACACGCTGCAAAAGGGAGCCCGGGCGTGGAAGCAGATCGGCCTGATCGAGCGCGAACCCGACATGAAGGCGGTGGTCAGCCAGGACCTGCTGCCGGGTCGCCCGTAAAACGGAGTCCGACATGAACTTCCAGGGCAAGGTCATCCTTGTCACCGGTGCCAGCCGCGGCATCGGTGCGGCCATCGCGCAGGCCTTCGCGGCGGAAGGCGGTTTTGTGGTGGTGAACTACCTGCGCAACGAGGCCGCGGCCGAAGCCGTGGTGGCGCAGTGCAAGGCCGCCGGTGCCGCAACGGGCGGCGATGCCTGGGCCCTGCGTGCCGACGTCAACGACCCGGCCCAGGTGCAGGCGATGGTGGCTCAGGTGCTCGTGGAGCTGGGGCGCATTGACGTGCTGGTGAACAACGCGTTCGCGCCATATCGTTTCGACCCGCAGCAGCGCAAGCGCTTCTGGGAAACGGAATGGGCCGACTACCAGGCCCAGATCGACGGTGCTGTGCACGCCACCTACAACGTGGTTCAGGCCGTGCTCCCCGGCATGCGCCAGCGGGCGCAGGGTTGCATCGTCAACATGGCGACCGACCTGGTCGAGCGGCCGGTGGTGGCCTACCACGACTACGCCACTGCCAAGTCGGCGCTGGTGGGCTTCAGCCGCAACCTGGCGGCTGAACTGGGCCCGTTGGGCATACGCGTCAATTGCGTGGCGCCGGGCCTGGTCTATCCCACCGATGCGAGCCGTACGACCAAGGAGGATGTGAAGGAAGCCATCGTCGCGCAAACGCCGCTGCGTCGCATCGCGCGGCCGGAGGACGTGGCCGGGCCGGTGCTGTTCCTCGCGTCAGACTGGAGCCGCTTTGTGACCGGGCAGATCCTGTTTGTCGACGGCGGACTCGTGATGGCCTGAGGGTGCTTGGCGCACCCTGCGTTCAGAGTTCGATCCGCGACCAGAAGAAGAGGATATTGCCGAATCCTCGACCGCCGGGCACGTAGGCGGTGTTCAGGGACACCCTGCCGTATTGCACAGAGCCGATGGGCAGGATGCCGGGCAGCGGTGCGTAGTTGGCAATGTCGTTGCGCGCCGTGACGAGCAAGGTGTAGCCCAGCCCCGCACGCAGGCTCTGGGGATTGCCCCATAACCACTGGTAGCCATAGCCGATCATGGGCTCGGGTTTGTTGTTGGAATCCTGGAAGACCATGGCGTAGAGACTTTCCCAACGGTCATCCTTGATGCGGCTGCGGCCGTAGCCCAGGCCCCAGGGCGTTTCGTTGAAACGGGCGATCTGTTCCTCGGAATAGGCCGAGCGCAGGTGGTGGGTGTGCAGCGGAACGTACAGGTCGTGCCCTCCTTCGTCCCACAGCTGGCGTACATGGCGGCAGGCCTCGGCGGGCATGGAGTCCTCGTTGCTGCACGCTGCCAGCGTGGTTGTGGGCAGCAGCAGGGCGAGAGCGGAAAGAAGGAGGGAGATTCGGGCAGAAAGACGGTTCATGCGGAAGGAGAGCTGGTGACAGCGAAAACTCGGTCCGCCATGCCATTGGAGCCGGGATTTTATCGAGCGCATCGCTGGCGACGTGCGACGATTTGTATCCGGATGCAAGGGCATCACGTAGACTTGCAGCCTTATGTCTGACGCTGCGCCCCTGATCCTCGGCATCGAATCATCCTGCGACGAAACCGGCGTGGCCTTGGTTGAGTCGCTGGGCAGCGGCGTGCCTCGGCTGCTGGCGCACGCGCTCTACAGCCAGATCGAGATGCACCAGGCCTACGGTGGCGTGGTGCCCGAGCTGGCGAGCCGCGACCACATTCGGCGTGTGCTGCCACTCACGAGCAAGGTCATGGAAGAGGCGGGCAAGTCGCTGCAAGACGTCGACGTGGTGGCCTACACGCGCGGCCCCGGTTTGGCCGGCGCGCTGCTGGTGGGCGCTGGTGTGGCCTGTGCGTTGGGTGCAGCGCTGGGCAAGCCCGTGCTGGGCGTGCACCACCTCGAAGGCCACCTGCTCTCGCCCTTTCTCAGCGCCGATCCGCCCGAATTTCCGTTTGTGGCCCTGCTGGTCTCCGGCGGCCATACGCAGCTGATGCGCGTGGACGGGGTGGGGCGCTACGAGATCCTCGGTGAGACCATCGACGACGCGGCCGGCGAAGCCTTCGACAAATCGGCCAAGCTCCTGGGCCTGCCTTATCCCGGTGGCCCGGTGCTGGCCCGGCTGGCCGAGCAGGGCGACAGCGCGGCGTTCAAGCTGCCGCGCCCGCTGCTGCACAGCGGCAATCTGGACTTCTCTTTCGCTGGCCTCAAGACTGCCGTGCTGACACAGGCCCAACGGCTAGGCCACGAACTGGAGGCGCGCAAAGCCGACCTCGCAGCGTCCACACAGGCCACCATCGTGGAAGTGCTGGTCAAGAAGTCACTGGCCGCGCTGGACCAGACCGGCATGAAGCGCCTGGTCGTGGCCGGTGGCGTGGGGGCCAACAAGCTGCTGCGTGAGCAGCTCAACGCCCAATGCGCCAAGCGCAAGGTGCGCGTGCACTACCCCGAACTGCACCTGTGCACCGACAATGGCGCCATGATCGCCATGGCCGCCGCCATGCGCCTGCAGGCTGGCCAGCAGGAAGCGACGCGCGCCTACACCTTCGAGGTCAAGCCGCGCTGGCCGCTGGATACGATCAGTCAGTCGGTTTGACCGTGCAACGAAAAAGGGCCGCGAATTTCGCGGCCCTTTTTTCTTGGAGACGGCGAGGTCAGTTGATCGCCAGCTTCACCGCCTTGCTCTCGGGTTGCACCTTGGCCAGCTTGAGCGTCAGCACGCCGTTTTCCAGCTTGGCTTCGCTCTTGCTCACGTCAATGTCCTGCGGCAGTTCGTAGGCGGCCTTGTACTGGCGCTTGGCTTCGGGCAGGGTTTCGATGCGGATGACGTTGCTCTCGATGCCGATGGACAGTTGTTCGCGGCTGACGCCAGGCACGTCGAAGCTCAGCTCCAGCGGCTGGTCCTCGGCTGCGGCCGGGGCGGCGGGGGCGCTGTCGGTGAAGAAGCGGTCAAAGGCGCGCAGCGAGGGGTTGAAGGCGGAACGGCGGATGACGGGGACGAACAGCATGGTCTACTCCTTAAGCGTTGATCGGTGGCCCGGTGTGCACTGGCACTGCCGGCCGCAGGAAATAGCTGGGCATCAGGCGCAAGGTTTTCAAGGCCCCGCAGGGGCAGGAAATTTTTGCGAGGCCGGGCTTGAAACGTTTTCACCCGACACTATTTGCTCACGTCGCGCGCGACACGGCGAAGCGGCACAATCCCTGGCTTGCTTCTTGCTCTTAGTTCCGCATGCGCCAAATCATCCTCGACCTCGAAGAATCCAAGATCCGTGAAGTGGCCAATGCCGGCCTGGCGCGCAGCGACGTGCTGGCCTTCTGGTTTGGTGAGGGCGATGAGGTTACCCCCGAGTTCGTGCGCCAGGCGGCCATCGACTCATTGCAGAAGGGTGAGACCTTCTACAGCCACAACCTGGGCCTGCCCGAATTGCGCGCGGCCATTGCCCTGCATCTGAGCGGTCTGCACGGGACGGTGGCGTCCGACCGGATCGCCGTCACCTCCGGCGGTGTCAACGCACTCATGGTCGCCATGCAGGCCCTGCTGGAGGCGGGCGACGAGGTGGCCATCGTGACGCCCGTGTGGCCCAACCTGACGGCGCAGCCGCGCATCCTGGGGGCGCGCCTCAAGCCGGTGGCGTTGCGCCCTTTGGCGGGTGCCTGGACGCTGGACCTGGAAGCCCTGCTGGCTGCGGTGACGCCGGCCACCAAACTGCTGGTGCTCAATGCGCCGGGCAACCCGACCGGCTGGACCCTCACGCGCGCAGAGCAGCAGCGCATCCTGGACCACTGCCGCAGCACAGGGACCTGGATCCTGGCGGACGAGGTGTATTCGCAGCTGTATTACGAGATCGACCAGGCGAATGGCTGCGCGCCGAGTTTCCTGGACATCGCCTCGTCCGAAGACCGGCTGGTGGTTGTGGGCAGCTTCTCCAAGGCCTTTCTCATGACGGGCTGGCGCCTGGGCTGGCTTGTGCTGCCGCCGGCCATCACCCATGACGTGGGCAAGCTGATCGAATTCAACACCTCCTGCGCCAGCGTCTTCACCCAGCGGGCGGCGGTGGCCGCGCTGCAGCGGGCGTCCGAAATCACGCCCCGTGTGGTAGCCCAGCTCAAGGCGGGGCGTGACACGCTGTTGCCGCTGCTTCAGGCCGTGCCCGGCGTGGAGTCGGCCGCGCCGAAGGCTGGCATGTACGCGTTTTTCCGGCTGGATGGCCACCCGGACGGGGGGCAATCTGCCAAGCGCCTGGTGCGCGAGGCCGGGCTGGGCCTGGCGCCGGGCGAGGCCTTTGCCCCGGAGTCGGCGGGCTGGCTGCGCTGGTGCTTCGCTTCGAAAGACCCGCAGCGGCTGGTTCAAGGCGTGGAGCGGCTGCGCGGCTGGCTGGGACGTAAGTAGCTACTATCGTTCCAGGGATTGGGCTATAATTCGCAGGTTTTGCGGCCGGGATCCGGCCACAAGGCGCACGCCGGCAGCAGTTCCAGCCACCGGCGCAAGTTGTTAAACCTGGGACGTCCCGGTTGCATCCGTCTGGTGATGCGACCGAAAAGCGTCCCGCATTACAGGAAGATTGAAATGATCGCATCCAGCGTCAAGGCCGAAGTTGTCAAGGCCAACGCCCGCGCCGCCAACGACACCGGCAGCCCGGAAGTCCAGGTCGCCCTGCTGACCGCACGCATCAACGAGCTGACCCCCCACTTCAAGACGCACGCCAAGGACCACCACGGTCGCCGTGGCCTGCTGCGCATGGTGAGCCGTCGCCGCAAACTGCTGGACTACCTCAAGTCCAAGGATGCCGACCGCTACACCGCGCTGATCACCAAGCTGGGTCTGCGCAAGTAAGCGTGTACCGCACATGAATCAAGGCGCCTGAGTTAGCTCGACTGGCTCAGGCGCTTTGCACTTCGGAGCAGGCAAAAACAGAGCGAAGCTGTGTCATTCCAAAGGAAATCGGGGTCGACCCCCGGCGCTCTCTGGAATGGCATCGTGTTCTGTGATGCGGGCTCCGGGCCGCAAGGGGAGGCGGCACTGTCCTCCCCGACAACGAACAGGAGAACTCACATGAGCATGTTCAACAAAGTCACCAAGACCTTCCAGTGGGGCCAGCACACGGTCACCATGGAAACCGGCGAAATCGCCCGCC